>CAVCAX010000155.1:0-6080 GCA_963599995.1 Coprobacillus sp. CAG:698
GAATGGAACCTACCTGGTTTATTCCTTAGCAGATTAAACTTTTTTCAAAGCTTATTTTGTCTAAGCAGGTAGCTGAATATCGTATTAATATTGATTTCGGTCCATTGGGTTGGAGACATCATTCATCTTGTGATAAATGATATGCGATGTAGAAATTGCGTGTGTAACTGCAAGCTATTATCATAAAGGTGTAAGCTATTATGATAAAAATGTATAGATGGGCGATTGTACTTTTATCTCCCAACTCCAAAGAAAAGAAGTTGGGAGATTCGTGTGTATCATTGGTGGTAAGCCGTCCGACAAAGTCTTTGGGATAATTGATTTAAGGGCGTATATATGTAACTTATCAATGCAAAATTTTAAACACCAACTCTCGGAGGATATCTCCGTCATTCATGGAGGCGTTGTTTATCCCCTTCGATTTTGCATCGGCATATCGTATTTCTCCAATGATCTGCATGGTCTTTACGCCGCTATACCGACGCATGGCAGCCAGATAATCGCGGGCTGCCCAAGGAGATTTCAGTCCTAACCAGGAGGCTACTCCCTGTTCTGTTTTTTCGGGAGAGTAATAAGCCAGCATCAGGTTCGAATAGAAATTGAAGAGCAATGAAAGCGTCATCTGTATGGGATTGGTTTTGGGATTTTCTTCAAAGTATTTTATTATCTTATTGGCTTTGAGAACATCTTTTTCAACCAATGCGCTACGCAATTCGAAATTATTATAATCTTTGCTGATGCCTATGTTTCTTTCTATCTGTTCGGGGGTAACCCGCTTTTGTCCGTTAGGCAGAGTGATGATGAGCTTCTCCAATTCTCCGGTCAGCCGGCTTAAATCGGTTCCAACAAAATCGGCCAGCATAGCTGTGGCTTTGGGTTCCATATCGATGCCCTTGCGCTTCATATAGGAGTTGATAAAAGCGGGCAATTGTGAATCCTTCACTTTCTTAGACTCGAAAAGGATGCCCGTTTTTTCGACTTCGGCTGCTAACTTTTTCCGTCTGTCCAGTGTGCCGTGTTTGTGGCATACGACAAGAATCGTGGAGCTTAAGGGCTTTTGCAGATAGTATGACAGCTCTTCAATGTTGCGGATTGCCTGTGCTTCTTTTACCACCACCACTTGATATTCGGACATCATCGGGTAGCGTTTGGCAGCATTTATAACTGTTGCCACATCCACATCGGCTCCGTATACCACGGTCAGGTTGAATTCCTTTTCGGTTTCCGTCAGTACATTTTCTGTGATGTAATCGGCTATGAGGTCGATATAATATGATTCTTCTCCCATCAGGTAGTAGATGGGACGATATTGCTTAGCCCTCAATTCTTTGAGGATGTCATCGCAGCTCAGTTCTTGTTTTGCCATATCAGTGAAAAGGGCTTTACCAGTCGAATTTCAAATGTTTTACTGTTTTCTTCTCGTCGATGATCATACGCAGAGAGGCGATACCGATTTTGACATGCTCTTCGACGTAGTTTTTGGTGACAAGGTTGTCGCTTTTGTCGGTTTTTACACCTTCCGGTATCATCGGTTGGTCGGATACCAGCAACAGGGCTCCTGTAGGAATATGATTGGCAAAACCGCAGCTGAATAAAGTAGCTGTCTCCATGTCTACTGCCATGGCACGGGTTGTTTTCAGATATTCTTTGAAGTTTTCATCGTGTTCCCAGATCCGGCGGTTGGTCGTGTAGACAGTACCGGTCCAGTAATCACGGGCGTAGTCGCGTATGGAAGAAGATACGGCACGTTGTAGCATAAATGCCGGCAGTGCAGGCACTTCCGGTGGAAAATAGTCATTGGATGTTCCTTCGCCACGGATAGCGGCAATAGGCAAAATGAGGTCCCCTATTTTGTTTTTCTTGTCGATCCCTCCGCATTTCCCTAAAAACAGGCAGGCTTTGGGATGGATGGCACTCAAAAGATCCATGATGATGGCTGCATTGGGGCTTCCCATACCGAAATTGATAATTGTGATGCCTTCTGCACTGGCAGAGATCATATTGGCGTCGCGTCCCAAAATAGGTACATTGAATTTCTCTGCGAATATCTCCACGTACTTGTTGAAGTTGGTCAATAGGATATACTCTCCAAAATCTTCCAGACTACGTTTTGTGTAACGGGGCAGCCAATTAGCTACGATTTCTTCTTTTGTTTTCATAAGATTCATTAAATTTGTGCTCTCTTTGCAGTGAGCCATTATTTAACCTACAAAAATACAAAATGTTATCGTTAAACCTGCCAGTATATGATACTAAAATTGCGTTTCGGAATGGAAAAAATGTTATTTTCGACGTAATCCGTAAGCGATATGTTGCCTTGACACCTGAAGAATGGGTACGTCAGCACTTTGTTCACTTTCTTATTGCACACAAGGGATATCCCGTATCTTTAATGGCCAATGAGGTGCTTCTCAATTTGAACGGGACGAAAAAGAGGTGTGATACTGTGCTGTACAGGCGCAATCTTACGGCACGGATGATTGTGGAATATAAGGCGCCTCATATTGAGATTACACAAGCTGTTTTTGATCAGATTACACGCTATAATATGGTGCTGAAAGTAGACTACCTTATTGTAAGCAACGGGATGCAGCATTATTGTTGCAAGATGGATTACGAAAGGCAGAGCTATACTTTTTTGGAAGATATTCCGGATTACGACTCCATTAATGACTGTGTATAGGAGACAATTGCTTATCCACAGGAAGAAAAGTTAGTTTCCATGGGAGGAAAACTATAACCGCAAGTTCTGATTTTAAAATCAGAACTTTTATTTTTAAAATCAAAACTTGCGGTTATAAAATCAAAACTTTAAATCATAGATAGTAAAGGGGAGAATGAGAGTTTTCTCCCGGACCATAGATAGTTTGTAACTTGACCTATTGACAATTGCCGATTGGTACGTTGTCGAAACCGTCATTTAAACTTTTCCTGCAATTTCTGCATCAGTTCATAGAAGTTCGGTATATAGACCGTGGCCAATAAAGTATTCATAGCCATACCGAAAACGACTGCCGCTCCAAGGGCAATACGGCTTTCGGCTCCCGCACCGGAAGCGAACAGCAAGGGCATCACACCTAATACGAATGCAAAAGAGGTCATTAAGATAGGCCTTAAGCGAACATGTCCGGCTTCGTAGGCAGCATCTCTGATTGAATTGCCTTCCGCCCGGAAATCACGCGCGAATTCTACAATCAGGATACCATTCTTGGCTGAAAGCGCGATGAGCAGGATAATACCGATCTGAGTATAAATACTTACCGGAGTTCCCATGACGAAACAGCCGATCATGGCACCGAGCAATGCAACGGGCAATCCCATGATGGCGGCCACCGGGCTTGTCCAGCTTTCATATTGTGCGGCAAGTACAAGGAAGGCCACCAATAGAGCCATCAGAAAAACGATGGTGGTGGTGTTACCGGCCTGCGTCTCCTGATAGGCAACCGAGGTCCATTCGTAGCCGAACTCATCTCCTAACTCCTGGCTGACAAGCTCTTGCATCTGCCGGATTGCTTCACCGGAGGAGGCTCCCGATGCCACATTGCATGTGATGGCAGCCGTCTGATACATGTTGTAACGGTTTATCTGGTCTTGCCCCAGCTGCTCTTCCACTTCTGTGAACGAAGAGAACGGAACCATCTGTCCTTGGGCATTCGGCACGCTGAGTTGCAGTACATTGTCAATGACTTTCTGTGCCTGGTCGCCGGCTTCAATCTTAACCTGATAGATACGTCCGAATTGTACATAGTCGTTAACGTAGGCCGCTCCCATATAATAACCCAACGTAGAGAATACCTGATTCAACTGGATACCCATGAACTGTACTTTATCACGGTCGATATTCAGAAAATACTGGGGTACGTCGGCCTGATACTGGCTGCTGATAGAAGCTAAGGCGGGTTTGGTATGGTAAGTCCCGAGCAGCGTTCTGATAGCTTGCTGCATTTCTGTCGGTCCCAGATTCCGGTTGTCTTCAAGCTGCAATTGTAAACCTCCGGTAGCTCCCAGTCCCGGTATTGCAGGAGGAACCATTGCGAATACCTGCCCTTCCTGTATGCTGTACGCCATCTCATTGAGGCGTTTTACAACGGCGGCGGCAGTATGCTCCTTCCCCTTCCGTTCGTTCCAGGGTTTTAGTACGACAAAGTATGTGCCCGCATTGCTCTGTTCGCCTCCCATGACAGAAAAACCGGAAATGCCGATGTAATTTTTCACTTCGGGATAGGTATCGAGAATGGCGTTGATCTGTTTGCCTACGGCCTGTGTACGCTCAAGGCTGGCTGCCGGAGGAAGCTGTACGACAGCAATGAAATACCCGTCATCTTCGTCCGGTACAAAAGTAGACGGCCATTTTACGAACAGGAGGATGGCTATCAGCGTAAAGACACCGTAGGATACCAATGCTGCAACAGGGCGTTCGAGCAACCATTTTACGATGCGGTCATAGACTCCCTGGGTCTTGTCATAGACCTTGTTGAACCCTTTGTAGACAAAGAAGCCGGAAGGTTTGCTCTTCTCCAGAAACAAGGCGCAAAGTGCCGGAGTCAGCGTTAATGAGTTAAAACCGCTCAGCACAGTGGAGGCGGCGATGGTGAGGGCGAATTGCTTGTACAATTGTCCGGAGATGCCGCTGATAAGCGTGGTTGGAATGAATACGGCCAACAACACAAGCACTACCCCGACAATAGGGCCGGTGATCTCTCCCATCGCCTTGGTCACTGCGTCGCGGGGAGAATACTGCCCTGTCTCGAGCAGTCGCGAAGCATTTTCCACTACCACGATAGCGTCATCCACCACGATGGCCACGGCCAGTATCAGCCCGAAAAGCGTCAGTGTGTTTATGGAGAAACCAAGAGCGGCCATTACTGCCAGCGTACCGATGAGCGATACCGGAATGGTAATGCACGGTATGACAACCGCTCTCCAATTCTGGAGGAAGAGGAAGATCACGAGCACTACCAGTAAGGTGGTTTCGAGAAGGGTGACGAGCACCTCGTCGATCGAAGCATTGATCACATCGGTGGTATCCAGTGTGACGCTATATTCTATTCCGGAGGGAAAGCCTTGCGCCAGTTCTTTCATCTTCTCTTTTACACCTTTCGACACGTCCAGAGAATTGGAGCCCGGCTGCTGATAAATGGCGATGGCTGCCGTAGGACGCCCGTGCAACTGGGAGACTACGTTGTAAGAAGCAGATCCCAGATCGATGCGTGCCACGTCCTTCAAGCGCAGCATCTTCCCTTCCGCTTCACTGCGTAGGATGATGTTCCCGAATTCGTCCGGTGACGAAAGTCGCCCTTTTACGCTCAGGGTGTATTGAAAAGCGTTCGTGTTATTCTTCCCGATGGGTTGTCCTACGGTCCCTGCGCTGACTTCCACATTTTGGGCTTGGATAGCCTGATAGACTTCGGCGGGCGAGATGCCACGGATGCGCATGGCTTCCGGGTCGAGCCATACACGCATGGAGTAATCTCCGGCTCCCATCACATTGACGACTCCTACCCCCGGAACACGCGTCAGTTGGTCTACCAGATTCAGTTTGGCATAATTGGTCAGGTACAGACCATCGTAGATGGAATCCTGTGCTGTCATGGTGAGGAACATAACGATATTGGAGGACTGCTTCTGTACAGTTACCCCTTGCACCACAACAGGTTCCGGAAGAGACGACTGGGCTACGCTGACCCTGTTCTGCACCTGCACGGTAGCCATGTCAATGTCTGTACCCACAGCAAAGGTAATGGTCAGCGAATAAGCCCCCGATGAGGAGGAAGTGGATGACATGTAGAGCATCCCGTCCACTCCGTTCACTTGCTGTTCGATAGGAATGCCGACTGTTTGCGCCACGGTTTCGGCATTGGCTCCGGGGTAGACGGCGGAGACCTGCACCGTAGGCGGTGTGATGTCCGGGAATTGCGCCACGGGCAATATATTGAGTGTCACCAAGCCCGCAACCACGATGATGAGCGCCAGTACAGTAGCGAATATGGGGCGGTTGATGAAGAATTTTGAAAACATAGTGCTATCTATTTAAGTTATTATAATCAATCTACGGGCTGTATTTTCATGCCGTCCCTTAC
>CAVCAX010000155.1:6090-26108 GCA_963599995.1 Coprobacillus sp. CAG:698
TCCCTTACTTTCATCAATGCTTTTGTCACATATCGTTCTTGGGGGGAAAGCCCCTCGGTTACTTGCCGGAGGCTGTCCCCTATCAGTTGCCCGACGGTGATATGGCGGTAACGGACGATGTCCGAATCATTCACGACATAAAGATATTTACCGAGCTGATCCGTCCCGATCGATGCGGAGTTGACAAGGATGGCTTGCTTCTGTTCTTTGTACGGAAGGGTTATGCTGACGTACAGCCCGCTTTTGAGCATTCCTTCCGGATTATCCAGGTTGGCCCGTACGTTGAGAGTTCCCGTATTGAGATCTACATTGGGAGACAGATAATCCAACGTGGCCGGATAGGATTGGCTGCCATCTTTTCCCAGATTCACGGTAGCTGTACGTGGAAGTTTTGAGGACTCTTTTCCGTTTTGCGGCGAACTGCCTATAAGCATCGACAGCCATTGGTTGTCAGTTACATTAAAGTAGGCATACATGCGGTTGTCTTTGTACAGGGTGGCCAGTGTGACAGGCTGTGCGGCACCGTTTATATAGCTGCCTATATCCAGAGTCCCCCGGCTGATCGTGCCGTCGAACGGTGCGTGGATGTAGCAGTATCCCAAATTGGTGCGTGCCGTGTTCAGTGCCGCTTCGGCATTGCTGACGGCCGCCGTTGTCTCCGCTACATCCGATTCGGCCTGCAATACCTGTATCCGGCTGACGGCATCGCTTTTCAAGGCTTCGCGCATGCGGGTGTAGTTGTTACGGGCATACGTCAGCTGTGCCTGGGCGGTTTTTAAAGCCGCTTCCGCTTTTGTCACATTGTCTTTGTAGATGGTAGGTTCGATAACGAAAAGCAACTGCCCCTTCCTGATCCGGCTGCCCGGGGTGAAAGAAGTGGATTGTAGTGTGCCGTTCACACGTGCTACGAGGTTGACGGTCTTCTCTGTGGTCAGATAACCCGGATAATCCTTGGTCAATGTAATGTCCTTTATGAGTGGGCTGGCTATGCTGACCTCGGGTGTGTACATAGCAGCAGCTCCGGCGGTTTCTTTTTTCTCCCGGCAAGCGGTAAGGAGCGGCAATGCGAGGAGGATATACAATAATTTTTTCATTGTTATGTTAGGTTTAGTATTTTAATTATTCCAGCCTCCCCCTAATGCCTGATACAAGGCAATCAGTTGCAGCAGGGAGTTTCCGCGCGCCTGTACCAGTTGGTTTTCGTAGCTCAGCAATGACCGCTGTGCATCCAGGACGTTTTGGAAAGGGGTGAGTCCCTGTTTGTATAGATCGAGAGAGAGGGTGAGCGTTTCTTTTCCCTGATTGCGTACCTCCCGAAGGGCGACGATTTGCTTGATGGAGCTTCGGTAGGCGGTCATGGCATTGTCGGTTTCCTGCACAGCGGTAAGTACGGTCTGGTTGAATTGATTGATCGCTTCGTCCAGTTGTGCACGTGCCGATTGGGTGGCATTCACCAGTTTGCCTCCGCTGAAGATGGTCCAGCTTAGTGCCGGGGCAATCTCGTAAGTGAAGCTTTTATGCCTGGTCAGGTCTTTCAAATCTTTAGAGGCATATCCGACAGATCCTTTTAGGAAAACCTGTGGCAGCCAGTCCGATTTGGAGGCGCCCAGTGAGGCTGCCTGTGCATTGATCTGATGCTCGGCGTTGCGGATATCGGGCCGTCTCATCAATAAGTCTGCCGGCAGCCCTATGCTGATGGGGGCCATATAGTCGGGCAGTTCCCCTACCCGTTCCAATACGGGGCGTATCTCTTGCGGATAGGTTCCGAGCAGTACGGCCAGAGATGTAATGTACTGGTTTATACCGGATTCCAATTGTGGAACGGATGCTTTTGTGCTGAAATACACCGATTTGGCCTGCGCCACATCGAGTTTGGAAACAAGTCCGGTATTGTATCTTGCTTCGGTGATTTTGAGCACGACCGCTTGCGAGGCACAATTTCTTTCCACTACTTTCAGCTCTTGCTGGAGTTCCCGTAGATGGATATACGATGAGGCTACTTGTGCCGAAAGAGAGACCATGACGGCGGTGTATTCCTCTTTGCTGGCTGCAAAGTTCTCTTTCTTGGCTTTCACCCGTTGGCGGATGCTTCCGAAAATGTCCAGTTCCCAACTCATATTGGCTGAGACATCGTAATAATGTTGGGTAGATTGGGGCAGTTCGCTGGTATTGCCACTGGTTTGTTGGCGTGTCCATCCGGCATTGATTCCCACGGTGGGGAAGAATCCGCTACGTTCCATGCGTAAGCCGGCTTTTGCCATGTTCATGCGGTCGATGGCGGTGAGTACCGAGTAGTTGCGGTCTACGGCAACGGAGATTAATGAATCCAGCGTGGTGTCTCCAAAAGATTTCCACCATTGGTCGTCTACAGGCAGGGTTTGTCGGAATACTTCTCCCCCTTCCTCCCACGCTTGCGGCAAGGGGGTGTCCAGATAATGATCCGCATGCTGTGCCGAGATTGCGGATGAAAGAAACAAAAGGAGCGGCAGACTCCATATTCGCATATTCATAAGTTTAGGTTTTTGAGAAATGAAAAGTAAACAACTGAAATTTCAGTTTGTTTAAAGAGGGTTTGTTTTTTGTTTAAATAAGTTGAACGCTGCATCGTCGCATTCAAAATCGCCACAGAGTATGCAGAGTAACACTTTTGCAGTATGTTTTTGGAAGTATACGTTTAGGAGCTTGAACCGAATCCCAAAGTATAAAAACTGAGCCCAAAATGTTCTTTTTGAAAAAAGAAAGAGGGTGTCAAAATATCCTTTTATGAAAAATCCCCCCTGCCACAAAATACTTGTAGCAGGGGGGATTTCTAAGTTCGGTACATTTTGATGCACCCTCATAGGGGTTGGCAAGAGAGTTTTGATACTCTCTCTTTATGAGGGGACAATTGAAAGGACAACTTATTCGGCAGTCTTTCTTCTGATTGCTCTTTTGGCTGTTGGTGCCGGAGCTTCTTCCACTTTGTGTGCAACTTCTACGCCGGCCAATTCCGGGTCGGTCATGATACGTCCACAATATTCGCAAACAATTATTTTTTTGCGTGAACGGATATCCAGTTGTCTCTGAGGCGGAATTTTGTTGAAGCAACCACCGCATGCGTCGCGCTGTACATATACGATACCCAATCCGTTGCGTGAATTTTTACGGATACGTTTGAATGATTGCAGCAGACGCGGCTCGATTTTGGTTTCCAGATCCTTGGCCTTATCTCTCAGCTTCTCTTCTTCCTGCTTCGTTTCTGCAATGATTTCATCCAGTTCGCCTTTTTTCTGATCGAGGTCTTTCTGTCTCTCTTCCAGAGCAGCTGTACTCTTCGCTACCTCAGCAGACTTTTCTTCTTCTTCGGCAGAGAATTCTTTGATTCTCTTTTCGCACAGTTCGATTTCCAGTGTTTGGAATTCGATTTCTTTCGTCAGGAAGTCATATTCGCGGTTATTGCGCACATTGTCCTGTTGTGACTTATATTTTTCTACGGAAGCCTTAGCAACTTCAATCTCTACTTTCTTACCGGCAATAGCCGCTTTCAATTCATCTACTTCTGCTTTGATCTTGTCGATACGAGTGCTCAGACCGGCAATTTCGTCTTCAAGGTCCTGTACCTCCAATGGAAGTTCACCTCTCAATGTCTTGATCTTATCAATCTCAGACAACATGGTTTGCAGTTGGAACAGCGTTTTCAGTTTCTGTTCTACGGTCAACTCATTTGGATCTTTTTTTGCTTCTTTAGCCATTTTACTTATAAATATTTTATGGGATTCGTGTTTACTTTACTAAATTGGAGTGCAAAATTAGGAAATAAATCCCGGATTATGGAATAAAAAATTTCTTTTGTATACTGTTCGCTTTCGTAATGCCCTATTTCTGCCATCAGAATATCCGATTCGTGGCCGAAATAGTCATGGTATCTGATCTCGCCGGTGATGAATACATCCGCCCGGTTGCTGATGGCGAGTGGCAGCAGGAAGGCACCCGCTCCGCCACAAAGCGCTACCGTTTGTATTTCACGTCCGGACAGTTTATTGTGCTTTATGCAACCTGCTTCAAAAGTCTTCTTGATGCGTTTCAAGAACTCCAGTTCTGTTTCCGGAACCTCGAGTTCGCCTATGACGCCTGCACCGGCTTGCTGCCAGGCATTCTGCAGCGGATAAATGTCGAATGCCGGTTCCTCGTAAGGATGCACGGCAAGCAGTGCACGGATGGCTTCTCCTTTTTTATATGCAGGAAGGATGGTTTCAATCCTGATCTCCTTTTCGTGATGAAGTTCTCCGATGCTTCCGCAAAAAGGATTGCTTCCTTCCTGCGCCCGGAACGTGCCTTCTCCCTCGAGGTTATAACTGCATGAATCATAGTTACCTATATGTCCGCATCCCACAGAAAACAGGGCGTTCCGCACCGCATTTGCCTGCGCTGTCGGCACGAATGTGACGAGTTTCACCAGGTTATTCTCTTTCGGTTCGAGTATGCGGACATTCTTCAGCCCGATTTTCTCTGCTATCTTGAAGTTGACCCCGCCCGGAGCGTTATCCAGATTGGTATGTGCCGAGTAGATGACTATATCATTCTTGATTGCCTTCAATAGGCAACGCTCTACATAGTCTTTTCCGGTGATGGATTTGTAACCTTTAAAAATAAGGGGATGGTGCGATATAATGATATTATACCCCATTGCGATAGCTTCGTCGATGACAGGTTCAGTAACGTCAAGACACAACAAAGCCCCTGTTGCTTCCGCATCTGTCAATCCTATTTGCAGGCCGGCATTATCAAATCCGTCTTGCAATGGCAGAGGCGCGAACCGTTCAAGGGCGCTTACGATCTCTTTAATTTTCATTATTGTAGAAAATTTGGCTGCAAATATAAGAAAAAAGAAAGGAAGATGTGTGGCTTTTATCGTTTTTTAGTATATTTGTGGAAATATGGAGGAGTATTTATGAAAATCAATCTGTCAAAAATCACAGCAGAGGTCGTTTTTACTTTAAAAAAGTATCCCGTAGAAGCATGTGTGGGCTTCCTGTTTTTTGTGTTTTTCTGTATCGAAGATCTGATGGACTGGGAAAACCATTCCGTTCAGATCGGGCATATCCGTGATGTGATGGCATTATTCCCGTTTTTTATTGTGCTGGTGTATAGTCTGCATCAATTGCCGGGTAAAGCGAAAATAGTATATTATGCATCCGTATTGCTCCCTTTGCCCTTTCTTTGGGTGGATTTGAGTCATTTTGTGTATTCCGTTTCATGGACGTTTACATTGTTGCTGGCTGCCTTTATGCTGTTGGCATGCAAAGGGAAATGGAAGAACCTTTCGTTTGCACAGAACAGTATGCATACGTTTACAAATCTGATTGTTACTTTTTTCATCAGTCATCTTTTGGCGCTTGCCGTATGGGGACTGTATTCTGCGGTGATCTATATTTTCAATATGGGCAGAGGCGACTTCCCGGAATATGTCTACATGTTCTCTTTGTTTGTGGTGACTCCCTTGCTGTTTTGCCATCTGCAGGAGAAAGAGGGCGAAGACAAGGCCACTCCCCGATTTATGGAGATTATTATCAATTATATTCTTTCTCCGGCTGTCATTGCTTATACAGCGATATTTTATCTGTATTTTATAACGATTGTTGTCTGTTGGGAATTACCCAAAGGCGGCATCGGGTACATGGTGCTTGCATTAGTGATTTTTGCAGTGGCAGGACACATGTCCCAGCTTCTTGTTTCCAGAAACATGTACGGATGGTTTTATAGCCGCTTCAGTTGGATTGCCATACCGCCGCTCATACTCTTCTGGATAGGAACTGTGGAGCGGATAACGACCTATGGTTTTACGGCATCGAGGGTATATCTGCTGGCAGCCGGTATTTTGATGACGCTTTACGTCTTTTTCTTCCTTTCCCGGAAAATGGGGAATTACCAGCTGATGGCGGTGATAAGTTGTGTTTGTATCGCAGTCTTGACCTTTGTGCCCGGTATTACTGCCAGGAGCATCGGCGTCTATTCGCAGAAACAGAGATTGGAAAAGTATATTTCCCGGCTGGATATGCTCGATTCTACCACTCATAAGTTGAAGTTGGGCACGGTATTTAATAAAACGGACTCTGTAAGGTGGCAAGATGCCAGGGAGCTGAAAGCGTGTTACTCTTATCTGGCAGATGAAAAAGGGAACGGTTACATGGAAGAAAGGTATGGTAAATGCGACATTTTAATCGATTGGAATTGGCACTATATGAGGGCTTCCTTCCCTTTGGGGATTGATATGGAAGGCTATGCGAAATATTATCCTATCGATAGTGATTATGGTAGGATTTTCACGGGTAGTGTGGAAAACGGGGTGGCCATGATTCGGCGTAAATCCGATGGCAAAGTGATAATAAGCCGTGATATAGATGCTTACATGAATTCCCACCGTGACAAGATCATAGAGGAAGCGACCGATTCCGTCAATTTGGAACTGTTTGTTACCCGTAATGATTCCTGTATGATGGTGCTCACCAGTATAGATTATGAAACTTCCACCGGTTTTCACTGTACCGATGCAACATTTGGTGCTGTTTTTATTAAATGATCAGGGAGGATTTCGTTTAATCAGCCGGTTTTTAATCAAACCGTTCAGGGTTTAATCAAGCAGTTTACTGAATCAGAGTTCAATGCCTGATCAATCGGTTTAAAGTAGTATTAAACAGTTATTTCCACCAGATTTCCGTCCGGATCGAGAATGGCGCTTTCAAAGAAACCGTCTCCCGTAGTACGTGGTTCACTTGCAACGGTGAATCCGTCACGACGCAGACGTTCCGTAAGTTCGAGTACCGCCTCCTTACTTCCTGCCGAGAAAGAAAAATGTGCTAATCCGGTATGGAGAATATTATCTGCAGGAGAAGTAATATCTGTTCTTCGCATAATTTCTATTAGAGCACTTTTCTCGTCAAAGCTCACAAGATAGGATTCGAAACCTTTCAAGGGATTGGTATATTTCTCATTACCGGTTCCCTTAAAATAGGTAATGTAGAAATCTTTCAGCTCTTCCAGCCGGGTGGTCCAAAGCGCAATGTGGTGAATGCGCATACTGGTATGTTTTTCTTCCGGTGTCCAAACTCTTAATTGTGGGTTCATGATGTAGATTTCGTTAAATGATTGTATATTTGCAAATATAGACAAAGTAAATTACAGGCAATTTGATTTGAATCAAAATATGATAAGAAATTATAAACTTCAGGACACAGACAGGGTAATCCACATTTGGCTGGAATCTTCCATTCTTGCCCCCGAATCACAGGGAACAGGTATCGGAAAAGCATTGTTGGAACACGTCAAGGAGAGACATCCCGAAATTGTTCTGAATGTTTATGCTAAAAATGAACCGTCCATCCTGTTTTATGAGAAGCAAGGATTCCGGTTGATAAAGAAACAGACGGAAGAGGGAACCGGTGAGGAAGAATTTGTAATGAAGTGGTATAGATAATTGTATAATCAGTAATATATTAAATGTAGAAGATGAAAAAGATTTTGTTTTTATTATTATTGGCTGTCGTTTTCGGAGCCTGTGAAAGTGAAACCGACTCGAACTGGAGCAACCGTCCGGGAGGGAATTCGGGTGATAGTCAAAATTGGGATTCGTATGTGATAACCGTCAAGAATTGGGAACTCGTAGGAGGTGAGAATGCAGATAATTCTTTTTTCCGTTGCGTTGTTGAAGATGAATATCTGGATCAGAATATTTTTGATAAGGGAAGTGTTATGGTATATTTGATTCAATATGATGGAAATGTGCCGGTTCAGACGCCTTTGCCTTATGTGTGGCACCGTGCCGAGGGAGAGAATCTTTGGACGGAAACATATTCATACGATTATTCTGTAGGGTCGTTCGCTTTCTATGTGACATACAGTGATTTCGCTACCGCAAACTTTCCCGGTGAGTGTCAGTTTAAAGTAGTAATGCATTGGTAAGCAGATCTTTTTGAAGTATATATCAAACGATTAAATACGGAAAAAAGAGCCGTATCCTACTTGACCTTCAAGCAAAGATACGGCTCTTTTTTTATGAGTATTTAAATTTATGAGTGCTTAAAGAGCACCTTGTTTTTCAAGGCATATTTTTCGTCTACCACTTTGTCTGTTGGGAAGAAAGTGAATATGATTCTCCAACCGCTTTTTTGATAAACAAATTTTCGGGCACTTACCCCGCGTTGTATCAGTTGCAGTTTGTTGCCGATGAAGGCTTTTATCTCTTCCGGCATGATGACAGTTCCTTCCCGTGAGACTTCCGCTGTGACGAAGAATCCGGGTGACGGAATTTTAGAAACAAGTTCCAATATCTGCTCTGTCATTTCTTCTCCTTCTTCTCTTTCTTTTCTACCATAACCTGTAACAGTTTGCCGTATGCGTCGAATGATTTGCGCGATGCCAGTGAGATGGTAATCATCAGTGAGAGCATGGAGGCGGTAAATGTGATGACCATAATCATCATCTGATATTTGATAGCCACGTTCGGACTACTGCCTCCTAATATCTGTCCGATCATTGTGCCCGGCAGTGCCACCAGTCCCATTACGGCGATATTGGCTATCAGAGGGCTGAAAGCTTTTATGAGCGCTTGCCGTATGAAAGGGGCTTGTGCTTCCTGGCGTGTCGCTCCGTTACCGAGCAGATAGCGATAGAGCTGTTCTTCCCGTTTCAGGCCGCTGTAATAGGTATTTAAGGCAATGACATTGCTCGAAAGCATGTTACCCATCAGAATGCCGAAAATAGGAATGAAGTATTGGGCGCTGAATACATTGTCCAGTTGCAGCACGATGCCGATAAAGTACATTCCTACCAGAACCACGCTGCACAAAAAGCCCACACTGATGGGAATCAGGAGTATTTCTCGTTTTAATCCGGTGCGCGAAAGAGCCGTCTGTCCGGCCACGAATATCATAATGATCACCCACAGGAAGTTTATCCATGGGTTATTCCACAAAAACAGGTATTTCAGATACATTCCGATCAGGAAAAGTTGTATGATCATACGTGCCGTACCGATAAGAGTGGCTTTCAACAGTCCGGTTTTGAATTTCCATAAATAGAATACCGGTATTATCAGCAGAAACAAGCCGATAAGCAGGTTAAGGTAGGATATATCTATTGTTCCCATGAGGATATTTACGATATTGAACGATTGACGGTTATGTGATTATCTGAATGATCAGGTGATTGTCTGATTTATAATGTGATTATCTGGTTACAGCCGTGGGCGAAAGCGTCGCTGTGGGATACGGCCAAAACAGCACTCCCTTGTTCGGCTTGCCTGCATAGGAAAGCCAATACTTTGTCTGCAGACTCGGAATCGAGTGCCGAGGTGGGTTCATCCACTATGATCAGCGGCTTTTTCAATAAGGCGGCCACGGCTATCATGATACGTTGCCGTTGTCCACCGGATACTTCCCCTACCCGCTTGTTGTACAACTCTTCGTCCAGCCCCAGTTCGGCAAAGCAGTCGAACAGCCTTTTCTCTGAGAAAGGATTGTTTTTGTTGGCTTTCAGTTCAAACGGAAGCCGTACCATCTCCTTTACCCATTCGGCGGGCAGTGCCAGCTCTTGAGGAATCCAGGCTATCTGGCGGCGAATGGCATCGATGGTATTCTTGTTTAATTCCAAACCGCCTACGGTGATTGTTCCTTTGCGTAGCGGTACAAATCCCATAATGGCATTGAGGAGTGATGTTTTCCCTCTGCCCGACTCTCCTGCAATGCAGGCCGTCTCACCTTTGTGTACTTGCATGCAAAAACCGGAAAAAAGCACATCTTCTCCGAAAGCGATACATGCGTTATCTATTTGTAGCATTGATGTCTTAATAATCTGTCTTTTCGGCAAAGGTATGAAAAATCCGGGGTTTCTTTTACGTTTTATTTATGAATCTTTATGAAGAATGCGTCAGAAGGGCGGAAGAAACAGGCGGGATTATACAGAAAGAATAAGTATATTGGGACGGTTGGTGTAGATACGGCCAATAAATACCGGTAAATAGTTAAATAAGTCTAATCATTATAGAGCGTTCCTGCCATTCACATGTATTACTACCGTAACAATTAAATCTTTTTATTATGAAACACATTTGCGTACCTCTAAGTATTTTAGGTTGCCTGTATGCTTCTTCGGTCTGTGCCCAACAGCTTGTTGCACCTGCCGGTAGAGAGTCTCCCGCAGCATCCTGGGTGATAGGAGAAGTGGTCGGAGGGTATTATCAAGCGGACGACGGCATGGTCGTTCAGGGAATCTTGTCTTATATCGATTTTAGCTCATTAGTAGGGATGGAAGAGGAAGAATGGCAGGAAAAAACAATGATATGGCCTTCTCCGGTCGTCGATTATCTGAATATCTCCATCCCACCGTCTGCCTCCATGGCTTCTATCAACATCTATTCGCTCAAAGGAATATGGGTAGGACAGTTCAATATACTGAAATCTCCTTCCACATACAATGTTTCTTTTTTGGCTTCCGGCATTTACAGTGTGCAATTAGTCGATATCAACGGTAAAACAGTAGTAACAAGAAAAATCATAAAACAATGAAACACATATTCTTATTGATCAGCTTTTTCATCAGCCTGAATATATTTGCAATCGATCCTCAGAAGGGATTTAATTATCAAGCCGTTTTGCGGGATGCTTCGGGGGTGGTTATAAAAGAACAGAACGTGACGTTGCAGGTAACGGTCCTGGCGGACGGTCAGGTGGCATACAAGGAAACCCATCAACTCACTACATCCGCCACGGGGTATGTAAATATGGTTATCGGTAACGGAACCCGTGTTTCCGGTACCTTCGAAAAAATAGACTGGAGCTCTCAAAACCAGTCGGTTAAGATAGAACTCGATAAAGGAAACGGCTATGAGGAGATCAGCGCCACGGCATTGGGCAGCGTGCCCTACGCCAAATATGCAGAATATGCTCTGAACAGTGATTCCAAGGAGGTTCAGAAGTCGCTCAGTGCATTGAGAAAGACCAATGACAGTCTGGTAAACTGTATCGTCGACCTCAAGAAGCAACTGGAAGTAAACGAAACGTCTCTAAGCGATTTGCAGGATGCCACTGCCTCGTATTCGGAATATCAGGAGCTGAAGGATAAAAAGTACACCTCTATCCCTCTTCCGGAGAGCTTGGGACAGGTCAATATCGAGGTGAATCTGGCTAATGTAACCAAAGATAATCCGGTTACTGCCAAACTGACTTATAACGGTGGCAACGGTTACGGTTTTAAGTCGGAGATAGAGCTTACCTATCAGGGTTCTTCCTCCATGTCGTATCCCAAGAAGAATTTCTCTATCGATCTCGACCGGAAAATAAAGTTCGGAAACTGGATACCGATGGATGATTATCATCTGAAAGCCAATTACATAGATGCCACCCAAGCCAGAAATGTTTGCATGGGACGTGTCGTAGACGATGTTGCCTATACGCTGCCGTTTGAGAAACAACGTCCGTGGCGATCGGGTTGGGGAGATAATACAAAAGGGAATATACTGGACAACGGGGCCAAGGGGCATATCGATGGATTTCCCGTGGAACTCTATATTAATAATGTGTATTACGGACTTTATACCTGGAATCTGAAAGTGCACCGTGATAATTATTGCATGACAAAGTCGGATCGTAACCACATTCTGCTGAAGGCGGAAGAGCATAATAATTTCTATGCCTTTGTATCAAGTAACTGGGAGATGAAGAACCCTAAAATCGACGGAGTCAGTGGGGCCGGTGATATTCCGGCAGATATCGTAAAAAAGATCTCCCGACCGTTGGATTGGTTCAATTCAGTGAAATACAATGCGAATACTTTCAAAAACGGATTCAGTGACTATTTCGATAAAGAGGCAATGATGGATTACTATATCATTCTGGAAGCGTTTTATGCGGACGACGATGTCGACAAAAATCTGTCGATGTGTACATGGGATGGAAACATCTGGTATTTCCAGTGGTATGACATGGATACGATACTGGGATTGTATTGGAACGGAAGCAAACTGCTGTCCAGCTCGGGAAGCGTACTGAACTCTCCCGAACCCGGTGAGAGTGGTAAACGCTTTTGGACGATGTTCTACACAGCTTTCCAACCGGAAATTATCGCACGTTGGAATTATCTTAAGACGAATGCGTTGAGCTACAATAATGTGATCGGACGTTTCTCGGATTTTATGTCGCAAATATCACAGGAGGCTTACGAGAAAGACTTTAAGAAATGGCCGGCAATACCGTCGAACAGCAGTTGCTACACCTCCTTGGCACAAATCAGCAAATGGTATCAGGAGCGTTTGGTGTGGATGGATAGTTATTTTAAATAGCTTGCTATTGTGCTGTATATCTTCTTCTCAATTATGTGAGGTAAGATAATACCGGACCTCTAAGAAAATGTCAGGACCCCGCCTGAAGATAAGGGTTGGTCTTGACATTTTCTTTTCACATTGGCGTATAAATCGAGATTTATGCCTAAATTTGCTTACTGAATTTAAAAAAGGGATTATGATACAGAACGAACGAGATGTCCGCTATGAGCATGTGCTTGATGTGGCACGTCAGATGATGACAGCGGCCCGTACGGCTCCGAAAGGAAAAGGAGTGGATATAATAGAGGTTGCTTTGGTTACGGAGGAGGATATAAAAGTACTTTCCGATAAGATGATTGCCATGGTGGAAGAGCACGGCATGAAGTTTTTTCTTCGGGATGCCGATAATATATTGAGTGCGGAAGCCATTGTACTGATAGGTACACGTGAACAGGCGCAGGGTTTGAACTGCGGTCATTGCGGGTATGCCACTTGTGCCGGCCGTGCAGAAGGGGTGCCTTGTGCCATCAACAGCGTCGATGTCGGTATCGCTATCGGTTCTGCCTGTGCCATGGCTGCGGACATGCGCGTAGATACACGTGTGATGTTTTCTGCGGGATTGGCGGCACAGCGGCTCGACTGGCTGAAAGGTTGTAAGCAGGTGTATGCCATACCGGTCAGTGCTTCTTCCAAGAATCCGTTCTTTGACCGTAAACCCAAACAATAGATTTCATAAACAAAAAATAAACCGGATAAGATGGGAGTTTTAGTGGGATTTCCCCGTACGGAAGGTTCGGAGAAAGATTGTCAGTTGAATGCAGGTAAGGCAGACGAACAGCAGATGGAGGTGCGGAAGCCCTTTTTTCCTGCTGAGTGGTATCTTCAAAGCGGAGTGCAATTAACCTGGCCTCATGCAGAGACGGATTGGGCATATATGTTGGAAGAGGTACAGAACTGTTTTGCCGATATAGCCCGGGAGATAGCGAAAAGAGAGTTGCTGTTGATTGTCACTCCTGAACCGGAGGAGGTGAAAAGGCAGATTGCCGCTACCGTGAATATGGAGAATGTCCGTTTCCTGAAATGTAAAACGAATGATACATGGGCACGTGATCACGGAGCCATTACCATGATGGATGCAGACGGCCCCTCCCTACTCGATTTTACTTTTAACGGATGGGGGTTGAAGTTTGCTTCCCATCTTGACAATCAGATTACCCGTCACGCTGTTGAGAATGGCATTCTGAAAGGACGTTATGTCAATCGTCTCGGTTTTGTACTCGAAGGAGGATCCATTGAAAGTGACGGCATGGGTACTTTGCTCACTACCTCCGAATGCCTATTGTCTCCCAACCGCAACGGACAGAAGAATAAAGCGGAGATTGAGGAGTATCTGAAAAGCACTTTTCAGTTTCAGCAAATATTATGGCTGGATAACGGATACCTGGCCGGTGACGATACGGATAGCCATGTCGATACACTGGCAAGGCTGTGCCCCGACAATACCATTGTCTATGTGCAGTGTAACGATGAAACGGATGAGCATTATGAGGCTTTGCAGGCTATGGAAGAGCAACTCCATTCGTTCCGCACATTGAACGGTGAGCCTTATCGCCTGTTACCTCTGCCGATGGCCGATAAAGTGATGGAAGAGGAAGAGCGGCTACCTGCCACGTATGCTAATTTCCTGATACTGAACGGTGCTGTCCTCTATCCTACTTATAGCCAACCGGAGAATGACGGGCGTGCCCGTGAGGTTTTGCAGGAGGCCTTTCCCGGATACCAGATCGTAGGCATCGATTGTCGGGCATTGATTAAGCAACACGGTTCCTTGCATTGCGTCACCATGCAATACCCCCTCGGCGTCCTAAAATAGAATTTCAATCATAATAGATTTCCCAATCGTAGATCGTCTAATCATAAATATCCTTCATTTCCCAATCGTAAATCGTAAATCGTCCAATCGTAAATATTTTGTCCAATCGTAAATATTTTGTCTAATCATAAATAGCCTTTATAAATGAGAAAAATACAAGTCGGCTTGATTCAGCAAGCCAATACTTCGGACATCAGAACGAATCTGATGAATCTTGCCAAGAGCATAGAAGCATGTGCGGCGCGTGGCGCACAGTTGGTTGTATTGCAGGAGTTGCACAACTCCCTCTATTTTTGCCAGACGGAAGATACCCGTGCTTTTGATTTGGCAGAGTCCGTTCCCGGTCCTTCTACCGGATTTTATTCGGAATTGGCTGCCGCTAACGGGGTTGTTCTGGTAACCTCTTTATTTGAAAAACGGGCTCCGGGATTGTATCACAATACGGCAGTTGTTTTCGATAGCGATGGCAGTATAGCCGGAAAATACCGGAAGATGCATATCCCCGATGATCCGGCCTATTATGAGAAGTTTTATTTTACCCCCGGAGATATCGGCTTCGAACCGATTCAAACTTCTTTGGGAAAGCTCGGCGTACTTGTATGCTGGGATCAGTGGTATCCGGAAGCTGCCCGCCTCATGGTCTTGAAGGGAGCGGAACTGTTGATCTATCCTACCGCCATCGGTTGGGAAAGTTCGGATGCCGATGATGAGAAGATCCGCCAACTCAACGCATGGATCATCTCTCAACGCGCTCATGCTGTGGCAAACGGTATTCCGGTTATTTCTGTCAACCGTGTGGGGCACGAGCCTGATCCTTCGATGTGCACAGGCGGTATCCTTTTTTGGGGGAACAGTTTTGTTGCCGGTCCTCAGGGAGAGTTGCTGGCACAAGCCTCCAATGACCGTGCCGAGAATATAGTTGTAGAGGTTGATATGGAGCGTTCGGAAAATGTGCGCCGTTGGTGGCCGTTCTTGCGCGACAGGAGAATAGATGAATACGGAGGATTGACCAAACGTTTCTTGGACTGATTTTCATTTTACAGCAGCATACATACACAGAGAGGGCACAGATTTCGGTTGCAGTACAACTAAAATTCTGTGCCCTCTCTGTATGTTGTGTAGTGAACGGCTATTGGAAAGTAATTTTCTTGTTTGTTATAAAATTGACTGTTCCATAGATGAATAAACCCAAGAATTGAGCCAGGTACTCATTCACATCCCCTGCTTCTACCAATGAAATAAGAAATAGGAATTGCGCACTGTATGCTATTCCGAAAGCCATTCCAAAGAACAGCATCTGTTTCCAAAGGCTGTTCTTTCTGCTTTCGGTAGGAAATATCCAGTATTTGCACCAAATGAAATTGTGTATTTGGGCTATAACATACGCAGTGATATTGGCAGGGATGTAATCGTACGACAACTTCTTCATCATCAGCCAAATGACGAATGCTGTAATCAATGCATTAAGCGTACCTATTACGGCAAAACGAAAGATGCGTACAGATTCTCTCACTCTTATTCCTTGGTATCTACGATTAGATTCAGTTCATCAAGTTGTGACGGATCGAGTGCTGCCGGAGCATCCAACATCACATCACGGCCGGAATTGTTTTTCGGGAATGCAATGCAGTCGCGGATTGAATCCAGACCGGCAAAGAGCGATACCCAACGGTCGAGACCGTAAGCCAAACCGCCGTGAGGAGGAGCGCCGAACTTGAACGCATTCATCAGGAAGCCAAACTGTTCCTGTGCCCTTTCAGGGGTAAAGCCCAGGATTTCGAACATCTTAGCCTGTAGCTTTGCATCGTGGATACGGATTGAACCGCCTCCTACTTCCACACCGTTGACAACCATGTCGTAGGCATCTGCGCGAACAGCAGCCGGGTCGGTATCCAGCAGATGGATATCTTCCTCTTTCGGATGTGTGAACGGATGATGCATTGCCATCAGACGGCCTTCTTCTTCACTCCATTCGAACATCGGGAAGTCTATTACCCAAAGGCAGGCAAACTTATTCTTATCACGCAATCCCAATTGCTTACCCATTTCCAGACGAAGTTCACAAAGCTGTTTCCGGGTTTTCATGGCGTCGTCACCGGACAGGATCAGGATCAAATCACCCGGTTTGGCTCCAAAGGCTTCTTTCATCTGTTGAAGCACCTCTTGCGCATAGAATTTATCGACACTTGATTTTACCGTACTGTCAGCCTCTATACGTGCATATACCATTCCTTTGGCACCGATCTGCGGTTTTTTCACAAACTCCGTCAAAGCATCCAGTTGCTTGCGGGTATAGCTTGCTGCCCCTTCGGCACAAATACCGCCGATATATGCAGCGTTATCGAATACAGAGAAACCGTAGCCTTTCATGATATCCATCAGTTCAACGAACTTCATGCCGAAACGCAGATCCGGTTTGTCGCTACCGTAATATTTCATGGCATCGCTCCAAGGCATGCGTATAAACGGTTCCGTCAACTCTACTCCGCGAAGTGTTTTGAACAGATGTTTGGCCATGCCTTCGAATGTAGTGATGATATCTTCTTGTTCTACGAAGCTCATCTCGCAGTCAATCTGGGTAAACTCCGGTTGGCGGTCGGCACGAAGATCCTCGTCACGGAAACATTTTGCTATCTGGAAGTAACGGTCGAAGCCGGCTACCATCAGCAATTGCTTCAACGTCTGCGGAGATTGGGGCAAGGCATAAAACTGTCCCGGATTCATACGTGAGGGAACCACGAAATCGCGGGCGCCTTCGGGTGTAGAACCTACCAATACCGGCGTTTCCACCTCTATAAATCCTTGTTCGTCCAAATATTTACGTACCTCTATCGTCATTTTATGGCGCAATTCCAGATTGGAGCGAACGGCATTACGGCGCAGATCGAGATAACGGTATTTCATACGGATGTCATCTCCTCCGTCAGTGTTGTCTTCAATCGTAAAAGGAGGAGTTACGGCGGCATTCAGGATATTCAGTTTCGATACGCTGATTTCAATGTCTCCCGTGGGAATATTTGAGTTTTTGCTAAAACGTTCGTTTACCACTCCGGTTATCTGGATTACGAATTCGCGGCCCAGCTTGTTGGCCAGTTCGCACAGTTCGGCATTTACTTCTTCGTTGAAAACCAATTGAGTGATGCCGTAGCGGTCGCGGAGGTCTATAAAAGTCATACCTCCCATTTTACGGCTGCGCTGTACCCATCCGGCCAGCGTTACTTGCTTGTTTACATCAGAGATTCTAAGTTCTCCACACGTGTGTGTTCTAAACATATCTTTATTTATTAGACAATTTACAATTTACAATTTTGCAAAAATACACAAATTCTTAATCCTTTCGGGTTAATTTCTTAATAATTTTCTGATTTTTGTGGGTTATGTTATCTACAATGGCTTCGTTGATCAGCTTGATTCCGTTTACGTATTCCTGTGCCTTCTGCAATACATTGGCGTTGTCTTTTTCCACAATCGTTTGGGGAACGATGACACGTAGCCCTTTTTGTACAATTTCAATGTTTACATTCTCATCGGCCTGCATCGGGTCGCCGTCAAAATGAATGACTCCCGGTTTGGAACGGTGAATACGCAATTTCTTACAGCGGAAAGTCTTGATACGGCTGTTTTGGTCGATGGTTTTATTGAACAGTTGGAAGGCAAGCGACGGTACGTCCAAAACGGTGAACGGTTCAAGAATGGTCACATCCAGAAGTCCGTCTGTCAGAGTGGCCTGTGGCGCTATATAGGCGTTGTTGCCATATTGTGATGCATTCCCGCATGCAATGAGGAATGCTTTATATTTATAGGTACCGTCTTCTGTCTCCAGTTCATAAGTTTCGGGTTGGTAAGTCAGGCTCTCCTGCAATGTCTTTTCCAGGTAAGTCAATAATCCGCGCTTTCCGGCATTGGCAAATTTCAGGCTGACGAAAGCATCGAATCCTACTCCGCAAGTACAGAAAAAGTCCGTACCGTTAATCTTACCGTAATCTATGATGTCACTGTTTCCGTCATTGATTACTTCCAGAGCCTTCTTCGGTTCCATCGGGATATGCAGATGTCTTGCAAGTCCGTTGCCCGATCCGCATGGGATAATGCCGAGCGCTGTTTCCGTATGTACCAGCGAACGCCCTATTTCGTTGATCGTTCCGTCACCACCGATAGCAACCACTACATCGGTTTTCATTTTTGCGGCTTGGGCGGCAATCTCTATGGCATGACCGGCTCTTTGGGTATACATCACATCCCAAGTGTACCTTTCCTTATCTATTTTTTCGTCTAACAGATTAAGGATAGACTCCTTGTTTTGTGTACCTGAAATCGGATTGACAATGAATATTAATTTTTTCATGTTTTCATTCATGCTATATTTTATCGATTGTGGTCGACAAAAGTAATATAAATTTCTAAATTTTAGGTCTCTTCACCTTTTCAAAAGCATAAAGAGCATATTTTTTCCATTAAAAAGAACAGCAGAAAACAAATTTTGTTATCTTTGCCCCCTGTTTTAAACAGTTATTAAGGTTAAAAGAAGTTTGGACTGTTGTCTATCAGTAACCAATAAGCGAATAATAAATAACAATTCATGGGATTATTACAAGAGAAGTTAGCTAAGTACGACTTGCCACAACAGTATATGGCAAAGGGCGTATACCCCTATTTTCGTGAGATAGAAGGGAAACAAGGTACAGAGGTGAATATGGGCGGACACAAAGTGCTGATGTTCGGCTCAAACGCATATACCGGACTTACCGGAGACGAAAGAGTAATTGAAGCCGGTATTAAGGCTATGAGAAAATACGGTTCCGGTTGTGCCGGTTCACGTTTTCTGAATGGTACGCTCGATTTGCATGTGAAGCTGGAAAAAGAGTTGGCTGCTTTTGTAGGTAAAGAAGATGCTCTTTGCTTTTCCACCGGATTCACAGTGAATTCGGGTGTAATTGCTTGTTTGACTGACCGTAATGACTATATTATTTGTGATGACCGTGACCACGCTTCTATCGTAGACGGACGTCGTTTATCGTTTTCTCAGAGTTTGAAGTACAAACACAATGATATGGCGGATTTGGAGAAACAGCTTCAGAAGTGTAATCCGGATTCCGTAAAACTGATTGTTGTGGATGGTGTATTCTCTATGGAGGGTGATTTGGCTAATCTGCCCGAGATCGTACGTCTGAAGCATAAATATAATGCTACTATCATGGTGGACGAAGCTCATGGATTGGGCGTATTCGGAAAACAGGGACGTGGTGTTTGCGACCATTTCGGACTGACGGATGAAATCGACCTGATCATGGGTACATTCAGTAAGTCATTGGCTTCTATCGGCGGTTTTATTGCAGCTGACGAGTCTATTATCAACTGGTTGCGCCATACGGCACGTACTTATATTTTCAGTGCTTCCAATACTCCGGCAGCTACGGCTTCTGCATTAGAGGCTCTTCATATTATCCAGAATGAACCGGAAAGACTTGAAGCATTGTGGGAAGCTACGAATTATGCATTGAAACGTTTCCGCGAAGCCGGTTTTGAGATTGGCGCTACGGAGTCTCCTATCATCCCGCTTTATGTACGCGATACAGACAAGACTTTCATGGTTACCAAGTTGGCATTTGATGAGGGTGTGTTTATCAATCCGGTTATTCCACCGGCATGTGCACCTCAAGATACATTGGTACGTGTTGCATTGATGGCTACGCATACGAAAGAACAGATAGATTCTGCGGTAGATAAGTTGGTGAAGTGTTTCAAACAACTGGAACTTCTCTAAAATCTTATTATTAGAATTATCAAGAAAGGTGTCAAAGCACCTGAAATATAGAAGCCACCCCTGTCACAGTCAGCTGTAACAGGGGT
>CAVCAX010000156.1:0-10337 GCA_963599995.1 Coprobacillus sp. CAG:698
CTGCCAACGGCTCAACGACTGCCTCTGCCGGCTGAAACCCGACATCACAATCTCCCTCTTGCGCAGAGACATCAACCTCTTCCACAAGATGAAGGACGGAAGCGTGAAGCTGGGCGAGATACATTTCAACAAGTCCAATTACCGCGACTTTACAGACAACCGCCTGCCGGCTTTCGTACAGCGGTGGGTGCGGCGCTACTGGATGGGAGAACTCATCAGTCACCTACGCAAACTCCGGAAATTTGTCGTATTGAGCCACGAGGATGCCAAAGAATGGACGGAACTCGACAACGTGGAGGTGATACACAACCCACTCTCGTTCTTTCCGGATAAACAGTCGGACGGTAGCAGCAAACAGGTGATAGCCGTGGGCAGATATGTGCCCCAAAAAGGATTCGACCGCCTGATACCCGCCTGGAAACTGGTGGCTGAGAAACATCCGGACTGGACTCTGCGCATCTACGGTGACGGCATGCGGGAAGAACTGCAACAACAAATCGACGCATTGGGGATCACCTCAAGCTGCATACTCGAACACAGCGTGACCAACATTGCCGACAAATATTGCGAAAGCTCCATCTTCGTGCTCTCTTCACGCTTCGAGGGTTTCGGCATGGTCATCACCGAAGCGATGGCATGCGGAGTGCCTCCCGTATCATTTGCATGTCCGTGCGGTCCGCGGGATATAATCGATGACGGTAACGACGGTTTTCTGGTGGACAACGGAGACATTCCGGGACTCGCCGAAAAAATCTGCTACCTCATCGAGCACGAGGACGAACGGAAAGAAATGGGGAAACGTGCACGCGTCGATGTAAACAGATTCAGAATAGAAAACATTGCACGGCAATGGAAAGATTTATTTGAATCGGTCGTTCAGAAATAGACTACCGGTTATTCAGAAACAAGTAACCGATCATAATAAAAGGCTACCGGTTATTCAGATATAGATAACCGGCCATAAAAAAAGACCATCGGTTATTCAAAAACAGGTAACCGATCATAAAAGACAGAAAGGAATATGAAAAGATGGTACGATAAATATCTGCAAGTCTACGGGAAACCTTTCTCGCAGGCACCGGCATCGGTGGTAGAAGAAGTGCGCAGCAAACTGGCAAGACTGCAATCCGACCAGCCGCTGGTCACTGTAGCCCTGATAGGATACAATGAAGAACGGCATTTGCTGGCCTGCCTGTGGTCGCTAAGCGAAATGCAGTGCCGCTATCCGGTGGAAATCATCGGCGTAGACAACGAATCGAAAGACCGCACAGCCGAAATATACAGGGCCACCGGAGTGCCTTATTACACGGAAACCCGCCACAGCTGCGGATTCGCACGCCTGTGCGGACTGAATAAAGCGAGGGGAAAATACCACATCAACATAGATTCGGACACCCTGTATCCGCCACACTACGTAGAAACAATGGTGGAAGTACTCGAACGTCCCGGTGTTGTGGCAGCCAGCTCGTTGTGGAGCTACTTCCCCGACAAGGATCACTCGTGGTTGGGGCTGAAATTCTATGAATTTGCCCGTGACACACACCTGTGGCTGCAATCGTTCAAGCGCCCGGAGCTGAGCGTACGCGGACTGGTGTTCGCTTATCATACGAAGCCGGCACGGGAAACGGGAATCCGGACGGATATTATCCGGGGAGAAGACGGCTCGCTGGCACTGGGATTGAAAAAGTATGGAAAAATTGCTTTCGTACGCAAACGCCGGGCAAGGGCGGTGACGGGATACGGCACGGTGGGTGCAGATGGCGGGCTGTTCAACAGTTTCAGAATCCGCGTTGTGAAAGGACTGAAAAACATCACCGGACTGTTTACCAAGAAAGAAAAATATGAAGACGAGGAGTCTAACTTGGTGAAATGAATGGGTGAAGCGAACGATGAAACGGACGGTAAGGTGAATAGATAAAGCGGACGGTAGTACGAACGGTGTAACGGACGGCAAGGCGAACGGTATGACAATGAATGTAACGAACGGTGAAACGGACGATAAAACGAATGACTGAATAATATGAACAACAAACTGATATTTTATTGCATCTGCATACTCCTGTGCACCTCCTGCATCAAGCAAATCAACTTGTATGCCGGAGATGAGGAGAAGGGAGGCGGGCATGACGGTGGTAAAGAGGAACCACAGGAACCGGTTTATCTTTACCCTTTCGGCAATGAAGTGCAGGAGGACATCACAACAGACATTCTCATAAAGACAAAGGATGCACCGCAAGCCCTATTGAAGGCCGGTATGCCTTACTTGAAATACAACAAGTCACTCCTGATGATGCTGGTGCAGGACGACTGCAGGCAATCGGCCTACTGCCGCACGTGGGCCGCCATCAACGGGAGACCGGTATCCGACTCCGAGCCCTATCCCACCCCGACCGAGCAGAATCCGGACAAGACGCAACAGCTATACTACAACTCCGCCCAACTGAAAAAAGGAGACCTCCCTCCCAACATACTCCCTGCCAAACACACCTTGGGCAGCACAGACGGGACGGGAAAAGAGGTCCGATTCGCATTCACCACTACCCTGGCCGCAGAAGAGGAGTGGATGGAGGCTGCCGTGGATGTGGCTCCCGGATACGAAAGGGATTATTTCCGCTTTTATGAGAAGAAAGGACTGAACTGGGAGGAAGTAAAAGAGATGATGAATTACGGTGTCGGAATCGCTTTCCACGATGTAAAGGCCTCCAACGTAAATGACATGGGGGAGATCGTGCAACACTACGAGACGGCACAGAAAAAAATACAGCAGCAACTGTCCGGAAGGAAATGCAAGATGCTGGCACGCCCCAATGGGAACAACACTTACATAGATGCCGCCCTGCAATATGAGGACATTCTCACCATGACAACTGAGTCGAACGGAGAATACTTATACCCGTTCAGAGAGATGGGAAGTCTGGACAAAGTAGCGATTATGCGATCGTTTGAGACACTGCAGGTAAACATAAGAGACGAAATAAAAATACAAAAAAGGGCCTCCGAGATAAGCCGGAAAGCCGTACACATAGGTGTGCACAACACTGACAATGCCTGGATAAAACTGCTCGAATGGATCAATGACACCTACGGGAAAGACGGTGACGACTCTGTCTGGTTTCCCTCACAGGAAGAGTATTACGAATACAATCATTATCGCACGCACGGAAAGGTGGAAGTAGCACAGTCGGACGGGAATACCATCCGACTGACCGTGCATCTGCCTGTCAGAAAAGGATTCTACTATCCATCGGTCACCGTTAATCTGGAGGGAGTGAAAGCGGAAGACATCGTCTCCATCGAAACGGATGATGCCATCAGCGGACTCTCCTACGACAACTATAAAAAGGGAATCATGCTGAACATCGACTGCCGGAAATACCTTGTGGAACATGCCACTCACTACGTAGAGCAATACGAGAGAGACAAAGAAAATGCCTCCAACAGAGCGGATGCACTCTACTTTGTGAATATGCTGAAGGACTCGGAGAGAAAAACGGCATTACTTAATAGAATACAATAAACAGAACATAATAGACAGAGTATAGTAAAACAAAATACAGTAAGCAAAATGCAATAAACAGAACATAATAGACAGAGTTATAGTAAAACAAAATACAGTAAACAGAATGCAATAAACAGAACATAATAGACAGAGTTATAGTAAAACAAAATACAGTAAACAGAATGCAATAAACAGAACATAATAGACAGAGTTATAGTAAAACAAAATACAGTAAACAGAATGCAATAAACAGAACATAATAGACAGAGTTATAGTAAAACAAAATACAGTAAACAGAATGCAATAAACAGAACATAATAGACAGAGTTATAGTAAAACAAAATACAGTAAACAGAATGCAATAAACAGAATACAGTAAAACTGAATAGTAAATAGAATACAGTAAAACAACCATAATGAATACATTGAATACCTCTTGGATTGAAATCATCTTTTGGATCGCCCTCTTCATCGTGTTCTACACGTACTTAGGCTACGGCATCCTACTCTATCTGCTTGTAAAAGTGAAAGAACTTTTCAAGAAACCCATGAAATATCCTGCACCTACGGATGAACAAACGCCCGAAGTCACCCTCTTCATCACCGCCTTCAATGAAGCGGACGTCGTAGACGAAAAGATGGAGAACTCCCTCAAGCTGGACTATCCCAAAGAGAAACTACACATCGTATGGGTAACAGACGGCAGCAACGACGGCACAAACGAACGCCTGCGCACCCGTTGGGCAGAGAAAGCCACCGTATTCTTCCAACCCGAACGGCTGGGAAAAACCGCTGCCATGAACCGTGGAATGAAACTGGTAAACACCCCCATCGTGGTGTTCACCGATGCCAACACAATGGTGAACCGGGAAGCAATCCGCGAAATCGTAAAAGCATTCCAGAATCCGCAAGTAGGCTGCGTAGCGGGAGAAAAACGAATCGCCGCACAGAAAAAAGACAACGCCGCCTCCGGAGGAGAAGGCATCTATTGGAAATACGAATCTACCCTGAAAGCCCTCGACGCACGCCTCTACTCCGCCGTAGGAGCCGCAGGAGAGCTGTTTGCCGTGCGCCGTGAACTCTTCACGGAAATGGAGCGCGACACACTGCTGGACGACTTCGTTCTGTCCCTGCGCATCGCCATGCAGGGATACATCATCGCCTACTGCACGGAGGCATACGCCATCGAAAGCGGATCGGCAGACATGCGCGAAGAAGAGAAACGGAAGGTACGCATCGCTGCCGGAGGATTGCAGTCCATCCGGAGACTGAGTCCTCTGCTGAACCCGTTCCGCTACGGGATACTGAGCTTCCAGTACGTCTCTCACCGCGTGCTGAGATGGTCTGTCACCCCATTCCTGCTGTTTCTGCTGCTGCCACTCAACATGCTGATATTGCTCATGAAAGAACTCGCCGGCGCTCCGTGCACCCTGTACGGCGTTCTGCTGATACTTCAGCTCCTGTTCTATATCCTCGGTCTGTGGGGCAGCTACCTGGCTTCCAGACAGATAAAGAACAAACTCCTCTTCGTCCCCTACTACTTCCTCTTCATGAACGTCAACGTGCTGAAAGGAATCGGCTACCTGAGGAAAAAACGCGGAACAGGCGTGTGGGAGAAAGCAAAAAGAAACAATTCATAAATATATCATGCACGCTCATATATTCATAAATATTATGTACATTTACATATTCACAAATATATCCATGTATACACTTATAAATCTATATACACATTCATAAACCTACATACACATGAACAGAATACTGCATCATCCGCAAAACGCCCGGAAAATTTTACAAATCACAGCCGACACAATGTTGCTGGTATCACAGGAAGGCGTTTGTATAGACATCGACACGCACAGCGATCTCTGGTTTTTGCAGGAGGAGAAACTGTTGGGAAAGAACCTGTTCGAACTGTTGCCACAGCGTACACGGGATAAACTGGTACCGACTTTCCAAAGCGTAATCGACGAACAGAAGACCGTCAGCCGGAACTACAAGCTGGAACTGCCGGACGGCATCTATTACTTCAAATGTATCATGTACCCCTATGACGACATGGTGCTGTGTCAATACCGTGACATCACGAAACGGAGCAACGTCAAACTCCAACTGGAACGCACGAACCGTGAACTGAAATCCATCCAGAAAGCAGCGAAAATCAGCCGGTGGGAGTACGTCAGCAACGAGCGCATCTTCTACTACCAGGGGGCTACCGGCATTCTCGGTTCCGAAGAAATGCAGCAATCCATCCCACTCGACCAATATTATGAATGGGTAGTGGAAGAGGACAAACCTGCATTCGCCCAATGGCTGGAAAACAACGAAAAACCGGTCGAAGACAACAGAGTGAGTTACCGCATCTGCCACAATGGGCATATCTACTACCTGCAAGTTCAAACCTGTACCCAGGAAGAACTGCCCGACGGAGCGTTCTATCTGGAGGGCTATATACAAAACGTGACGGACATACAACGCCACCGGAATGACATCAACATCCTCACACATGCCATCGACAATGCGCAAGAGAGCATATTCGCTGCCCGCGAAGACGGTACGTTGCTGTTCACCAACAGGCTGTTCAGACAGTACTACGAAATACAGGACGACCGGGAACTCAGCTCTTACAAGATTTATGAACTGGCAGGAGACATGTCCGGACTGGAAACCTGGCAACGTATATGCGGACAGGCTAAAGAGAAAAGCTACACCAACTTCATCGTCAACAATCCGGTGCGGGCCAACGCAGCGATACAGGCTTTTGAAGGAAGCATGTATTGCGTCACCAGCGACGAGGGAGAGGTCAGCTACTGGTCGTTCACACACGACATCACGGGACGGCTGCACTACGAATCGCAAATAAAGCGGTTGAACCGCATCATGGACGCCACCATGAAGAACCTGCCGGCAGGTATCGTGGTGAAGGACATTGATAACGACTTCCGATACCTATACCGCAACCGGGAACTGTACAATCAGGAGTTGCACGATGAGGATTTATACAACCTGGAAACCTGTTTGGAAGATACCATCGGCAAAAACGACTTCGATTATTATCCACCGGAACTTGCCGCACAGAAGCGGAAAGAGGACATGGAGGTGGCAAGCACCGGAGAAGGAAAACACTGGATACTGGAGGGAAAAGACAGAAACGGAAACACCCTCATTCTGGATAAACAGAAAATAAAGGTGGACAGCAAGGACTTCTCACCGGTGATCATCAGCATCGAATGGAACATCACGCAACTGGAACTCATGAAGCGGGAACTGCAGGCATCCAAAGAGAAAGCGGAAGCAGCAGACAAACAGAAATCGGCTTTCCTTGCCAACATGAGCCACGAAATACGTACTCCGCTGAATGCCATCGTGGGTTTCTCGCGCATCATAGCCGAAAGCGATGACGCTGACGAGAGAAAATCATACTACGAAATCGTGGAAGCCAACAACGAACGGCTGCTGCAACTCATCAACGAGATACTCGACCTGTCGAAGATAGAATCGGGCATCCTGGAGTTCGTCTTCACCCCCGTATGGCTGCACAAACTCTGCAAGGAGATATACGACGCGCATATATTCCGGACACCGGAAGGAGTGCAACTGGTTTATGAACCATCGGACGAGAAACTTGTTATAGACTCGGATAAGAACCGTATCTTCCAGGTGATCTCCAATCTGATAGGAAATGCCTTCAAATTCACCAACGAAGGAAGCATCAGCTACGGATACCGCCGGGAGGGGAAACGGGTCGTTTTCCATGTGACGGACACGGGAACGGGTATCGCCCCCGACAAGGTGGGAAAGGTTTTCGAACGCTTCATGAAGCTGAACAACACCGCTCAGGGCACCGGACTGGGATTGTCTATCTGCAAAACAATCATCGAACGGTTAGGAGGCGAAATCTCCGTAACGTCGGAACTGGGCAAGGGAACGACATTCACCTTCTGGCTGCCCGCCAAGGAGGTGGAAGATCCGGAAATCAACAGCCAGGAACTGTCTGACGGAATCGGTTCTGAAAAGCAGGAGAATACTCCGGAAGGGGAAAAAGCAACGATTCTCATCGCCGAAGACACGGACAGCAATTATGAACTGCTGCACGCCATTCTCGGGAAAATGTACAATCTGGTGCGTGCACGAGATGGCATGGAGGCTGTCACCTTGTTTGATGAAGTCAAACCGGACCTGATACTGATGGATATCAAAATGCCGAACCTGAACGGACTGGAGGCTACGAAAATCATCAAGGAACTCTCTCCGGAAGTGCCTGTCATCATACAGAGCGCATTCGCCTACGAATACGACCGGAACGCTGCCCAAGATGCCGGATGCGATGATTTTATATCGAAGCCGATAGCACAGGACAAGCTGAAGAAAATGGTAAAGAGGTTGCTTAAGAGTCGAGAATGAAAAAGATGAAAAGGTTGCTTAAGAGCTGCTGCAGATGAAGAGCTTGCTTAAGAGTTGCTACTGACGATGAAAAAGATGAAAAGGTCGCTTAAGAGCTACTACTGACGATGAAGAGGTTGCTTAAGAACTGAAAAAAGAATAAGAGTTGAACATAAAATGAGAGGGTGTCAAAACACCTGAAATACAAGGACCACCCTTGCCACAGAGATCTGTAACAAGGGTGGTCTTATTGACAAGAGAGTTTTGTCATCCCTCCTTGAAACGCCTATGGGAAAAAGAGCTGTATCAAAACTGTTTTATTACATATCGGTATTACTGACCTTTATATTGGCCGGTATCACCCTTGCAGGAGCATTTGCCGGATGGATGTCTCCGGATGCGCACATCCGCTTTGCCTTCATCGGTCTGGCACTGCCGGTATTGTTACTGGTCAACTTTGCGGTACTTGTGTACTGGAGCGCACGGCTGCGCATCTGGCTGCTCGTCCCCCTTATTGCCATTTTAGGCAATTGGGGGTATCTGAGTCGGATCATCCGCTTCTCTGCTTCGGGAAACTCTTCGGAATACTCTTCGAAAAACTTTCCGGCTGCATTCACCATCGTCACCTACAACGTAGATGCTTTCAATGGAGACCAAACCGGATATTCCTGCAAAGAGACAGCCCGGTATATGGAGGAGCTGAACGCGGATATTCTCTGTATGCAGGAGTACGGACACAGCCGCGAATTCAATGTGGACAGTGTAAGAAATACCTTCTCTGCCTGGCCTTATCACGCTGTGCCCCAAGCACCCGACGGAACACCGGTCCTGCAACTCGCCGTATTCAGCAAGTATCCCATACTCGAGCAGCAGCTCATCACCTACCCCGACAGCAAGAATTGCAGTATGTGGTGCGACATCGACATCAACGGAATGCGCATCCGGGTATTCAACAACCACCTCCAGACAACCGAAGTGAGCAGTAACAGACGGAAGCTGGAGAAGGAACTTCAAAAAGACAATACCACCGGTACCGAACATGCCTTACTCAGGCTGGCCAACGGACTGGAGGAGAACTTCGTGAAACGAGCCGCCCAAGCAGAGCGTATGCAGCAACTCATAGCCGCCTCTCCCTACCCCACGCTGGTATGCGGCGACTTCAATTCTCTGCCCTCGTCATATACCTACCGCACCATGAAAGGAGACCGCCTGAAAGATGGCTTTCAGACCTGCGGACACGGCTACATGTACACATTCCGCTACTTCAAGAAGCTGCTGAGAATCGACTATATCCTGCATACCGATGATTTCGAGGGTATTGATTATTTCTCTCCGGATGTGGATTTCAGCGATCATAAACCGGTGGTGATGAGAGTAAAAGAAGGAAGGAAAGCCATAAGAAATGTATATAAGACCAATTAATCTACGGAACCAATTAAGGTATAGAACCAACCAACTAAAATACAGAAGCAACTAAGATACAGAACCAACTAAACCTAAAATACAGAAGCAATTAAGATACAGAACCAGCTAAACCTAAAATATAGAACCAATTAAACCTAAAAAGAGCCGTATCATTACTCCAAACAGAGTTTGATACGGCTCTTTCTCTTCTCTTCAGGGGATGCCCAAGTTTCAAATTAGAAGTTCATCTTTAATCAGATTCATCTTTAATCAGAAGTCATCTTTACAAAATTGAGTTTTGACACATCTCCGCTCTTTATGTCTCGAGGGTGCTTTGACGCACCCTCTTGTCTTTTCTACACTACGGTATTCCCGTTTTATTCGCCCACGTAAATATTATCGAGCTGTACGGTAGAAGTCTGACCCTCTACTTTGTCACCCAAATAACGGAAAGCGACATAAACAGTCTGTCCTACGTAGCTGTCCATTCTGTAAGAACCTACATCGGTAAACTTGCTGTATCCGGATTCGTTCTTCGGGAAAGTGAAGTTCTCGGTGATCTCTGTCCAGGTAGCATTGTTCACTGCGTCTGGATCGTCTTCGCCGGAGAAGTTGGAAGAGATGTAAACGTGTAAAGCCTCATGTCTCCAATAAGCCGATATCATATCGAAGTTCAGGACATAATTGCTCTTGATTTCCAATGCAGGAGTAATCAGCCATGCATCAAGCACGCCTGTAACCAAATCACCGTATGCCGAACACTGAGTGAAATTGTTGTTACTAAAAGATTTATCCAACCAGTAAGAACCTCCACTGATTGTTACATTCAGCCAGCCATCGAGCAGGGTCTTATCGTTATTGGTAATCTTGCGGTCGTCGAATGTCATATTCAAGGCTGCTTTAGGAACAGTACGTACATATACCCACTCGCTTCCATTATATTCATACTCATCGGTCATGTCTATGGCAGCAGTAGTAGACTCCCAGCCTGCGGCTGTTTTCTGGAACTCTGCGGCAGCATATTGAGTATCGGAAAGCTTATAGGCTA
>CAVCAX010000157.1:0-4289 GCA_963599995.1 Coprobacillus sp. CAG:698
CATTTATATTCTGCATATTAACAAAAGTATAACTGTCCGAAAATGAACACATTTCCCAAAGGCGGACTATTTACAGACGTAAAAACGAACACAACGGTAATTTTTTATATGTCAACGCCAGCATACGGCCTCCATCCTGTTTCTCTATAACCGGACATATACCCTCAAAAGTAAAATGAATGTGGAATTATTGATTATCCATGAGTAATAATTGATTGTCGTCTACTTATAACAGATATTGCACACGCGATTAACACAAACCGGGTAATATTGCAAGAAAATAGAAACAATCTCCAACCATTAACAAAAACATGAGAGACATAATGAAAAACATTACTTTCAAACAAGTTTTACGGCAATATGCTCTATTGGGTTGCATAACGTTACTCCCATTTTCGTCTGTATATTCACAAACCGATAATCACCCGATCGCTTTCCCGGGTGCCGAAGGACACGGCCGCTATACAACCGGCGGACGGGGCGGCAATGTTTATCACGTGACAACTCTCGAAGACAGCGAAGCCAAAGGAACCCTCCGCTATGCCGTTAAACAAAAAGGAGCACGCATCATCGTTTTCGATGTAGCAGGAACCATTTTTCTGAAAAGCAATTTGAAAATCTCCAACGACTACATCACCATTGCGGGCCAAACTGCTCCGGGACAAGGTATTTGCATAGCCGACTATCCCGTCATCATCTCAGCCAACGATGTTATTCTACGCTATCTGCGTTTCCGTGTAGGTACTGAGAGCATTGCCAACGGTGGAGAGCCCGACGGACTCGGCGGTATGGACCGGAAAAATATCATCGTAGACCACTGCTCTGTCAGCTGGTCGGTGGACGAGTGCTTATCCGTATACGGCTCGGAAAACACCACTGTGCAATGGTGTATCGTATCCGAAAGCTTACGTAGCTCGGGGCACAGCAAAGGCATACATGGTTATGGCGGTAACTGGGGAGGTGCCCGTGCTTCCTACCACCACAACCTGATGGCCCATCACGAAAGCCGTGTGCCCCGTCTCGGTCCGCGTCCCGGAACACAGGAACGTGAATATATGGATCTGCGCAATAATGTATTCTATAACTGGGCCGGCAACGGATGTTATGGAGGCGAAGGCATGAAAGTAAATATCGTAAACAATTATTATAAGCCGGGACCGGCCACTCCCAACAATGCCGTACGTTACCGCATCGCCAAAATCGGTGTGAGAACAACTGCTTATTGTACCAATTCCGACGGTACTCCCAACGCATGGAAACCAATGGAGCACGTATGGGGACAGTTCTACGTAGATGGCAATGTGATAGAGGGAAACGCAAACGTCACTGCCGACAACTGGACCAAAGGTATCTACGAACAGATCAACAACAAAGAGTGTGACAATACATTCAACGATCAGGTAAAGGCGGAGATGAGACTGACTGCTCCGCTCGAAACCGAATATGTGACCACCCACACCGCAGAACAGGCTCTCAAGCAGGTCTTGCTCTATGCCGGATGTTCGAAAGAGAGGGACCTCATTGACGAACGTATCGTTAAAGAGACAGAAACAGGTACGGCCACCTATAAAGGCAGTGTTTCATCGGATGCCTCCAAAAAACCGGGACTCATCGACCTGCCTACCGACGTAATGCCCGCCGGTGCCTCCAGTCCCTGGCCTGAATTGAATGATGGCGGTGTGACAGCCGACCAACTCAAGGATACGGACGGAGACGGCATGCCCGATGCATGGGAAACTGCCAACGGGCTGAATCCCAATGACTCCTCCGACGGAAAAATATCCACGCTTAGCCGGGAAGGCTACACCAATCTTGAAGTATATCTCAACAGCCTTGTGGCAGACATTACAGAAAAACAAAACCAAGAAGGCGACGGTGGCAGCGGAACCGGAATCGGCATCGGAGAAAAAACGGCAGATGGAATCACCGTTTATGTATCGGCCCCTACGGTCTATGTGAAAGGAATCTCCGGAAACAGTCACATCGAAGTATACACCTATACCGGAACAATGATCCGTAAATACAAAGCATCCGGTACGGAGACCTCCTTCGACTTACCTTCGGGAAACTACATTGTGAGAATTGCTGCGAAAGACATGATAAGCATCCGGAAAATAACTCTTTAACACACCTGTCATGAAACAAGTTCTCACTTCACTTTCAGTTTCGTTTTATTCTTATATTGGCTCATATCACTCACCACCACCCGATCGCCAGGCTGCAATCCGCTCACCACCTCTACGAATTCAAAGTTCGAATCACCCAGCTGCACTTTGCGTTTCACGATTTCATCGTCCGATGTCATCACAAACAGATCATATTCACCGCGTCCCACATAATAAGAGGCATTGGCAATGCGCATCACATCCTCTTTCACAGCATTCATTACATATACATCCGTTTTCAATCCCGAACGCAAGCGGCGGTTGTTGTCGTCCATCAATTGCACAGAGAAAGAGATTACCCCGTTTTTAGACAAGGGAGTCACACTACTGACCACACCTTCCAGCTTTTCCGTACCGATTTTCACGATGGCTTTTCCACCGGCAACCACACGGTCGCCATAAGTATCAGCAATTTCACCCTCTACCTTGAAATGACTTAAATCGGAAATAATGGCTACCTGCCCGCCTTGAGGCACCTGAGCCCCCACCTGATTATTAATATAAGTGAGAATGGCCTTACGCGGCGAACGAATCTGCGCATCATCCAAGGTACGTTTCATCTCGGCAAGATTCTTCCGGAAAATGTTGAAATCGAGTTCCTGTACCTTCAGTTCAGCGGCTGCCACTTCCTTTTCATTATCATATTGCTGTTTGAGCTGTTCATATTCGAGTTGAGCCACATTATAACTCAGTTCGGCCTGGCGCACTTTATCGGTAGTACCGGCACCCAGACTGTCCAGATAATGTTCGTTACGCAACTCCACCTTCATCCGGTTCAACTTCATGGCAGACACCTTAATCTGCATAGCCATGTCAGAGAGTTTCGTCTGGTTATTGACACGAAGCTGCTCCAATTTATAACGTCTCATCTCTTCCTCATCGAGCAACTTTTTATACTCCGTTTCCGTACTCTGCAAATCAAGCTTCAGAATCGGTGTTCCCACATCCACACTGTCACCACCCCGACGATAGACTTCAACGATACGGCTGTTGATGGGAGATGTGATAATCTCCTCGAAAGCCGGTGCCACCTTCCCCGATGCACTGATACTGACTTCGATCGTCCCTTTATCAACGACAGAGAGTATAATGTCTTTTTTCTTCACTCCCGTACGCATCAAAGAAATCAGAACACTGATAACCACAACGGCCGTGACTGCAATAGCTGAAAAACGGATAATCTTTTTATTACGCTCTTTCTTGCGTATCTCTTTGGGAATTTCTCTGTCCATCTTATATTTATTTATGAATGACGATTTATGAATGATGGCTTATGAATCATCGGCCATCATCCGTTATCAGGAATACCAAATCCGTGCCAAATCCGTAATCTATTGAAAACAAGGAAGAAAAGAAAAAGACAGGGTGTCCGTTTTCGGACACCCTGTACGAATTCAGAGAACCAAAGAGCATAAACACTCCCCTATCTTAACCTCAGACGGTCACCTACTTCCGGAATATAGTCACCGTCTTTCCGGTTCATTTTATAAAGATTCTTCAGACGAATACCGTATTTCTGCGAAATGGTATGCATCGAGTCTCCATCCTTCACGATATATACATTATACCGCTTCGAAGCTTTTTTCTTTTTCGCTTTCAGGTAGATAATATCTCCTTGTGTCAGTGTATAATCACGTTGCAGATCATTGTATTTTACCAACTTCTTCCAGCTGATTCCGAACTCATCCCCCAATTCCTTGAACGTGTCGCCGTTACGGGCAACCACATAAGCAATGTCATTGGCGATATATACCGGATGCGGATTTAACAGCCACGGATGCTTTCTTATTTTCCGCTTTGAATAAACTCCCTCCGAATCATATTTATACAGATCATAATCTTCGATAATCGTAATCAAACGGTTGGCATAGGAAGGATCTGTGGCATAACCGGCTTTCTTCAATCCGCGCGCCCACCCTTTATAATCGGTTATATCGAGTTTGAAAAGAAAAGCATAACGAGCCCCCCGGGTAAGAAACGTGGAATGGTCTTCATAAGAATCCCTCGGATTTTTGTAAGCACGAAAACATTCCTGACGGGCATCGTCGTCGTGTCGCACCGTACGCCCTTTCCAACTTCCACCGCACTTGATACCGAAATGATTGTTGCTCTTACGTGCCAACT
>CAVCAX010000158.1:0-2326 GCA_963599995.1 Coprobacillus sp. CAG:698
GCTTTCATCAATTCACAAGCCTTTTCGATACCCGGCATTGAACCGGAGATAACAATCTGTCCCGGGCAGTTGTAATTGGCCGGAACACAAACCTCTCCTTCGGCAGAAACAGCCGCACAAATCTCTTCCACCTTTTCATCAGGCAATGCAATGATGGCAGCCATTGTAGAAGGAGTAGCCTCGCAAGCCTTCTGCATAGCCATAGCACGTGCATAAACCAACTTCAAGCCGTCCTCGAATGACAGGGCACCGGCAGACACCAATGCAGAGAATTCACCCAGTGAATGACCGGCAGTCATTTCCGGCTTGAAATCATCACCCATGCAGAGTGCGGAAATCACCGAATGCAAGAATACTGCAGGCTGAGTGACCTTTGTCTGACGGAGATCCTCGTCAGTACCGTTGAACATAATATCTGTAATACGATATCCGAGAATATCGTTTGCTTTTTCAAACAATTCTTTTGCTAATGCAGAGTTGTCATACAGGTCTTTACCCATGCCCACAAACTGAGCACCTTGACCGGGAAATACAAATGCTTTCATATTTTCGTTCTAAAATTTAAAATTCTCGGGCAAAGTTACATTTTTTTGTAATACGACAGCACAATATCAGTGATTTTGTGCAACGGCAATCTCTTTTTCCCGTTATCTATCTGTCTTATCATCAATGATCTGTGCTTTTACCGGATTCCAAAAATGGCATAATGCCCCGTTTCCATGCCCCGCTACAACCTCTTTCCCGGCGTTGATGGCTCCGTTGATATACGCTTTCGCTTTCTCCACCGCCTCATTCATTCTGTATCCCAAAGCCAGATAAGTGGCGATGGAAGAGGAGAGGGTGCACCCCGTACCATGTAGGTTACGGCTCTCTATTTTCTGCCCTTTATAGATAAAAATATTACCATCCATACACAAAATGTCCTGCATCTCTTCTCCCTGCAAATGACCTCCTTTTATCAGTATGGCAGTATTGTAGAGAGTGGAAAGTTCCTGTGCCGTCCGTTGCATTTCTTCCGGGGTGGTTATCGTCTTACCGGTCAGCACCTCCACTTCGTCCAGATTGGGAGTGATGAGGCTGACCAGTGGAAAAAGTTCCTTTTTTACAGTCACAATGGCATTGTCACTCATCAGTTTTCGGCCGCTGGTAGACACCATTACCGGATCGTATACAATGTATTTGGGATGGTACTTTCGCAAACAACCGGCAATGGCCTTTACTGTTTCATCGTCACTAACCATCCCTATCTTAACGGCTTCCGGATACAAATCCTCCATGACGGCTTCGATTTGCCCGCGAATAATTTCAATGGGAACAGTATGCACGGCGTGTACTCCCATCGTGTTTTGTACGGTCACAGCTGTTATTGCAGATGCCGCATACCCCCCTAAAGCGGATATGGTTTTAATATCTGCCTGTATGCCGGCTCCCCCCGAACAATCGGAACCGGCAATGGAAAGAATAACCGGATAATGCTTCATATTCTTCTTTTTCATTATAATTTCACCGGACAAAAATAGCATAAAATTCGGAGAAGCACGCCCCATCCCGCTTGATTCTTAGATGCCGTTTTGAATTTTTGTAGGATGTCTCTTTTTGCTCATTCCGGGTTTGTCCAGCTTTCTTGTGCGTCCGTTTGTTACTTCGTTTTCAGGAACATAGCCCGTGATACTAAAGGCTTTTTGTAAATCCGTGCCTTTCTTTTATGTATTTCACAATTGAGAGACGGGCACTTCACGGTCATGAGACGAACGTTACACAGTTGTGAAAAGTACGTCGCACAACTGTGAGACAGAACAAACTCTTAGAGCTTTTTTAAGATTTCTTCAAGGGTAATTTTCTGCTTAAACGTTTTATCTGCTTATCTTGAGCGAAATATAAAACACCGGTTGTTCCAATCACGTACTACTTTAACAGAGGTAGTCGGTGAAGCATATCCAAACAAAGATACTTAATTATTCGTATTTGAAATGTCTGTAATCGAATAACGGACAATCATTATAGAAGAAAAGAGTCCTTCTTTATATTCTCCTGATATTTCTACCGTTTGGCCTTTGTCTAATTTTTCCTTTATAGGAATTTCGTTGGAGACGGTCAGGAAAACCGTCTTGTTGTCTAATTCAAAAAACAATCCGGATGGACTCCTGTAACCGCTTGTTGCCACATCGGTTATATGTGACGAAAAGAAACAAGAGTCTTGTCTTTCTGTATAGAGGATATTTACAATCGAGTACAAGGCGGATGCGATACAAAAGCAAGCCCAAAGCGACAGATATAAACTTCCGTTCTTCACCTTTTTCACATATCTGATATATATCCCGAATAG
>CAVCAX010000159.1:0-2831 GCA_963599995.1 Coprobacillus sp. CAG:698
CCATAATATTAATCGTATAATCGAGCGGAATCTCCTTATTGTCTCTCCTTAATATCTGCAGACAATGATTTTTGGCTACCCGATACAACCACGTTTTGAAAACTTTTATCTGATAATTGGATACTTTGGAAAGCAACTCTTCAAAAAGCTGCATGACTGCATCCTGTGCACGGGCCTCATCATTCAGATATTTAAGGCAAAGTCCATACAGCAACGGAATATATCGGTTGTATAATTCACCCAAATATTCTGTCTCACCCGAATCGGCATACTGCTGTAACAGCTCTTCATCAGTCAGCTTTGATATGTTTCTCTTGAAAAACAACAGTTCTTTTTTGGCAAAGATAAAAAAAACAAGTAAACATCAAGTCATAACGGAAAATTTAAAATCTACCCAAGTACAACCTATCAGCCCAACAAAAAGCAGGCAGACATAATATATTCTTTTGCAGTCCTATAAAAACGAGGTAACTCTGATATAACAAAATACCCCCGCCAAACTGAAAACAACCAGTTTTTCGGGGGTATACTCCTAAAGAGCCCTTTACCTATTTGTTATCCCTTTACCAAACTATTACCTTTTCTGTTATCATTTCATCTGCCAACATGATTTTCACCAAATAAACCCCTTTCGGTAATTCGATAACCGCACCATTCAATAAAACCGACTCTGAATACACATTGTTGCCGTCCATTGAATAGACATTAACCGTACCTTTCAAGTCGTACTTACCGGCAATACGTATCATATTTTCTCCACCTACTATCTTTACAGAAGTTACTGCCGGCTCTTTTGCAATACCGGTTCCTGAATTGAACATAGCAAACGGACCACCTACTTTTGCATTATCAACCGCCTGTACTCCCCATGTATAATCACCTGTCAATCCAGTCACTTTATATAACACTCTCTTACTGATCAATCCGGATACTTCAGATACTTTCAAACGTCCGGTAGCAATATCAGCAGGAATCGTCATTCGGACAACGTCTCCTTGTTTGATATACAAATTATATTTCAAAGCATTGGCCGGAGTCAGATCATCTTCCGGAGCATCCCATGAAAACATAACAATACCGTTACTACCCGGAGTCGCTTTCAAATTCTTAGGCGCACCGGGAGCTTTATTAGACGCAACTCCCTCACCCAAAGTATTTTTCATCAAGCGGGTATGCGATCCTGCGGCATCACCATAACCAACTAGACACGCATCCAAATTGCCATCATTATCAAAATCCACCAAATTGGCAGTTCCTCCTCTCTGCGCTGCCGCACCATCATACACAAGTGGAGAAGCGGTGAACATCGGAGCATTAAGTACACCTCCATTATTCAAATAAGCAACATCATTCTCATTTGTCGCATTCAAATAAAGAATATCACTAAAGCCGTCATTGTTGACATCGCCTGCATCAATGGAAAGTGACTGCTTATTGTTTGGCAATCCCGTTGTAGCAGCATCGTACTTAGTGAATCCGCCTACTGAATTAAGATATAAATCGCCGCGCCAGTTCCAACTCGCCTCCTCATCCCATCTAACTCCGGGAACAACAAAATCAAGTTTTCCATCATTATTATAATCGAGCCAAACAGCATTTCCTTCCTCTACGCCTGCAAATTCAATAGGTTCGGCGAAAGTTCCGTCTCCATTATTTTTATAAACCGCCCCGTTATAACTGCCATGATAACCATAATCAGCATCGTATTTATCAGCATCGATTCCCTCTCCCGAAACGATAAGATCCAGGAAACCGTCACCATCATAATCACCCCAAGCAGCGCCACCTCCGGATAATTGTATAAATGGTTTGGCTTCACCACCCAGTTTGTTTTTCACCGGTTTATCGATACGCTCGAAGCCCTGTCCATTCACATTTCTGTACAGGTACGCTATTCCGGTATTTTTATCTCCACCGTTTGTACGTCCCTGAATATACAGATCGGTCCAGCCATCGCCATCATAATCCGCAGCTACTACATATCGGGAAGAGCGATTCCCGTCACCATTATTGATTAAAGGGAACAATCCGGAAAATACCTCTTCAAAACCGGCATTCCCTCCTTTATTTTTCCATAGACCGGAGTACAGTTCTCCATTGCTTTTCTTCCCCGCCAAAAACAAATCCAGATTTCCATCATTATTATAGTCAAACCAAGTGGCATTGGAAGTTCTCAAATCCGGGAAATTATGTTCTACTTTTTCAAATTGTCTGCCATTTTTATTTTTATAAAGTAACGTCTTTTCTCCCTGTGAAGTCACACCGGACACTATCAGATCCAAAAAGCCATCATTGTCATAATCCCCCCATGCAGCAGCAGCTTCATAAATTAGAGGAATATTCTCTGTTCCGCCATCTACTACAACCGGATTCAATATCTCGGAGAAAGAGACATTTTTCACTTGGGCAAAAGCAGAAGTACAAACCAATCCGGCTAATACAAATGTGTGTTTAATGATTTCCTGTTTTTTCATAATATTCTATTTTGCTAATAAATAAAAGTCGTTGAAGACAATGCAGATGCCATTTTCACAGAAACTACATATACTCCCTTATTAAAGTCTGATAAGTTTATTTGTTCGGAATAGACACCATCATTGTAGTGCCGGGCAAACAATGTTTGCCCGGTAATGTCGTTAATCCTTACAGTCTCTATTTCCTTTTCCGCCTTAATACAAAGCGTATCTGTCTCCTGTTCAACATAAACAACAAGAGGATTTTCTTGTTTCACTTCCGCAATTCCCGAACCGGAAGAATGAATCAGCCGGATAACAAATCCCCCTCCTTTAGCCATCGGAATGGAAAGTTTGGTGTCTTTGGTAATTTCCCTT
>CAVCAX010000159.1:2873-4339 GCA_963599995.1 Coprobacillus sp. CAG:698
TTCCATTCTTTCGCATACATACTGCTTAGGCTGTTCTCCCGATGTTGAAGCATCTTTAAAGATATCAGCCTGATAAGAAGCGCCAGCCTCCAGGAAACTGAAATCGACTTCCACCGTTCTCGCTGTCCAGTCTGTCATACCACCTACATACCAGTCTTTCCCCTTCTGTTTCGCCATCAAAATATAATCTCCCAATTTTGCATCCAATGGCACAGTTTTGTCCCACACGGTAGGTACAGTCGATAAGAAGCTCAGTATATCCGGATATTTATTGTATTCGGTCGGAGAATCGCACAAATAACCTATCCACTGATCATAAATCACATACATCGACAGTTCGTGCGCTCTGGTACCCATGCTCATCGGTGGAGTATTATCCTTATCAATCGGTTGGAATTCTTCCTGAGTCACATTCCTCATAGAACCCGGAGTATAATCTTCAGGACCGGCCAAAGAACGTATAAAAGGGAATAGTGTATGATATTCCAGTGTCAGAGTCTTTTCCCAAAAATTACATTCCGCACCACGAACAGCCTCAAAATTCAATATATTAGGATAGGTGCGATTTATTCCGGCAGGAACCGGACAACCATGGAATAGCGCCACCATCTGCTGATCTGCCAGGCGTTGTGCAAAATCCCGTCCCCAACGCATAGCAATCTGGTCATTACGTTCGAAGAAATCGATTTTAGCTCCGGACACTCCATAGTTTTTCATCTTCTTAATCCAGTCGTCCGGATTTTCTCTAACACAGCTTGCCCATGTCCAAACGAGAATTTTCACATTTTTCTGTTTAGCATAAAGACACAAAGTACGTATATAGCTTTCAGACCAGCCCGCATCAAGTGTCATATATTCAATCCCATGCTGAGAAGCCCAATCAACATAATACTTGTATAACTGGAAAGACAGGTTATTATTTCCCGATGGGAAATTCACTCCCTCCAAAACAGCTTTGTGCCACCATTCCCAAGCACTCTTGCCCGGCTGGATCCACGAAGTATCAGCAAGACGACACGGTTCTGCCAACATGTATACCAATTCATTATTCAACAGTGATTTATCATCATTAGAAACGATAACAACCCTCCAAGGGAAAGTACGGTTTCCTTCTGTTTTTGCGATATAATCCTCTCTTGAAATGACCAAATGATTGGAATACCAATAGTTAGAGTTCGAAGGATCGCCATCCATTACTTCTTTAGGATATTGCGCCCATTTTCCACGCATAGAATTCGGACCGTTTTGTTCCATATACAATCCCGGATAATCGTACGTATCGGATTCTGTCACAACTATTTTGTAAGAAGTGCCTGGATAAGAAAACAATACCGGAGAAACAGAAAAGCGGTTATTGGTTATCTCCGTCGGAGCATTATAAACTTTATAAAGTCTTTCGAAGTTCCGATATCCCTGATGAATCTGATGTACCTTTCCATTTTGGTCTTTTTCTCCAGAATAATTAG
>CAVCAX010000160.1:0-2132 GCA_963599995.1 Coprobacillus sp. CAG:698
CATCAACATCAGTGAATTGTAGGCAGAGATAGCATCCTGGTTACCTGTCAGACCATAACCGGCTCTCACTTTCAAATTGGATACAAAATCAACATCTTTCAAAAAATCTTCTTCTTTCAACACCCAAGCCAAAGAAGCGGAAGGGAAGAATCCCCATTTATTGTTGGCGCCTAATTTAGAAGAACCATCACCACGCATATTAACCGTAGCAATATACTTGTCGGCATAAGAATAATTAAAGCGCCCCATGAAAGATACCAGTTTATTACCATTACGATAAGAAGAGACATCGCCGTGTTTTACGTCAGCACCGGCAGCCAAATTATTATATTCGAAATAATTAGTAGAAAATGAACGTGCATTGGCGCCAAAACCGCTATACTGATAGTCTTGAATTTCAGCAAGTCCCAAGATGTCGATATAATGTTTATCAAATGCTTTTTTATAATTAGCCATGAAGTTGCCCAATAGAATATTTGACTTGTTATCACTCTTGGAAGCAGCCCCCTTATTACCTATACCAGCCTTGATATTATTGGGAGTATAAACCGAATTCTCCTTTACATTATAAGTATAAGAGCCAAATACGCTCAATTTCAGACCATCGATAACAGTCCATGTCAAACGGGCATTGGTATTGACATACGTATTACTCTCCTGATCATTGATTGTCAAACGCCCCAACGGATTTTGGGTTTCATTGGCGTTAGGATCTTCCATCCATGTACCATCAGCATTTGCGAAGTTCGGGAAAGTAGGATTGACAGAAGCGGCCGAATAGAAAGTTTTCTGATAATCATTCAGATAGCGCATGTCTTTTCTTGAACCGAACATACCGAAATCTATTTTCAGCTTATCATTAAACATTGTCTGAGACGCATCCAACTTAGCGGTGTAGTTACGCATATAGTTGTTTTTAATGATACCTTTCTGATCAATAACACCAATAGAAGCGCGATAATTAGAGTTCTCAGTACCACTACCGAAAGAAACCCTATGATTTTGAGTATAACCCAAACGTTGCATTTCTTCTATAAAATTAGTGTTATAACCGGCATCCAATGCATTCACATAACCACCATCCTGTGCTACCTGACGGAACTGATTACCATCTAACATTTTCAGATTTTTGTAAACCGTTTCGATACCGAAGCTACCATCATAACTAAGCGTCTTTACCCCATTCTTACCCTTGATAGTAGTGATTACAATAACACCGCTTGCACCTCGCGAACCATACTGTGCAGTTTCCGAAGCATCTTTCAATACGGTAAAGCTCTCTATATCAGCAGGAGAAATGGCATTCAACATACCGAGATCGCCAAAAACACCGTCAATAATTACCAAAGGGTCATTACCTCCGGAAAGAGAAGTTGTACCTCTAACACGAATAGAAGCTCCGGAAGTAGGGTCACCACCTGTTTTTTGGATGTTCACACCGGCAATTTTACCCTTAATGGCTTGAAGTGGATTTACTACTACACCAGCATTCATATCCTCACGACCAACCTTTTGTACAGCACCCGATATCGTTCTCTGACTTCCTGTAGCATAACCGATAACTACAACATCATCTATTAACTGTGAGTCTTCATGTAACACTACTTCCACCGTAGGAGCTGCTTTTAGCTCAACCGGCAAATATCCGACATAAGAAAACTGGAGAATTGCACCTTGTGGTGCCTGTAACTGGAAGTTACCATCCAAGTCGGTGATAGCCCCATTGGTGGTTCCTTTTACTAACACATTTGCACCGATGATAGGTTCCCCTGTTACATCTTTCACATGCCCCCTGACAGAGACCTGCTGTGCATAAGCGCCTAATGACAAGAATAGCCCGAATAATATGGGCAGAATCATCTGATAGATTCTAAGATTAACTTGCTTCATGCATTTAATAAGTTAAAGTTAACAATATAAATTAATATGATTTTTCTCAATCGAAACAGGAATATAACGCTGACTTCCCTTTAACGACGAAGCAAAAATAGAGCTATTAGCCACGAAAAGAACGAGAAAAGAAGAAAAACGGCACTTGCAATTATGCAATCGTTTGCACCAGTACAACCGGAAATTTCATGCACCCAAACAAACATTTTCAATGAGGATTTTAACACTGTAAATCATTCCTT
>CAVCAX010000160.1:2142-6419 GCA_963599995.1 Coprobacillus sp. CAG:698
CATAAATCCCGACCTGAATGGACGCATTGTAATGGCAAAAAAGTAAATTACGCAGTTTTCATCCGAAACGCTTCTCGCCGGGCTATAAAAACAGGTATTCTACAATGAATTTCCCCCCTTCACCTCCTTCACCCTTTTTGCTCTATCACCCTGTTCATCGGCAACAGAGGGTGAAAGGCCGCTCCGTTTTACCAAGCACCGTGCTTACAGCCGGCAACAAGCGTACTTATGATTCGCAAGAACCGTGTTCACTAACCGTAAGGAGCAATCCGACCGAGGCTTCACCCTGTACCTGCGATGAATAAAGACTTTGAGGGAAAAAGGTGAATGCGGTGAAGGGGGTAAAAACATGCTGAATAAAGGCTGTTTGCAGCATAATTGCTGTTTACAAGAAAAGATGTTAAGTCCTTTTTTGAAAGACTTAAGTCTTTTTTTAGAAGATGCTATATCTTTTTTTGAAAGATGTTACATCTTTTTCTGAAAGACGCTAAGTCTTTTTTCGAAAGATGCTAAGTCTTTTCACCTACCCTCGCTGATTCGAAAAACAGAGCTGAATCACCGTCAGCATGCAAACGTTTGCGTTTTATTATTTTGCAGAAACACCTGCCTCAAGAGTAGAATGTACCCGATTGCGCTATTTTTGTAATCTGAGAACAAAGCTTAGAGAATATTCACTTGGCTGTCTTCCGGATTTAATTACCTTTGGCTGAAACTAATATAAACAATGAGTAAACCGCAAATTACCATCAAAGATATCGCCCGCGAGTTAGGGGTATCACCCTCTACCGTATCAAGGGCTTTGAGGGATAATCCGGATATCAGTCAGGAGACAAGAGAGGCAATACATAAGTACGCGCGCGAACATAATTATAAGCCCAACGCATTGGCATTAAACCTGCGGACCAGCCGTTCCAATACAATCGGAGTCATTATTCCACAATTAGTACACCACTTTTTCTCTTGCGTATTAAGCGGTATCGAGGAAATGGCTTCTCAAGCCGGATATAACATACTCGTGGCACAAAGCAACGAAAAATACGAGCAGGAAGTAAAAATAGTCCACTCTTTCCTCGCGGCAAGGGTTTGCGGAGTGATCACCTCGCTTGCCAAAGACACTTCCCAATACGACCATTATCAGGAATTGCTCGACAATAATATCCCGATCGTATTCTATGACCGGATTTGTACGGGCATCAACACCGAACGGGTAGTGGTAGACGACTATGCCGGCTCGTTTTCTGCTGTGGAATACATGATACAGACCGGCTGCAAACGTATCCTCTTTTATAGCGCCGCACCCCATCTCGAAATATCCAAAAACCGGCGAAACGGTTATCTGGATGCCATGAAAAAGTACAAAATCCCGGTAGATGAAAGTATGATCAAACTTTGTGACACACGTGAACAGGCCATTGTCGTCACTCCCGACCTACTGGAAAGAGAAGACCGCCCGGACGGTTTCTTCGCCATTAACGATGAAACGGCTTCGGGCATTTTATACGCCTGCAAACTGATCGGATTGAAGGTGCCCGACGAAGTATCGATTTGCGGATTTACCGATGGTGCCATTGCACAAAGCACCGACCCCAAACTGACTACCATAGAACAACATGGAGAAGAGGTGGGGAAAAGCGCCATCCATATCCTTATTGATAAGATAGAGGACAATCCCAGTTCCAGAAGTACAAATAAAATAGTGAGAACCAATCTGGTAGTACGGGGGACGACGAAATAATGTGTCAATATGCTAATGTGCCAATGTAGCGATTGAAGAAAATAAGAAATGGGAAGATGAGAATAATAAGAGAATGTGAGAATGAAATAATTAACTAATAAAAGAGAGTGCTGCACGCCAATCGATGCTTTTGCACGTTGGCATACCGGCACATAGACTATTACCATGAAAATAAAACCTGATTTGAGTTTTTGGAAGTTGTGGAACATCAGCTTCGGATTCTTCGGCGTACAGATTGCTTACGCCTTACAAAGTGCTAATATCAGCCGAATCTTTGCCACCTTGGGAGCCGACCCTCACAGTCTCAGCTATTTCTGGATTTTACCTCCGTTGGCAGGCATCATCGTACAACCGATCATCGGTTCGGCCAGTGACAGGACGTGGACACGCTTCGGACGGCGTATTCCCTATCTGTTCATAGGTTCGCTGATTGCCGTATTGGTGATGTGTCTGTTGCCGAATGCCGGAAGTTTCGGAATGGCAGTAAGTACAGCCATGATTTTCGGGTTGGTATCGCTCATGTTTCTGGATACTTCAATAAATATGGCCATGCAACCCTTCAAAATGCTGGTAGGAGATATGGTCAATGAGAAACAAAAAGGGCTCGCCTACTCCATCCAAAGTTTCCTGTGCAATGCGGGCAGCCTCGTAGGCTATCTGTTTCCGTTTATCTTTACCTGGATAGGTCTCAGCAACATAGCAGAAAAAGGGACTGTCCCCGATTCAGTGATCTATTCGTTCTACATCGGAGCAGCCATTCTGATTCTCTGCGTCATCTATACCACGGTGAAAGTAAAAGAGATGCCTCCGAAAGAGTTTGAAGAGTTCCACGGTATCACTGCCGATGAAAAGAAAGAAAAAAGCAACTTCCTCCATCTGTTGAAGCATGCTCCGAAAGTATTTTGGACAGTCGGTCTGGTGCAATTCTTCTGTTGGTCGGCATTCATGTATATGTGGACTTATACAAACGGTGCAATAGCCGATACGGTATGGAATACCACCGATGTGCAGGCCGAAGGTTATCAGGCGGCAGGCAACTGGGTAGGTGTATTGTTTGCAGTACAAGCAATCGGCTCCGTGATATGGGCCGTTATCCTGCCCTTGTTCAAAGTACGCAAGATGGCTTACTCCATCAGTCTGATACTGGGTGGGATCGGTTTCATATCCACTCTCTTCTTCACCGATCAATACCTGCTGTTTATATCGTATTTCCTCATCGGATGTGCCTGGGCGGCCATGCTGGCAATGCCTTTCACCATTCTGACCAATTCAATATCCGGCAAAAATATGGGAGCCTACTTAGGATTATTCAACGGGACGATCTGTATACCGCAAATTGTGGCTGCAATCATCGGAGGTGGGTTATTGCATCTGGTCGGAGGGCATCAGGTCAATATGCTTGTGCTGGCGGGTGTCTTACTCATCACAGGCGCCCTTTGTGTGTTTTTCATTAAAGAGACTACAGTGCATAAGGAAGCGAAACAATAAAAAACCTTTTCGATGCGATAATAATGATGAGAGTGTAGCAATACTAAAATGCTCACTCCGAAAAGCAACTGATTGAAGCTGCTAACCCCAAAGAGCCGTATCAAACTCTGTTTAGAGTAATGATACGGCTCTTTCTCTTAACCTTTTCGGATGTCCAAGTTTCAATTTAAAAGTGCAATTCTGATAAAATTGAGGTTCAAAGTTTCATTTTCCCATTTTTGCAGTTGTTCTGAATATTATTCCGTCATCTGCTCATGACAGACCACTAAAAACATAGATGATAGCATCATCATTCTACAAAAATGTTTCATAATACTATATTTTAAGTCAATAAACAATTTCAAGGATTCCATGAATCAGGAGCATTTATGAATTTGCACCCATCCTTCTGATTGAAAGTCATAGAACGAAGCCTTTTCAAAGCATCTACGTCATTAAGAATAGAATCCGGAATAATACCAGTTATATAATTACGACTCATATCAATAGCCGTAGCTCCCTTTTTGCTATATTCAAATGGATATTCCGTGTATTTATTATCATCCAAATCAAGCAATTTAATCCGGATTCCACTCGGAACTTTCCCTGATAGACTATTGGACGTGAACATACAACTTATAATCATTGGTGACAGGTTTGCAATAGCATCGGGAAGTTCTCCCTTGATAGACCGATTGTTACATATTTCAAGTCTTTCCAAATAAGGCAGACTGAAAATTTCATCAGGGATCGTACCACCCATAGATGTCGTATTAATCACTAGTTCCTTTAAATGTTTAAGGTTACCGAAACTTTTAGGTATATCACCGGTTATGCCGAGTCCGCCTATAGCAAAAAAACGTAATTCTTCCAATTCACCGATTTTATCTGACAATGTTCCACTGGCGGAATGATCATTAAAAGCATTCAAATGGAGCTTTACGATGCGATACTCATTCCGTTCGGTATCCAATGCCACACCGGCCCCTGCCCAAGTAAACATATCTTTAGGATTCCATACATAAGGCCAATGTTCTCCTCCGGCCTGTCTCCAAATTTCCAGAGTAACCAAGCT
>CAVCAX010000161.1:0-5459 GCA_963599995.1 Coprobacillus sp. CAG:698
CTTCAATCGGAGAGTATTGATAGTCAAAGTCCGTAGTCAGCTGTGTAAAGGGAGCATTGGCATTCTTCAAGTCCTTGATGAACAGATTGTTGCCTCTTCCGGCACCGGATTCATGTACAAAGAGAATCTGTTCGTCTTCGCTTGTGCCGGCATAGTAGAAGCGTTTCGGATATGCCGGATTCTGATAAATCAATTTATCCTCTGCTTGGGGAGTACCTATCTTATGATAATATATCTTGTGGTTTTCATTTACGTTGGAGAACTCTTTGCCTTTTACCGGAGCGTCATAAGCGCTATAATAGAAGCCGTCTCCCTGCCAGGATGCTCCTGTGAACTTTGCCCATTCGATGTGGTCGTCGAGCAATTGGCCGGTAGCGGCATCCAGTACGTATATTTCCGTCCAGTCCGATCCGCTGCGCGAAATGGTGTAAGCGGCATATTTTCCGTTATTGGAGAAAGAGAGACCTGTCAATGCTACCGTGCCATCGTCCGACAATTTATTCGGATCGAGGAACACACGCGGTTCTCCTTCGAGTGAATCCTGCACGTAGAGCACGCTTTGATTCTGGAGTCCGTCATTCTTGTAAAAGTAATATTTTCCGTGTTTCTTGAATGGCGCACCTATTTTTTCATAGTTGGCGAGGTTGGTCAATCGCTCCAACAACTGTTTCCTGAAAGGTATTTGAGCCAGATATTCATTGGTAACCTTGTTCTCTGCTTCTACCCAGGCGGCAGTTGCTGCACTCGTATCATTTTCCAGCCAGCGATAAGGGTCGGCTACTTCTGTTCCGAAGTATACGTCTACAGTGTCTACTTTCTCCGCATTGGGGTAAGTCAACTTTTTTTGTTGAGGTGTGCATGACATAACCATGATTCCACTAAGTAATAGGATTTCTTTTTTCATTGTAAATAAGTTGTTTGTACTTAAAACGCAAATATATTAAGAAGTAATGAATTTACCGTCTTTGTTGTCTGAAAATTCATTTCTCTCCCCTCTTCATTTGCATTTCACGATAAAAGAAGCGAACTTTGTCTGTTGATATTTAACCATAGGAAAATCCATGCTCAGTAAGTACAAATTAAACCAGCTTTATTTCAAAGATACGCAGTTTGCCAATTTGATGACACGGCGTATATTCAATGTTCTGTTGATAGCCAATCCGTATGATGCATTCATGCTTGAGGATGACGGGCGTATCGATGAAAAGATTTTCAATGAATATACCTCTCTTTCTCTTCGTTATCCCCCTCGCTTTTCGCAGGTCTCTACAGAGGAGGAAGCATTGGCATTGCTTGAAAATATGACATTCGATCTCGTTATCTGTATGCCGGGTACGGGGGATAATGACAGTTTTGATATCGGAAGGCACATCAAGAGTTTGTACGAGCATATTCCTATCGTGATTCTTACCCCGTTCAGCCACGGCATTACGGCACGTATTGCCGATGAGGATCTGAGTGCGTTCGACTATGTGTTCTGCTGGCTGGGCAATACGGATTTGCTGGTATCCATCATCAAGTTGATAGAAGACAAGATGAATCTGGAGCATGATGTGGCGGAAGTGGGAGTACAGTTGATTCTGTTGGTTGAAGACGGTATCCGCTTTTATTCCTCCGTACTTCCCAATCTGTATAAGTTCGTATTGAAGCAGAGCCAGGAATTTTCTACGGAGGCTTTGAATGCCCACCAGCGTACGTTGCGTATGCGCGGACGCCCTAAAATAGTGTTGGCGCGTACCTATGAAGAGGCTATCACGATATACGAGAAATATAAGAACAATATACTGGGAGTGATCACCGATGTCCGTTTTCCTCGCGTGGAGCGTGGCGAGAAAGACGGGTTGGCAGGTATCAAACTTTGTGCCGCTATCCGGAAAGAGGACCCGTTTGTGCCTCTCATCATTCAATCTTCTGAGTCGGAAAATGCTTTGTATGCGGCAAAGTATGGCGCCAGTTTCATCGACAAGAACTCCAAAAAGATGGATGTGGATTTGCGCCGTATCGTATCCGATAATTTCGGCTTTGGCGATTTTGTTTTCCGTAATCCCGAAACGGGAGAGGAGATTGCCCGTGTACGGAATCTGAAGGAGTTGCAGAATATCCTGTTTGCCGTGCCTGCCGAATCGTTCTTGTATCATATCTCCCGCAACCACGTATCCCGTTGGCTGTATTCGCGTGCCATGTTCCCGGTTGCCGAATTCCTTAAACCGATCACCTGGAACAGCCTTCAGGATGTGGACGCTCACCGGCGGATCATCTTTGAGGCCATTGTGAAATACCGCAAGATGAAGAATCAGGGAGTGGTTGCCGTTTTCAAGCGCGACCGTTTCGACCGTTATTCCAACTTTGCCCGTATCGGTGACGGTTCTTTGGGGGGGAAAGGCCGTGGTCTGGCTTTCATTGACAACATGGTGAAGCGGTATCCGGAATTCGAAGAGTTTGAGAATGCCCGTGTCGCCATTCCGAAGACAGTGGTACTTTGTACCGATGTCTTTGATGAGTTTATGGATAGCAACAATCTCTATCAGGTGGCTCTTTCGGATGCCAATGATGATGTCATACTGCGTTATTTCTTGAAAGCGAAGCTGCCCGACCGTCTGGTGGAGGATTTCTTCACGTTCTTTGATGTGGTGAAGTCGCCCATAGCCATCCGTTCGTCTTCGCTTCTTGAGGATTCGCACTATCAGCCGTTTGCCGGTATCTATAATACTTATATGATACCTTATCTGGATGATAAGTATGAGATGCTCCGAATGCTTTCCGATGCAATCAAAGGGGTATATGCTTCGGTTTATTTCAAGGATAGCAAGGCGTATATGCAGGCAACGTCCAATGTGATCGATCAGGAAAAGATGGCCGTTATCCTGCAGGAGGTGGTCGGCAATCAATATGGTGACCGTTATTATCCGTCTATGTCGGGGGTGGCACGGTCGCTTAATTATTACCCTCTCGGAGACGAGAAGGCGGAAGAGGGTACGGTGAATCTGGCTCTCGGTCTTGGAAAGTATATCGTGGACGGGGGGATGACGCTTCGTTTCTCTCCTTATCATCCCAATCAGATACTGCAGACCAGTGAGATGGAGATTGCATTGAAAGAGACGCAGACCCGTTTTTATGCACTGGATTTGAAGAATGTCGGTGAAGACTTTTCTATTGACGATGGATTTAACCTACTGAAACTTCATGTCAAAGAGGCCGAGAAGGACGGTTCGTTGCGCTATATCGCTTCTACTTATGATCCTTATGACCAGATCATCCGGGACGGACTCTATCCGGGTGGCCGTAAGGTAATTACTTTTGCCAATATCTTGCAGCACGATGTGTTTCCGTTGGCGCGTATCCTGCAACTGGTGCTGAAGTACGGCGAACATGAGATGCGCCGTCCTGTAGAGATTGAATTTGCGGCTACCTTGAGCCGCGAACAGGACAAGACCGGCACTTTTTATCTTTTGCAGATACGTCCGATAGTCGATACGAAAGAGATGCTCGATGAAGATCTCACCGCCATACCGGACAAAGATGTTATTTTGCGTTCCAATAATTCGCTGGGGCATGGCGTAATGAATGAGATTTATGACATTGTTTACGTCAAAACCGATGGGTACAGCGCTTCCAATAACCAAGCCATTGCTTGGGAAATAGAAAAAATGAACCAGCAGTTCCTCGATGAAGGAAAGAACTATGTGTTGGTTGGACCCGGAAGATGGGGGAGCAGTGATACCTGGTTGGGGATTCCTGTGAAATGGCCGCATATCTCGGCGGCTCGCGTTATTGTGGAGGCCGGATTAACCAATTATCGGGTAGATCCGAGTCAGGGTACTCATTTCTTCCAGAATCTGACTTCGTTCGGAGTAGGGTATTTCACCATCAATGCTTTTATGAACGATGGGGTCTATAATCAAGACTTTCTGAATGCACAACCGGCTGTTGAAGAGACAACGTTTTTGCGGCATGTGCGTTTTGAGAAGCCGATAGTCGTAAAAATGGACGGTAAGAAGAAACAGGGAGTGGTGATGATGCCGGAAATTTGAATTACTCCGTTGTCAGGGGGTGCTGTATGCTCCAGATATCTGTGAACTTTCACCGCAGAAGTACACAGAGTAACACTTTTGCCGGTATGTTTTTGGAATCATCTGTTTGGGAACTTGAACCGAATCCCCCAAAATAAAAACTGAGTCCTTTCATACTCTCCCCTTTGGGGAAGACAATGTAAAAAGAAGCCGTTCCCGATCATCGGAAACGGCTTCTCTTTACTTATAAATGACTATAGCTTTTGAAAACGGGCTTGCTGATTATAATATACCCTGAGCCATCATCGCTTTGGCTACTTTCATGAATCCGGCAACGTTGGCACCTTTCACGTAGTTGATATAGCCATCGGCTTCAGTACCATATTGTACACAGGCTTCGTGGATATTCTTCATGATGCTCTTCAATTTTTCGTCTACCTCTTCAGCGCTCCAGCTCAGTTTGATAGAGTTCTGTGTCATTTCCAGACCGGATACTGATACACCACCGGCATTGGCAGCTTTACCCGGAGCATACAGGATTTTTGCATCCTGGAATACCTTGATGGCTTCCGGAGTAGAAGGCATGTTGGCACCTTCGGACACGGCCATTACACCGTTGGCAATCAATTTGCGTGCATCATCGCCATTGATTTCATTCTGAGTGGCAGAAGGCAGGGCAATGTCACCTTTCTCACCCCAAGGACGGGCTCCTGCTACATATTTACAACCGTATGTTTCTGCATATTCACGGATACGGCCACGGTAGAGGTTTTTCAATTCCATGATGTAATCCAGTTTTGCACGGTCGATACCGTCCGGATCATAGATATAACCGTCTGAGTCGGACATGGTAACTACTTTACCACCCAGTTCAATTACTTTTTCTGCTGTATATTGAGCTACATTACCGGAACCGGAGATCAAGCAGACCTTACCTTTCAAGTCTGTGTTCTTTCTCTTCAGCATTTCCATCAGGAAGTAGATGTTACCGTAGCCGGTAGCTTCCGGACGGATGAGTGAACCGCCGAATTCGCGGCCTTTTCCTGTGAATGTTCCTGTAAATTCGCGAGTCAGTTTTTTGTACATACCGAACATGAAGCCCACTTCACGGCCGCCTACACCGATATCACCTGCCGGTACGTCGGTTTCGGGACCGATGTGACGCCACAACTCTAACATGAATGCCTGTACGAAACGCATTACTTCTGCGTTTGACTTGCCACGTGGAGAGAAGTCGGAACCACCTTTACCACCACCCATCGGCAATGTGGTCAGTGAATTTTTGAATGTTTGCTCGAAGGCAAGGAATTTAAGAATGCTGAGGTTTACAGAAGCGTGGAAACGGATACCGCCTTTGTACGGGCCGATAGCGTTGTTGTGCTGAACACGGTAACCCATGTTTGTCTGCACATGACCTTTATCGTCTACCCAGGTCACACGGAATTGATA
>CAVCAX010000162.1:0-5949 GCA_963599995.1 Coprobacillus sp. CAG:698
GCAAAGTTAGAACTTTGGAACGCGGGGGACAATACGCCATCGTGGACGGTTGTACTTTTAAAAGATATAGTGTCTTTTCCCAAGGACTCATAACCGGTTGATGATGTCGTCCGAAATGTTACGGCCAACCTCGTCTAAGACATACATTAAAATGTACAAGAAAGCTATTTAATGCTTATCACACGATTTTCTCAAAACTATTTCCTACTTTTGCAACCAAATAAGTTATTATCATCGTTCATGTGCCAAAAGAAGCATGCTATACATGGTAAACAGTCCCATTGGCATATTGACAATTAAAAAAAATTATTCATTATGAACTACGGATTTGTAAAAGTGGCGGCAGCAGTACCCCGAGTGAAAATAGCAGACTGTAAATACAACGCCGGGCAATTGGAAAGTTTAATAGCCATTGCAGACGGTAAGGGAGTACAGATTATCGCGTTTCCTGAAATGTGCATCACAGCCTATACTTGCGGTGACCTATTCGGACAGCAGCTTTTGTTGGAAGAGGCCGAAATGGGGTTGATGCAAATACTGAACAATACCCGCCAACTGGATATCATCTCTATTTTGGGAATGCCGATAACAGTCAATTCCACCGTTATCAATGCAGCCGTGGTCATTCAGAAAGGGAGAATTTTGGGAGTAGTCCCCAAAACTTATCTTCCAAACTATAAAGAGTTTTACGAACAGCGCTGGTTTACTTCCGCACTACAAGTGGCAGAAGACAGTGTACGCCTGTGCGGACAGATAGTGCCGATGGGAAATAACCTTTTGTTTGAAACTTCCGATACCATTTTCGGCATTGAGATCTGCGAAGATCTGTGGTCTACCATCCCCCCCAGTTCAACGCTGGCGCTCCAAGGTGCGGAAATCCTGTTCAATCTTTCTGCCGACAATGAGGGCATCGGCAAGCACAACTACCTCTGCTCGCTCATCAGCCAGCAGTCTGCACGCTGCATTGCAGGATATGTCTTCTCTTCCTGCGGATTCGGAGAATCGACTACAGATGTCGTTTTTGCCGGCAACGGCCTTATCTATGAGAATGGCAGCGAGTTGGCGCACAGTAAACGTTTCAGTTTCGATGAACAATTGGTAATCAGTGAAATAGATATAGAGCGATTACGTGCCGAACGCCGTATCAATACTACATTTGCCGCAAGCAAGGGCGCTATTCCTTCCGACAAGAAGCCGGTGTGTATCACCACGGAATATGTGAACAGTAAAGAATTGAATCTGACACGTACTTTCGACATGCATCCGTTTGTTCCGCAAGGAGATACATTGAACGAACGTTGTGAGGAGGTGTTTTCCATACAGGTAGCCGGCTTGGCACAACGCCTGGTCCATACCGGAGCCAAAACCGCCGTAATCGGCATTTCGGGAGGGTTGGATTCTACACTTGCCTTGCTTGTCTGTGTGAGGACTTTCGATAAACTGGAGTTGCCCCGCAAAAACATTATCGGAGTCACCATGCCGGGATTCGGTACCACCGACCGTACTTATCACAATGCACTTTCGCTGATGAAATCCTTAGGTATCACAATTCGGGAAATCAGTATCAAAGAAGCATGTATACAGCACTTCAAGGATATAAATCACGATATAAACATCCATGATGTAACTTATGAAAACTCCCAGGCACGTGAACGTACCCAAATATTAATGGACATAGCCAACCAAACCTGGGGAATGGTCATCGGAACCGGTGATTTGTCGGAACTGGCATTAGGGTGGGCTACCTACAATGGCGACCACATGTCAATGTACGGTGTCAACGGAAGCATCCCGAAAACGTTAGTGAAACATTTGGTGAAATGGGTGGCAGAGAATGACATAGATGCAGAATCGCGCATCACCCTGCTCGATATCGTAGACACTCCTATCAGCCCGGAACTGATTCCGGCAGACGAAAACGGAGATATCCAACAAAAGACAGAAGATCTGGTAGGCCCATACGAACTGCACGATTTCTTCCTCTACTATTTTATGCGTTTCGGATTCCGGCCGTCCAAGATATATTATCTGGCTAATGTAGCATTCAAAGGTGCCTACGATGAAGAGACTATCAAGAAATGGCTTTCCACTTTCTTCCGCCGTTTCTTCAATCAACAATTCAAACGCTCCTGCCTGCCCGACGGGCCCAAAGTGGGCAGTATCTCTATCAGCCCGCGAGGCGACTGGAGGATGCCCAGTGATGCAAGTTCCGCTACTTGGCTTAAGGAAATAGAGGATCTGTAACAGGAAGAATCCAATAGGATAACAACGGAGAAATAAAAGCGGAAAGAGCCGTATCATTACTCAAAACAGAGTTTGATACGGCTCTTTCTCTTATCTTCAGGAGAGGTTCAAAGGAGATACCCAAGTTTCATTTTAAATCCGGAAACAGCGTCAGAGCACTCCTTTGCTGGATGGCAACTCAAAGTGATAGATGTCCCGCTTTAGAGCCATCTTTAACGCACGGGCCAATGCCTTAAAGATGCCTTCGATCTTATGATGTTCATTCTGCCCTTCCGCCTTTATGTTCAGATTCATTTTGGCAGCATCACTCAGTGATTTGAAAAAATGCAAAAACATCTCCGTAGGCATCTCTCCTATTTTCTCACGTTTGAACTCTGCATCCCATACCAGCCAGGGACGTCCGCCGAAGTCAAGGCACACCTGACAAAGGCAATCATCCATGGGAAGTGCATAGCCGTACCGCTCAATTCCCCGTTTGCTTCCCAGAGCCTGATAAATACATTCGCCCAAAGCGATAGCAGTGTCTTCAATGGTATGATGCTCATCGACCTCAAGATCGCCTTTCACTCTGATGGTCAGATCCATTCCGGAATGCTTTCCTATCTGCTCGAGCATGTGATCAAAAAAGCCGAGCCCTGTAGAAATATCACAGACCCCATTGCCGTCGAGATTTAAAGCGACTCGAATGTCAGTCTCTTTTGTTGTACGCTTCACCTCTGCCTTGCGTTCACCGGCAAAAAGATATTCGGCAATCTTGTCCCAATCGGTAGTAGCCAAAGCGCAAACCGATTCAAGCCCCTTTTCTTTCAACAGCTCGGTGGAATCCTGCAGATAGATGGCACGGCAACCCAAATTTTTAGCCAATTCTACATCCGTAGGGCGGTCACCGATAACAAAACTGCCCGGCAGGTCATACTCCGGATGTCCGATATACTTTGTCAACATTCCGGTACGGGGTTTACGGGTCGGTGCATGATCTTCGGGAAAACTGCGGTCTATCAAGATATCATCGAATGTTATCCCTTCACCGGCCAGCGTTTTCAACATAAGATTATGTGCCGGCCAGAAAGTTTCTTCCGGAAAAGACTCTGTTCCCAACCCATCCTGATTAGTGACCATTACAAACTCGAAATCAAGTTTACTACGGATAAACCCCAGATTACGAAACACCTTCGGGTAGAATTCCAGCTTTTCCAACGAATCGAGCTGATAATCTACAGGTGGTTCTATAACCAAAGTACCGTCCCGGTCGATAAACAATATTTTCTTCTTCATGATTGATAATTATTTAGAAATGGGACTTTTCCCCATTCTTCTCAACGCCTCCAATAATTTGTCATTTTCCATGTGCGTACCGACAGTGATACGAAGGCAATTGCAGCAAAGCGAGATATTATGGCGGTTACGGACAATGATACCCTCGCCCACCAGATAATTGTAGATCTTTACGGCATCCGTCACACGCGCCAAGAAAAAATTGGCATCCGAAGGAAACACTTTCAAGACACAGGGCAAGCCGGCAAAAGCGTCTTCCAGATATTTCCGCTCCTCTTTCAACATTGTTACCCAACGCTCTATTTCATAGTGTTTATGCAACATCTGCATCCCCTGTTTCTGAGTCAGCTCATTCACATTGTACGGATACTTGATCTTGTTCAGAATATTGATAATATCGACAGAAGCAAAAGCCATGCCCAAGCGGATGGCCGCACATCCCCATGCCTTCGAAAAAGTCTGGAGAACCACCAGATTGGGGTACTTCTCCAAATCGGCAAGGAAAGAGGGAGCCTCGGAGAAATCATTATAAGCCTCATCAAGAATGACCAACCCTTCAAAACGGTTTAAGACTTTCTCAATCTCCGTACGCAGCAAATCATTTCCGGTCGGATTGTTTGGAGAACAAAGGAAAACCAGTTTGGTATGCTTATCAGTTGCTGCCAGCAATTTATCGGCAGAGAATTGAAAATTCTCGTCAAGCAGCACCTTCCGGTATTCCACGTTATTCACATCCGCACAAACCTGATACATGCCGTAAGTGGGATCGATGGCAACCACATTGTCCTCACCCGGCTCACAGAAAGCGCGATAGACAAGGTCGATAGCCTCATCACTACCGTTTCCCAGGAAGATATGGGCAGGATCGACTTTTTTGATCTTACTCAGTTCCTTTTTCAAATCACACTGCAACGGATCGGGATACCGGTTGTGTGGATGATTGTACGGATTTTCATTAGCGTCCAGAAACACGGAAGCGGTAGCCCCTTTATATTCATCCCGTGCCGAAGAATAAGGCTTCAGCTTCCAGATATTGGTGCGGGTTAGTTCTTGCAAGGTTTTCATGTGAATGTTTATGATTTTTGATTAATATTTTTCAGACGGACGGTTACGGCATTTTTATGAGCATCCAACCGCTCATTGGCAGCCATCGTCTCAATGGCAGGACCGATGGCTTTTATACCTTCGGGACAAATTTCCTGAAAGGTGATCTTACGGATAAAACTATCCAGACTTACACCGCTATATGCCTTAGCATAACCGTTGGTAGGCAACGTATGATTGGTGCCCGATGCATAATCTCCCGCACTCTCCGGAGAAAGCGATCCCAAAAAGACTGAACCGGCATTCACGATGCGTTCCGCCACTTCCAGATAACCCGAAGTCTCTATAATCAAATGCTCCGGAGCATATTCATTGGTCAGCTCCACTGCTTCATCCATGTCTTTGACCAGAACCAATTTACTATTGGCAAGTGACTTCTCGGCGATTTCACGACGTGGCAATTCGGCCAATTGTCTCTCCACCTCCTCCACAACGGAAGCCTGCAACCTTTCAGAAGTCGTAATCAATATAGCCTGGCTGTCGACCCCATGCTCTGCCTGCGAAAGTAAATCCGCAGCCACAAATACCGGATTGGCCGAATCATCTGCCAACACCTCTACCTCCGACGGTCCGGCAGGCATATCGATAGCAACATCACGCAGACTGACCAACTGTTTGGCAGCAGTCACATACTGGTTTCCAGGCCCGAAAATCTTATAAGCTTTCGGAATGCTTTCCGTCCCGTATGCCATGGCTGCAATAGCCTGTACGCCACCGGCCTTGAATATCCTATCCACCCCCGCCAACTGTGCGGCAAAAAGAATAGCCGGATGTATCTTTCCTTTTCTATCGGGAGGAGTGCAAAGTACAATGTCTTTGCAACCGGCAATCTTAGCCGGAACAGCCAGCATCAACACGGTAGAGAACAGAGGAGCCGTTCCTCCCGGAATATACAATCCCACTTTCTCAATGCCGACCGCCTTCTGCCAACAAGTCACTCCCGGCATTGTCTCCACCTTCTTACCGACAAACTTTTGTGCCGCATGAAAACGTTCTATATTCTGCTTTGCCAAAGAGATAGCGGCTTTCAATTCTTCACTGACCAAAGCTACCCCTTCTTCCAGTTCTTCATCCGTCACTGCAAGTGATGCCAACTCCGCTTTATCGAAAGTGGCTTCATACTCTATCACTGCCTTATCTCCCTCTGTCCGTACACGGTCGATAATACCCCGTACGGTATCAAAAAGACTCTCCGTGTTGAGTGCGGGACGTCTCAGTATCTCTGCCCATTCCTCTTTTGAAGGATATTTTATTAGTTTCATCTTATTATATATTTTATTCTTTCTTTTGTCTTGATACAAAAGAAAGAACCAAAGAAAAAATCAA
>CAVCAX010000163.1:0-28543 GCA_963599995.1 Coprobacillus sp. CAG:698
GAGGTATTGTCTTCGGTAGCTCCGATGGAGAATCCGATGGCAGACTCGCTGCTGGTAATCAGTGAGATAACCGGTTCGGTCTCACTCTTCTCAGCCCATGCCCCAATGACGATCAGTGACATAAGCCATGCAATTAGTAATCGTTTTTTCATAATTGAAATGTATTAGTGGTGAATAAAATGTTGTCCGGAGTGCCAAATACTGGATTTTGCTCCCCCGGACAACTGTCTATAATAAAGTGTTAAGAGAGAGTCTTGTTTCTTTATCTCTTGATTACTTTTATAGAAGTATTCATAGAACTGTTTTCTACTTTTACCAGATAGATACCGGCAGCCCAGTTAGCAGCTGTAACGGTAACATCGGGCTGGTAGGTTGCATCTTCGTAAACAAGCTGTCCGTTTGCGTTATACACCCGGATCGCTTTGAGAGTATTGTCACCGGTTTTAACCGTGAATTCGGAGTCAAACAGTGTCGGAGTGACTTTTACTTTGCTTTCTTCCACTTCCTTGACTGAAGTTTCGGTCACTTTGTGGAAAGTTATACTCGGAGACAGGTGGAAAGAGAATCCTGTTTTGTCGAGTTCATCGAAAGGCCAAGGCAGATCCGAAACACTATACCATGTCGGGTTAAGATTTAATTCTGCAGCTCCGGCAGCGTGAAGACGGACATAAGCGGATGTTACATTGTCTGCTCTGTATACGTCATAACCTAAAGCTAATTTGGTGGTAGCGTCCGGCACGATGGATTCGTCGAGCTCTATGGATAAATAGAAGCTTCCTTTTACTTTTATCGGATTGAATTTAATTTTTCTGTCGACAGTTTCATAGTCTACAGAGGCAGTACCGAAAGCACCACTCATGGTAGTGACATACTCCCCGAATATATTATCAGGATCAGGTGCTCCCCATTTATCACCGTATAGTCTGACTCTTACCGGTTTGCCTTTGTTGGTACTGGCAGCTTTGTACAGATACAGTCTGAAATAGACACCGCTGACACTCGCCTCGGCATTTGCGGGCAGTTCGAATTTCTCGGCAAAGGTGGTGTAATATCTGTTTATACCACTTACATAGTCGTTAGAACCGGGAACGTCACTTTCCGGAAGGTAAGCTTTGTCATACTTGTTTGAAGTGTTGCTGACGATGTCCGTAACATCTTCTTTCCCGAGAACCGTTACATTGACAATGTCTGAGAATGAATCCGTGTATTTGGCGTTTTTAGCATTTAACACCGGTTTGTAATTGCCGCTTTCCGAATAAGTTACTACGGGGTTTTCTTCATCCGTTGTAGCCGGATTACCGAATGTTTCCCATTGATAACTGTTTGCATATTTGGACTGGTTGATGAATGAAATGGACTGTTCCGGATAGATATACCGCATTTCTTCGTTTATGTGCTCAGCCGAAGACGACCATAGGCCGCCGTATGCAACATACTTAACTTCAACCGGGAAAGGATTTTCGTTATCGTAAACTTCGAAATCATCTATTCCTATTCCGTTGGCAGTCATAACTGTAGGGCCAAAACCGAAATAATAGATACCATCGGTTTCAGGAGTAAAGTCGGCTTCTACTTTTGTCCATTCTTTGTATTTGATATTCTTCAAGTCTTTCAATACGACGCATTCGGCATCTTTAGACTGTCCCTTGCCGACTGTAAAGCGCACGCTTTCACTTTTGTTGGCCGACTGGGAAAAGCCCGGAGCCAACAGCTGGAAGCTGGCATGATATACATTTCCGGCTTTCATCTGAAAACCGACTGAATAAGCCCAGTTGTCTACTGGAGCATCTCCATAGATACCTAAACAGTTGGGTGCGGAATACATATCTTTCCAGCCATTGAATGTAGTGACCATGAAAGCATTCTTTTCACCTGTGCATACCCATCCTTCGGGAGCTGCGTAGGTTGCATCGCTGTCAAAATTGTTGCGGTAAGGCAAAGTACCCAAGGTAGCTGCCCGTGTTGCCGGTGCCCGGAAGATTGTCTGCTCCGGTGTACCTGCTTTCTCTGTTTTGTTTCTTTCCGCTTTGACCTGTTGGGCATTCACTTGGGAACAAGCCAAAGAGGCGAACAAAAACATTTGAGCGAAAATGTAATAACTCTTTTTCATATTCGTAATTTTTATGTGGTTATTTAATGTATCTGGTGGTCTTGAACCAAACGACATCAGGATTGTCGTTTCTTCTGAAGGTTATTTCACTTGGACTTTTCAGATTGTCGTATGTCATGTTGTACGGTTCGTCATCGGTCATATAACCTAACATCATGTTGAAATACTGCATATAGAAATACTTGGCAAAGTCATCTCCGTATCCGGTATAGATGATTTTCATCTGGTCGGCGCCTGCAACGGGCACGAAGTCCATATAGAAGTTGGCGCTGTATAGCTTGTTATCATCGATGGAATAACTGAATATCGTGAATATCTGAGAAGGACTCCGTAGGGCAATCTGCTGCAGAAGTTCCGATCCCTGGCCATTCAGATTCTGTTCCATGTTTTTGGCAATCGTATTCCACATCGTGGTAAACCGGGGGCCCATCTGGTTTTTGTCAAAGAACCAGTTTCCTTTTTTGGTTACGAATGCTTCTCCCAGAGGCATCTGCACGATTTGCACTCCGTCGGCTCCTTCGTCCGTACAAACCAGGTGGGTGCCGTCTGCCGATGCCGTGAAATGCTGTATAGTCTTTCCTGCAATGGTTACGGGAGACTTGAATTTAATTCCGTCCAGCGTATAAATGAAAGCGATACCCTCGGCGGATGAATCAATATTATCCGGGAGTATGAAGGTTTGATAACGTCCTATTTCGTCCGATTCTTCCATGTCTATTATCGTGCCGTTTATATTCAGACGCATGGTGAATCCGGGAAATGCCTGTATCATCTTGTTAAGCTGGTTGCTATAGCTCTCCCAGGTCGTACCGGCCGGTAGGGGGGTCATCTGCATCTTCACACCGCTTTTCTTCCCTTTCAGCTCGATTCCTTCTTTGCTGCTGGTGAGAATGATGAATTCATAATCACCTTCATAACCTAAGCCGTCCGGATTCGGGTCGGAAAACTGATGCAGTATCCGGTTGTATGTATCGAAACTCAGGACAGGTCCCATGTCGGCTTTCACCTGATACATACTTGTGGCCTGCTCGCCCGGTGTCTCCAGCATGGGCAATTCTGCCGTTACTTTCACTTCTCCCTCTTTGGAGAAAGTCATGTACAGTTGGAAACCTCCGTATTTGCTGTCTTCCGGATAGTATTCCAAAACCCAACCGTTTTCCGCACCGGTCAATATTTCATTGCATTCTTTCAACATTGCGTTCATCCTGTGTGCGGAAGAACTGTCGAATATATCATTTTCATCCGAACAGGAAGAGATACACAATGTGAATAAGGTGATAAGGATATAAACTGATTTATTCATTGTCCGTCGTATTATCATTTAAAATTGAATCAATATTTTCAGAGCGTCTGATGATGATTGTTCTTAATTCTTCTATGTCGATGTTCCATGAGGCCATGAGCCATTCTTTTGCCATTTCAAACTTGGATTGTATTTTGGCTGCTCCTTCTGTACCGGCATTGGCCAGCATATTTTCCCAGAAACCGTCCGGTTTGACAAGGTAGTTGGCTATCACCTCTACGAAATCTTCCTGCGGCTGCATACCGGCGTAGGGAGTGACAAATCCCAACTGCCAGGCTTGCTGTTCCGTGCGGTTCTGCCAACCGGTAGAAGAGTAGTCGGCTGCGGAAATCTGGTTGTATTCCGTAGGATAGCTTTTCTTCTGGTGGAGAATGTGGGCAAACTCATGGTGCATGGTTTCGAAGTAATATTCGTTCAGCATCTCCACGTCCGAAGGGTCGATGGAGTTCACTTTGTACAATACCACTTTGATACCCTCTTCCGCAGTACCTAAAATCTCCGTTGAAGAAGAAGGATTGATGGCCGACGAGCCGATGAGAAAAATTACCTTAGGAGCATAAGTGCGCATGAAGTCTTTGTTTACTCCGGTCTTGTCGAACACTTCATCGTATGATTCGAGCCACAGGTATTTGATGATTTTTGCCAGTTTCCTGGATTTCTCTACCTCTGCCGGAATATGATTGTACGACATGTTGGCCTCTATGTCTTCCATCCGGTATTTGAAATCGATGTTGTACTCTTTCACATAATTCTGAAGGAGCCAATTGTCAAACTCTGTACGTGCCGGAGGGGTCGTGTCAAAAATGCTCTCTCCGAATTCGTCTTCAGAACAGGAGGAGATCATCCCTCCTGTCAGAAAGATTGCCAATGCGTATAATAAAATCTTTTTCATATCTTTATTTCTTCTGATTTCGTTATTATCTGGGGTTAGGTTGCATGCCGGCTCCGATTACGTCTGCCGGAATCTGTAATGCTCTTCGAGGGTCGTCTATGGTCAGCCTGTCGTTGGCCTGTCCGGCGATGTTGTGTTCTATTTCGATGCCGAACCGCTTGATGTCGAACCATCTGAGACCTTCGTGTGCTGTTTCTATACGTCGGAAGTGCAGCAGGCAGTACATGAAGTTAAGCTGCTTGCCTTCTTCGATCTCAAACATCGGATGGAGCTCAGAACGTATGATCTGGTCTGCTGTCTCATAAAAAGATTCGATTCGGTCTTCTGTCAGGGCCTGTACTCCCGGCACTGTGTGCGAATCGTACCAATAACTCAGGTCTCTGGTCGCATTGGCATAGTCTTTCAGATGGATGTAGGCTTCTGCGCGGCAAAGGAGGGTTTCGTCTGTTGTAAAGACTGTGTTCACGATATTCAGATACCCTATTCCTGAAATGACATCCGTATATTCGACAAAGCCATACAGTTTGGGGTAATAGGACACCTGGTCGTTTCCGTATATCTTGAGTCCCTGGTAGAGATATTCCGGAGTCACCCATGGACCGTTACTCCAGTAAGTCTCCTGCAGTTTGGCAGTGTTCATGGCATATCTGCCGTATTGAGATCTCCAATGGTTGTAGTTCCACATGGATGTGGCAGGCATCAGCAAGAGGTTGCATGCCAGTTCGGATTTGACGTATGCGACACCGCAATCTTTCGGTGCGGCGATGCTCTTGTACTGAGTCTGGTCACGGAGCACTTTCGTCGGGTTCTCGCCGATTGCTTTGGTGGCATATCTGATGGCTTTTTCATAATTGCCGTAATACAGATTGAAGCGGGCGGCGAAAGCGTATGCGGCCTTCTGGTTGAAGTGGTATTTGATGACGGAACTCTTGTACTTCGTATCATCGATAAGAGGAAGCCCCTCTTCTATGTCGCGGTCTATCTTTTCGTATACTCCGGCAACGGTACCTCTTTCATATTGTCCAGACACTACCTTTTCCGGCTGTTCCACATAAGGTACTCCCAGGTCGACGCTACTTGTCTGCGGATTGTATGCCTTACAGAACACATTGACCAAAACGAAGTGAGAATAGGCGCGGCAGATCAGAGCTTCTCCTCTGGAGGCAAGCTCGTCTTCGCTCTCTCCCTCAGATTCATTCAGGTATTCCAATGCGTGATTGGCGGCAGCTATCGCCTTATAGTATTCGTTCCAGATGTATTGGGGCGTGTCTTGCTGGTTGTCGCTGAAATCCTGCCATTTATAGCTCTCTTCCACGCTTCTGTTGTAGGCTACGTAAAGCGGTCCGTTATCTGCTACGTTGTCGGACATTAATTCGGTTACTTGCATATAGGTTCCGGTCGGATAGGCGGATACGAGCAGTTGCAACACTTTCTCGCTATTGTCGAGTTCGGTTCTGTTGTCCGGCATCTTATCCAGGAAGCCTTCGCAGGAAGACATGGCCAACAGTATCGTGATGGCTGCCAGACCTATTGAGTATTTATTTTGATTCTTCATATTCTTTGTTGTCATTTTTATAATCCTAATCTTAAAGTGAATGTAAACTGCTTAGGTACAGGAGAAGCCACTCCTCCGGAACGGAAGAATTCCGGATCTTGCCCATTCAATTTGGAGTCCGAGTAAATGAGGAAGAGGTTGGTTGCTTGCAGTTTCAGTTGCAGACTGTTCAGCTTGAACTGCTTGATCCAGGCCGGATTGAAATCGTATGATAAAGAGATCTCTTTCATCCGGATGAAATCGCCTTTGGCAACGCGGACATCCGAATAGTTGTATGCGTTATAAGCATATTTCAGATTGGGGATGTCTTGTACCTGACGGGTGTGGGCGATCACCGGGATGTTGGTACGGGCTTCGTCTCCGGGCGTCGTCCATCTGTCTTTAAACTCTTTGGGCATTGCGTCCATGTCGGAGTATTCGCTTTTGAATACGGGGTCCAGGCGGACTACATTTCCGAAAGAATAGGTCATGAAGACATTCAGCTTGAAGTTCTTGTATGAGAAGATGTTTCCGAAACTTCCTGTAATGGTGGGATCGGTAGGACCTTCATATTTCAGGAAATCCTTTTTCGCTGACTCCTGGAAGTTGATGTCTGTAATGGTTACCTCACCGTCCTGGTTGATAAAGGTCGGCAGTCCGTCTTCATTCAACCCTTGGAAAGGAATTGAGAACAGGGCACGCACGGGGTATCCTTTTTCGGCAAATCCCATACCGGAGATGAGGCTCATGACGCGCGCTTTAGAGTCCAGTTCGGTTATCTCATTCTTGGATTTGGAGAAGATGAAATCCGTAGTCCACTGGAAGCTCTTTGTCCGTATGTTTTTGGTAGACAAGGTCAATTCGACTCCACTTGACTTCATGGAAGCCACATTGGCGTATTTCATTCCCTGACCACCACTACCTTGTGTATTGATGACACCGATCAGGTCGTAATTGTTACGGGTATAATAGTCGGCGCTCAAGTTGATGCGGTTGTCGATGAAACCGAAGTCGGCACCGATATTGAACTCGTGCTTTTTCTCGTATGTCAACTCACTGTTTTCCAGACTTTCTATCTGCAAACCCGACTCCTTCACATCGGCAAAGGGGCGGTAAGGAGAGTAGTTGCGGTACACCACGCGGGAGTTGGTGACAAAGGCGGGGCCTCTGTCGGCGGTCAGACTGTAAGAAGCCTTCAGTGTGAAATGTGACAAGGTCGGAGTCAACTTTTCAAAAAACTCTTCCTCGTGCATGTTCCATGCCAAAGCCGCATTCCAGGTGGGCAGCCAGCGTGCCGACCGGGCTTTTCCCAATCTGTTGGACCCTTCATAACGGAGTGTTCCGGTAGCCGTATATTTCCCCATATACGAATAAGTCGCCATGCCGAAGAAGGCAAGGTTCCGTGAATAGGTCAGATCGTTGTAGTAATATTGGTTGTTCTGTTCTATTCCTTGCTTGAATATCAGATAGTCATAGAAAGGAACGCCTCCCTTTTCATATTGGTATCCCCAGCCTCTTGACCAGTATTGGGTACGGTCGGCTGAATTCGCTTCTGTACCGGCAAACAGGTTCATGATATGCTTGTCTTTGAAGCTGGTGTTGTAATTCAAACTGGCTCTGAAGTCGTATCCGAACAGCTTGTACTCGTTTTTATCGAATATACCCCCTTCCGGCAACACGACTACGGGAAGCGAGTTCGCTACATCCGGGTTCTTGTATAGAAGCGGATTCTTTTCGAGGATGGTCGCATCTCCTGCGGCGCGGTAGGCTTCGGGTTGGTTGGAGTTCTCTTTTATCAGATGGTCTTGCGAGGTCATCTGGTATTTTACCGCTCCTACCACTTTGGCTTCTAATCCTTTGAGGATTTTCCAGTTCAACTCACCCTGGAATTTGAGGTCTACCACATCCAGGTCGATGTAGTTCTTGTCCAATTCATTCAGAATGTTGAAGGGAGCATAGTTTCTGGTGTAGTACACGAGTCCGTTTGCATCTTTCAGGGCTAATGTCCTTGAAGTATTCAATGCATAGCTGTAAGGGTTGATATCGAAGTCGCGTCTAACCTCTCCGCTTACCACGTCTATCTCCTGGCTCAATGTTCCGGGAGCTTTCTGCTTTCTGTAAGAACCGTTGGAAAGCAGGGTCAGCGTCAGCTTGTCGGACAGGTTGAAAGAGGCATTGGCATTGGCTGTGTACCTCTTGACCGAACTTGCCTTGGTCCATCCCGGATCGTTGTAGATACTGATTGAACCGTAGTACTTCGCTTTATCCGTACCGGAGCTGATGCTGAGCGAGTGGTTCATGGTGATGTTGTTATTGAACAGTTCGTCAAACCAGTTCGTGTTTCTCATCTCGGCCATCTGGAGGTATCTGGCACGAGCTTCGGGCGTGTTCTCCAGTCCCCATGTCTGGGTCTTGGGATTATAATCGTTGATAAGTTGGTACATCTTTCCGTAAACTCCGCTGTTGGAAGCCCGGTAAGTGTCCGAGAAAGTCAGCCATCCTTTTTCTGCCATTTCATTGTAAACTCCCATCTGTTCCTGCGAATCCATGATGTTGAAATCGTTATAGCTGGGTTTCAGGCGGGAGGTGAACTCACCGGTATAGTTGATACGGCTGACACCCGCCTGTCCTCTCTTGGTGGTGATTACAACAACACCCGCCATGGCTCTTGCACCATATATAGAGGTAGCCGAACCGTCCTTCAGAATCTGAAAGCTTTCGATATCGTCGGCACTCAATCCGGCTATTGCAGAACTGATCAGGGTAACGGCGTCACCGGAGGAAAGGTCGTCGGCATCGATCTCAACGGCATCTTCCATGACAACGCCATCGACTACCCATAGCGGCTTTGAGCTACCGTAGATAGAGGTGGCGCCACGTACGCGAATCTTGGGGGCGGTACCGAAAGTACCGGACACGTTCTGTACGGATACTCCGGCAGAGCGTCCTTCCAGTGCGCGGCTTACATCGGGTATACCGTCCAGACGGGCATCTTCCGCTTTCAGTCTGTCGGTAGCACCGGTAAACAAGCGCTTATCTACCTTAGTCATACCCGTTACGACTACTTCGTCCAGAACCTGCGAATCGGAGTTGAGGACCACCTTCATCGTTCCTTCTTTGATAGGGAGCTCTTTGGTCTCCATACCGATGTAGGAGACGATCAGGGTCTTTGCCTTTTCCGGAACATTTATCTGGAAGTGGCCGTCGATATCGGTGACCGTACCGACTGTCTGATCCTCTTTAAACCGGACACTCACCCCCGGCAGACTTTCCCCTTTGTCGTCTACCACGATACCCGATGCCTGTTTCACTCTTCCTTTCTCGGAAGACTTGCGCGGCTTGAATATCTGGATGTATTTGTCTTTTATTTCATAACTCAGAGATTGTCCTTTCAAAATGATATCCAATGCTTCGTTGATCGACTTATTCTGGAAACGAACGGTAATCTTCCGTCCCAGATCAATATCGTTCACATTGAACCATAGTGAATAGGTGGTTTTTGCTTTTAGTTGTTCCAAAGCTTCTTTTACTGTTACCTCTTTCAGATCGAGAGAAAAGTTTTTCTCTTGAGCGGAAATGACCTGTGTACAAATTAAAAAACAGGTGATCAAAGCCATTTTCATGAGGGCTTTCCATTCTTTTACATGCATCTGTGCTATTATTAAATTATGATTGGTTATTTTCTTGCTATGATTATTTCATCTCCGTCGATCGTGTAATACAGATTGTTGTTGGCTGCCATGATGTCCAGTATCTCTGTAATCGTTTCGTCGTTTCGGAAGTCGCCATAGAAGCGTTCGGCGCTCAGCTGGCTGTCTTCTATTTCGATTTTCACATTGAATGCCCGTTCCAGATCACGTACAATCTGGCTTAACGGCTCTTCGTTGAAGAAGAGGGTGTTTCGTATCGTTACGCTCGGAACCCGTATGGACGGTGTGGGTTGTCCGGTGACATTGCTCGGGATAACATCCAGTATTTCCTGTTTCGGCTGTGTCCACATGGCATAGCTTTGGGCGTCCACGTTTTTCACGGTAACCTGGTTCTCTTTCTTGTTGATGACTGCCTGCTGGTTGGGAGTGAGCAGCACGTTTTTCGCATTGTTCTCGACATCTCCGACATTCAGGCTTCCTTCTACCAGCGTAACCCGTGCGCTTTCGTCTTCTTTATAAGATTTGAAGTTGAATTTGGTTCCGAGTACTTTGACTTTTACCTTTCCGGAAAGCACATTGAACGGGAGTTTCTTGTTTTTAGTGACTTCAAAGTAGGCTTCACCATCCAGAGATACATTCCGGTCGGAGTGGGCGAAGCTCTCCTGATAAGACAACCGGCTTCCGGAGTTCAGCCATACGGAGGTGCCGTCGGGCAAAGTGATTTTAGATTTGGAACCGTATGGGATTTCTATGGTTTGTGCCAGATGGGAGTCTGATGAATTGGAACGGATCATATAGTAAGAACCGGCACCCAATCCGAAGGCGATGGCAAAAACGGCAGCATACTGCATCCAGGAACGTGGCACGAAATATCGCCTGTTCTCCTGCGGCTTCATTCCGGTCTTTCTGACAAAGCTGGCATAGGCGGCTCCGATTTGCGATGTGAAGAATTTCTTGTTTTGAGAGACACGCAGTCCTTTTATCAACAGATAATACTCTTTGTACATCCGCTTGTTTTCTGCGCTGCTTTCATACCATGCTTTCAGTACAGCCTCTTCCTCCTTGGATATCTGCTTGGAGAATTGCTTGTTTATAAGATTAAAAATGTCGATATCGTTGTCCATACTTGTCGCTTTTTATAAGTAGGACGAACGGAATATACAATCGGGTAGTGATAAAGTGACTTTTTTGATAAAAATCTCTTTTTTCTCGAAAAAACATATCACAAAGTTCGTGTGATGCGAATTTTACTGATTAAAAAGATAGAGGTACAGGGCGGTGATGGTGAGAAGATAATCTTTCAGCTCTTCTCTGAACAGGCTGAGCGCTTTTTTGATGTGGTATTTCACCGTATTGACGGAAATGTTCAGTTCATCGGCTATTTCGGCATAGCTCTTGTCGCCATACCGGCTCAGGAGGAATACTCTTTTGCACTCCTCTGGCATCGATTGGATGATTTCTTCTATCTTCTCTTCCAGTTCCGATAAGACAATCTGTTCGAACATCTCCTGGTCGGGGATGTAGCAACTCGATGAGCCGACTTCGCTTTCGAGGCTGAATACTTCCGCTTCTCTGGACTGGCCTCGCAGGTAGTCGATGCACTTGTTGCGGACGGAAGTGAGCAGGTAGGATTTTACGGAGGTCGAGATGGTCAGTTGTTCTCTTTTCTCCCACATGGACATCATTACATCTTCCACTATGTTCTGGCTGATGTAGTAATCCTCGACATATTCGTATGCAATAGCACCCATCAAAGCATAATAGTGATCGAATATGTACTTATATGCCTGATGGTCCCCTTCTTTGAGCTTCTTTATCAGTAGTGCATTGTGCATGAGAATACGGTCTGTTTTCTTATTTATAGTTCTAACGGGTTTAAAATCCGGCCCTTCGTTTTTGCTTGTGGCATCTTTTTTCGTATCTGCCGGTCATCCCCTGAAGTCTTTCCCGGATGATGTATCTCGGATTGGCATCGTCTTTCGGCTAATGATAATTGACAGGGGGGATGGGAAACCACATTCCCTTTAGTATCATTACCGCAAGGATGACAATGACAGTAATATAACGAAATAGCGGTTTGCTTATGCTTTTTTCTTTTAATTTGTGGGCAAATATAACAAATTTCTCCGTTAACGTAACGTTAATGTATCGTTAACCTTTCACAACATTCTTTTCGTCGGTTTGCTTCACCTGTGTACCCCCTCCGGAGTATGTAATGAGGGTATGTGAAAACCGAAGCACTTGATGATGATTTTTATGCACGGTGCATATCCTCCGTAAAGACCGTTCTTACAAAGGCTAAGGACCGTGCATATCATGCCTAAGTACCGTCCTCGGAGTGTTCAAGCCGGTTGTGCAGGTGGGACAGTGCGCAAAACTGCCGGTCGGCAAAATGGTGCCGCTTGTCGATTTTGTTTTTAAGGGTTCGCCATACGTTCTATCTTTGGGCATCAACAAAATAGAATAGGATTATGAAAACAAACTTTAAAATCATCGGGCTTATCGCTTTACTGGCAGGTATGCCTTTTTTATTGTCGGCGCAAGAAAAGAATGGTTCTTCATTACCGCGTGAGGTACCTTCGCCCGAAAAGATGGCGAAACGCGAAACGGATGAGATGAACAAACAACTGCAACTGACAGAGAAGCAGTATAAGAAAATCTATGAGCTTAATCTGAAAGAGCAGAAGAAACGGTTTAGTGCGATGCAGAACTCCGAACGGCAGGAGCCGCCTATGGGGGGAAGACCCGGCGGCATGGATGGAAGACGCCCGCCGATGATGGGTGGGGAACCGCCGATGATGGGTGGGGAACCACCGATGATGGGCGGAGCCGGGCCGGATAGAGGTGGACATCCCCAAGGAGGAGATAAGGAGGAAGAAATTCAAAAGGCAATGGCTGCCAAACAGAAGAAGATTAAGAAGATATTGACGACAGAGCAATATGAGAAGTGGCAGGAGATAAGCGCCAAGCATAAGGAGAGGCATCCCGGACATCCGGCTATGAAGGAAAAAGAGAATTGATAAAGCATGTAGAAGGTCAAGGCACCTGAAACAAAGAAACCACCCCTGCTTCGGAGCTACTCTCTCAAAGTTTTATGTATAACTTTGGGAGTTCAGTTCAGAAGCAGGGGTGCTGGTGAAGGATGTGTCAAAATGAGCAGAACTTAGAAATTACCCCTGCCACAAATGTTTGTAGCAGAGGTGAATTCTTTGAAAAGTACATTTTGATGCATCCTCTTTTTTTAGTGGAATTCCTATTTCTTCTTATAGTATATCCAGGCAATTGCTATTATTCCAATGAGTAATAATATCAGTGCACCGTAAGCAATTCCCTCTGTCACATGCAGGCTCTGCGGGTCAAAACGCATCTCGATTGTATGTGTGCCGGCGGGGACGTTCATTGCACGCAAAATATAATTGGCGCGCGCGATGTCTGCCGGTTGGCCGTCGATGGTAGCCTGCCATCCCGGCTGGTAATAGATTTCGGAGAATACTACCACCCCGTCCTTGGGAGAAGAGGTCTCATAAATAAGGTGGTTGGGCGCATAGCTGACAAGCTTGACGGTACTTGCCGAGTCGGCTCTCAAGCCTTCGGTCGCCCCTTTCAGAGCCTCCTTGAATTTGGCGTCGACGATGGCCGTATTTTTCAGATCTGCTTTACCTACGGCATCGATCTCTTCATTGGCATTGCCTACGTATTGCACCTGGTCGACGAACCAGGCATTGCCGAATGCGTGCGGGTTCAGGATAGGGGCTGTTTCTCCCTGTTGGTTGACCGGGAAGATAAAGTATTTCGTATTCAGCATGTTTAATACCTGGAACTTGCCGGCATCCACGCTATCCATTTTTCCACCGGACGCTGCTATCTCCTTGAAGACAGCTTGCATTTCGGGCTTGATGTGACGGTCTATCATCTCCTGATAACGGCGCAACTTGGCTGCGTGGTATCCGCCAACGCTCTTGTGCCAGTAGGCAGTGTTGTTTTCGTCGAATGTGGAAGTGGTAAAGTTCAATACCCGATAATCCGGACTCTTGTCTTGCAGAATCAGTTCGTCGGCTTTTGTCTTGTTGAATGTTTCTGTCTGGATGGAACGGGGAACAAACTGGTCATCGTGAAGATAACGCTTGTTGACGGTCCACATATCTCCTAAACAAAGCAACGCAATGCCCGCAATGGTAAATGACCGGCGTAACTTGCCCGTTGCATAAAGCCAAAGCAGCACACAGCCGATGACTATGATGATAAAGCTGCGCAGGGCGTCGGCACTGACAAGTGCCTCGCGCATATTGGTAAGACTGGTCAGAATGCCGGAAAGCTCACTGGCAGGTATCATCTGCTGATCGACGGCATTTTGCAGCATCTGAACCTCCCGGGCGGGAACGAAACTGGAGTTGAGGCTACCCGGTGCAATGTACAACAGCAAGGCTACACCGGCTGTCAGTATGAAGCTGATGCCGAATGCTTTTTTATTTTCTTTCCAAATGCCGGGCTCTTCTAAGATGCGCTTTAACGCAAAGATGGCCAACAGGGGAATTGTGAACTCTGCAATGACGAGGATGGACGATACAGCACGGAACTTGTTATACATCGGGATATAGTCGATGAAGAAGTCCGTCAGCGGCATAAAGTTTTTGCCCCATGACAGGAGGATGGAGAAGAGTGTTGCTCCGATCAATGCCCATTTCAGAGGCCCTTTCACGATAAAGCATCCTAAGACGAACAGGAACAATACGAATGCACCGACATAGACGGGTCCTGCCGTCCAAGGCTGGCTGCCGAAATATTGCGGGAACGAGCCGTACAATCCGCCGTACATCGGGTTTGCCTTCTCCATGGCCGTTTCGCTTTGACTGAGGGCTGCGGCGGAAGAGCCGCCATTGAAGTTGGGAACAAGCAGCGTCCATGTCTCCCCGATGCCGTAGCTCCAGTTGGTGATGTAATCGCGGTCTAATCCACTGCTGGTCTGCTTGGCTGCGTCTCCGGTTTGAACCAGTTCGCTTTTGCTGCGCATGGTCTCTTTACTGTACGTGTAAGTGTGGTAAAGATTGGTGAGATTGGTTGCCACACCGACAAGAGCTGCCACTATCAGTATGGCACTTGCCTTGAAGAATTGCGGCAGGGTTTTGTTGCGCCAGGCGTCTTCGAAATAGGCCCCCACCAAAAAGAGGATGACGAACAGGAAGTAGTAGGACATCTGTACGTGGTTCGATGCAATCTGTAGGGCGATGAAGACGGCGGTGACAATACCTCCTAATAGCAGACGCCCCCGATAGGCAAGGACAATACCCGCCAGAGTGGGCGGTATGTAAGCCAGCGTGATGAACTTCCAGATGTGGCCGGCAGATATCAGTATGAAGAAGTAGGAGGAGAATGCCCACATGACGCCTCCTAATCCGGCAAGCCACGCCGGCAGGCCGAATGCCCGCAGCAGGATGTAGAAACCGAGCATCAGGATGAATGTCAGACTGACGTAATTGGGCAGAAACAGTTGATATACTTTCTGTACCCACTGCAACGGTTTGCTTGTGTCGTAGGAGGGAGCTATCTGATAGGTCGGCATACCGCCGAAGATGGAATTGGTCCAACGGGTACGTTCACCGGTCTGTTCGTAGTACTCTTTGGCCTCTTGTCCGGCGCCGGCACCGGCAGCGATGTCATGCTGGAACAAAATACGGTTTTCTATATCCGCCGGGAAAAAGTAGACGAAAGAGATCAGGATGAATGCCAGAACGGCAAGGAGGTCGGGAAGAAATTTTTTCATTTACAATTTGACGATTTACGATTTACAATTGAAATTGGCATCATTTACGATTTGACGATTTACGGATTCAGATGTTGATATCCAAGGGCTGTTATCCATCGTAAAATCGTAAATCGTCAAATTGAAAAATTAATAGCGGTAGTGTTCCGCTTTGTACGGACCGTCTACCGATACGCCGATATATGCAGCTTGTTCGGGAGTCAGCTTGGTCAGTTTCACACCTATCTTCTCAAGGTGCAGGCGGGCAACCTCTTCATCAAGATGCTTGGGCAAACGGTATACGTTGACATCGTATTTTTTGTTGAACAGTTCGATTTGCGCCAACGTCTGATTGGTGAAAGAGTTGCTCATTACAAATGACGGGTGTCCCGTTGCGCATCCTAAGTTTACCAGACGTCCGTCGGCAAGCAGGATGATGCTGTGGCCGTCGGGGAAGTAATACCGGTCTACCTGTGGCTTGATATTTACACATTTGATGCCGGGGTAGTGCTTTAATGCATCTACTTGTATTTCATTGTCGAAGTGACCGATGTTGCAGACGATAGCCTGGTCTTTCATCTGTTCCATGTGGTCGATACGGATAATGTCGATGTTGCCGGTAGTCGTTACAAATATGTTTCCCTCCTTGCATGCATCGTCCATGGTTACTACTTCGAAGCCTTCCATGGCTGCTTGCAGAGCACAGATCGGGTCTACTTCCGTTACCAGTACGCGGGCTCCGTACGAGCGCATGGAGTGAGAGCAGCCTTTTCCTACATCACCGTAACCGCAAACGACCACTACCTTGCCGGCAATCATCACGTCTGTAGCACGTTTGATGCCGTCTGCCAATGATTCGCGGCAGCCGTACAGGTTGTCGAATTTCGATTTGGTTACCGAATCGTTCACGTTGAATGCCGGGAAAAGTAATTTTCCATCTTCCTGCATCTGATACAGACGGTGCACACCGGTAGTCGTTTCTTCGGATACACCGCGTACCTCGGCGGCCACACGATGCCAACGGTCCTTGTCTACTGCCAGTACTCTTTTCAGTATGGCATTCAGTTCGATTTCGTCTTCGGCATGCACTTCCTTATCCAATACGGCAGCGTTGTTCTCTGCTTCATATCCCACATGGATCATCATCGTGGCATCACCGCCATCGTCTACAATAACGGTAGGACCTTTGCCGCCGGGGAAGTTCAACGCTTGAAGGGTACACCACCAATAATCTGCCAGTGTCTCGCCCTTCCATGCATATACGGCAACGCCTGAAGCGGCGATGGCTGCTGCTGCATGATCTTGTGTCGAATATATGTTGCAAGAGCACCAGCGTACTTCTGCACCCAATGCAACGAGAGTTTCAATCAGTACGGCTGTCTGGATAGTCATGTGCAGTGAACCCATGATACGGGCGCCTTTCAGGGGCTTGGATTCTCCATACTTTTCGCGAAGAGCCATAAGGCCGGGCATTTCTTTTTCTGCCAGATCGATTTCCTTGCGTCCGAAGTCTGCAAGTTTGATGTCTGCCACTTTGTAGGGCAGGGTAGAGAATAATTCTGTGGACATATTTTAACTTGTTTAAAAATAAAAGTAATTGCAAAGATAGAACTTTCTGATTAGTAGGACAAAAGCTATCGTTCTTTTTTAATCAATAATAACTTCGATAATGTGATGGTTTAATTGTAAAAGTTGTATATTTGTATAGTTATGGGTAGTATATACAACAAAACGGGTAAAAATCGAAAGGATCTTTATGGGACTATATGATCAGAAAACGAGAGATGAACTTCTTGAAGTTGTAAAAGAATTGGAGGGAAAGGTGGAGAGTCTGACTTCGGAGTTGTCTTCGTTGAAAACGGGGAGGTTCCGGGATCGGTATAGTACCCGTATTTTAGATGCGCTGCCCGATATGCTTACGGTTTTTGATCATGGCGCAAATGTTATAGAACTTGCTTCTTCTCCGGAAACAAATCATGTGGAAGGTACTGTTACAAAGGGTATTGTCGGAACAAATGTAAAAGATATTATACCCAAGGAGGCATACGAAAGTGTTCGGAATAACATGGATAAAGTGATAGAAACCGGTAAGGGCTCGATAGCCAAGCATTCATTGATGCTCGATGGGGTCCGGCATCATTATGAGAATCGGATCTTTCCGCTGGATGATAAATATCTGCTCTGTATGTGCCGCGATGTTTCGGAAAAGGTGAAAATCGAAAAGTTGAATACCATCCAGCAAAATGAAATAGTTCGTCTTAATTCTTTGATGCAGGCCATACTGAATAATGTGCCTGTCTATTTGTTCGTAAAAGACACCGGTAATGATTTCCGTTATCTCTATTGGAACAAGGCTTTTGTAGGCCGGACCGGTATTCCGGCAGAATTTGCCATCGGTAAAACAGATGCGGAGATTTTCCGTAACAATAAGGACGCCAGATGTTTCAAAAAGGGAGACTTGTTCGTACTGAAGACTGGGAAAGTAGAGTATTTGGAGAAATATGTTACGGCAACCGGTGATACACGTATTGTGGCTATGGTAAAAATACTTGTGTCTTCCGGTGATAAACAACCTTATATTGCCGGTGTGGGGTGGGATATAACCGATATTAAAAAGACGGAGAGAGAATTGATCAAGGCTCGGATCAAGGCCGAGGAGGCCGATAAACTGAAATCCTCTTTTCTTGCCAATATGAGCCATGAGATACGGACACCTTTGAATGCCATTGTCGGCTTTTCAAAACTTGTTGTCGAGTCCGATGACAAAGAAGAACAAACCCAATATGCAGAGATTGTAGAAAAGAATTCCGGTTTGCTGCTGAATCTTTTCAATGACATTCTCGATTTGTCCGCTTTGGAAGCCGGAACGCTGGAATTTTCGATGGAATCGGTCGGAATGAAGGATGTCTGTGACCGGTTGTATCGGCAATATGGCAATTCTGTCCACTCCGGGGTAACTCTTGTTTTTGATGATGTCGATCCGGACTTGTGTGTGCTGGGTGATTGGATCCGTATTTCTCAAGTATGGCAGAATCTGCTTAGTAATGCCATCAAATTTACGACTGAGGGAGAAATTCATTTAGGCTTTGAGAGGAAAGGAAAAATGGTTCAGGGCTATGTATCCGACACGGGCATCGGGATTCCGGCAGAACGTGCAGCTACTATTTTCAGCCGTTTTGGCAAGGTGGACGATTTTGTTCAGGGAACCGGGCTCGGATTGACCATTAGCCGGATGTTTGTTGAGAAAATGGGAGGGCGTATTTGGGTACGTTCAAAAGTAGGAGTGGGAACCGTGTTTTATTTTACACTTCCGGTGGCATGTAAGGCCGAGGGGAATGATATAATGCATATAGAAAGTGATATGGTATTGTAGAATTTGAATTGTATAAATAGTATGAGGGCTTTATTCTCTTTTCTTTGTTTTCTCTTTTTGCTGTCTGTTTGTCCGCAAAAAGGTGATTCCAAATCTTTGTCGGGTAAGTGGCGCTTTGCATTGGATCCGGACGACAAGGGACTGAAAGAACAGTGGTATAATCAGTTGTTGAATGATGTCATCTATTTGCCCGGATCATTGCAGGAGCAGGGATACGGAAATGATATTGGAGTGGAAACGGTCTGGACCGGACAGATTGTAGATAAATCTTGGTACGATTCACCGGATTACGAGGAATTCCGTCAACCGGGGAATATAAAGGTCCCGTTCTGGCTGAATCCGGACAAACATTATGTCGGCGTGGCTTGGTATCAGAAAGAAATCCACATCCCGGCTTCTTGGTCTGCCCGCCCGGTAGAACTCGAATTGGAACGCACGCATTGGGAAACCACTCTCTTTCTGGATGGTAAAGCAATGGGAAAGCATGAGTCTTTGTCAACTCCTTTCCGTTATACATTTCAAGAACTGACTCCGGGGAAACATACGCTGACATTGCGAGTGGACAACCGCCTGAATGTGGCGGTGGGAGTTAATGCGCACAGTGTGTCCGATCATACGCAGTCGAACTGGAACGGTATTATCGGAACAATTTCTCTGACAGCCAAACCGGCTTTGTATATAGATGATATACAGATTTATCCCAATGTCTCAGATAAGACAATCAGGGTGGTCGTCTCTTTGAAAGGGACGGCCGGGAAAAAAGGCTCTGTCTTGAATTTGCAGGTAAAGACTCCAAAGGGCAAGTCTGTCGGGAGGCCCCGGTATATGGAACTTTCTTCTCAGTCTTCAATGCGGCAGGAGTTCCTGATTCCTATGGGAGATGATGCTCTGTTGTGGTCGGAGTATACCCCGAATCTGTATGTACTGCATGTTTCTACTGAGACCGATGGAAATCGTGAGGAGCAATGCCGTATGTTTGGACTTCGTGAGTTTAAGGCAAACGGAACACGCTTCGAAGTCAACGGGCATCCTGTCTTTCTTAGAGGAACACTGGAATGCTGTGTCTTTCCGTTAACCGGTTATCCGGCAATGGAGAATACATATTGGGAGAAAATATTCCGTCAGTGTAAAGCGCATGGGTTGAATCATGTCCGTTTCCATTCGTGGTGTCCTCCCGAAGCGGCTTTTGAAGTGGCTGATAGGATGGGAGTCTACTTGCAGGTGGAGTGTGGCGGCTGGACAACTGTGGGGGACGGCGCTTATTCCGACGAGTGGTTTTATAAAGAGAGTGACCGTATATTAAAAGAGTATGGCAATCATCCGTCTTTTTGCATGATGGCCTATGGGAATGAGCCGAACGGAGCCAATCAGACGGAGTTTCTTTCTAAATTGATTGATTATTGGAAATCCAAAGATACCCGCCGGGTTTATACCTCCGCTGCCGGCTGGCCTTACGTTGAAAATGCCGATTATTGGAATCCGATGGATCCACGTATCCAACGTTGGGCTGAAGGTCTGAAGAGTATAATAAATGCACAGCCTCCTTGTACGGATTTTGACTTTGCTACTGTCATCCGGCAGGATATGCCGACAGTCGGTCATGAGGTGGGGCAATGGTGCGTATATCCTAATTTCAAAGAAATAAAGAAGTATACAGGTGTGTTGAAGGCCAAGAACTTTGAGATCTTTCAGGAGACGTTGGCAAAGCATCACATGGCAGATCTTGCGGACGATTTTCTGTTTGCTTCCGGTCGCTTGCAAACCTTGTGTTATAAAGCGGAAATAGAAGCGGCTTTGCGTACGCCGGGCTTTGCCGGGTTTCAATTATTGGATCTGCATGACTTCCCGGGGCAGGGAAGTGCTCTTGTCGGTGTGCTCGATGCTTTTTGGGAAGAAAAAGGATATGTCAGCCCTAAGGAGTACAATACGTTTTGCAACCGGACGGTTCCTCTGGTCCGTTTTCCGAAAATGATATGGCTGAATGACGAAACATTGGATGTGCCGGTGGAAGTGGCGCATTTCGGTGAGAAGCCTTTGCGTGAAGCTCACATCGTTTGGAGTATATGCAATCGGTCCGGTGAGAAACTGGCTGAGGGAATTTTTGTGAAAGATCTTCCAATAACCAATTGTATTTCCGTCGGAAACATGAAGTATGTGCTGTCTGAAATAGACAAGCCTGTACAGCTCACGGTGCGCGTGGAAGTCAAAGAAGCGAACAACCGGAATCAATGGGATATTTGGGTATATCCGGCTAAACAGGAAACGGTAGAAAAATTGCCTTACATAACTTCCACATTGGACAGCCTGGCCATGGGGCATTTGGATAGAGGGGAAAATGTACTCCTGCAGTTGTCTCCGGAGAGTATTCTTCCGGAAAAGGGCGGAGATATCCGTGTCGGATTCTCTTCTATTTTCTGGAATACGGCCTGGACAGAGAAGCAACCTCCTCATACCTTGGGGATTCTCTGTAATCCGAAGCATCCGGCATTGGCTGCATTCCCGACGGAAAGCTACAGTGATTATCAGTGGTGGGATTTGGTGAGCAATTGCAGCGCAATGGTGCTGGATGACTTTCCGGCAGACTATCGCCCGATTGTGCATTTGATTGATGATTGGTTTACCAACCGGAAACTGGGTATTTTGTTGGAGGGCAGAGTTGGTAACGGAAAGTTGATGGTATGCAGCGTCGATTTGCAAAAAGAACTGGATAAACGTCCGGCAGTCCGTCAGTTCCGTCAGAGTATCCTACAGTATATGGCTTCCGATTGTTTTAATCCATCGGTTCTGCTGAATCCGGAAAAGATCAGGGCTTTGTATGAGGAATGATTTTGGCGTAGAAGCACTCCTGTTGAGTAAGTAGGCTGTGGTAGGCCTTGATAGCGTCGGGTAGTGGTTCTACGTCTTTTTTATATTTTTTGTAACACTTTCTGGTGTGAAGTATTCAGGTAAAACGGATCTTTCGGTCGGAGTATACTATATATTCTTTGTTAGGGGGTGTCTCTGCCCAATGCTCAGGCCATTGGCCCAGCGTCCGGTTGTATAATTGCGTAATCAATAATTAGGAAGTGAGAGGGGAAAAGATGGAAGAGGGCGGAAAAGTAAGTTGCGCTATCAGGTTGCATCGTACTTCTCCCGTCTTCCAGCTCTTCTCTCTTCTTTCTTTAAATTAAATGGGTGTATAGATGACTGCCAGAATTTTTGCCGCCTGACCTTCGTAGGCGTGTACGTGGTGAGGAACGATGGAATCATAATAAATGCTGTCTCCTTCTTCGAGCAGGTAGGTGGCTTTGCCGTAGCTAATTTCCATGACGCCCTCCATCACCATGATAAATTCTTCTCCTTCATGAGAGGAAAGAACGAAATCGTTGTCCGATGTCGGAGCTACATCGATGATGAATGGTTCCATGTGGCGGTCCGCTTTCGATTTCGACAAAGAGTGGTACTCCATGTGTTTACGCGAGTGGATGGCATTGTTGGAGAAGCTGATTGTATCTTTGGTTTCCTCCTTGCGACATACCACAGGGCCTGTTTCGTCCTGATCGTCAAGAAATGTGCCGAGACGTACTCCCAGTACACGGGCTATTTTGATGAGCGGGGCCAAAGATGGGAGGTCGATATTCTCTTCAATCCGTTCCACCTGTTCAACGGCCAATCCGGATCGTTGGGCCAATTCTTCTATTGTGATCGATTTGTTCTCGCGGAGCGCCTTGATTTTCTCTCCGACAATCTTGCTTGTATCCATATTGATAGTGTTTAATCTTGATAAGGTTATGATTTAAAGTCGTTAGAATGCAAAAATAACAAAATCTTTATACCACAACAATTATAATGATGGAAAATGTCTGTAAAAGCAGAGAGCTGGCTCGGTTTAAATCTTGCCTGGTATTATTATATAGAAAAACAAGCCTGTTTTTATACCGTTTCACTATTATGAGACGATCGTCTCTCAATTGTGTAACGATCGTCTCCCAATCGTGAAATGTACGTCTCATAACCGTGAAACGTAAATTTTGCTTAGGTGTTTTCATTCCACCGGAACTATGGTTGTAATTTCTGAGAAAAAACACCGGACATGCACTATAAAGATATATACCCCACCCATGCAAGTCGTGCATGGGTAGGGGTTTATACACATAATCAAACAAAATCAAATGAAAGGGCCGTGACTTTTGCGCAGAATAACAAAAGGCCGCTTCCTCTTGTAAGGAAACGGCCTCTCAATTTCGTTCAGAACAAACAGATTACTTACGCAATCCAAGAGTTTTGATGATAGCACGATATCTTTCGATATCTTTTGCTTTCAAGTAGTCGAGCAAGCGACGACGCTTACCTACCAACATTGTCAAAGCTCTTTCTGTACTATAATCTTTTCTGTTGAGCTTCATGTGCTCAGTCAGGCGAGAAATACGGTATGAAAACAAAGCTATCTGCGCCTCAGCTGAGCCAGTATCAGAGTTAGACTTCCCGTACTTTCCAAAGATTTCTTGCTTTTTAGCAGCATCTAAATACATAATTCTTAGATTTTAAATATATAAAATTTTTCTTTTGAGCGTGCAAAGATAGCTATTATCTTTATATCTCACAACGTTTTGCAGGAAATATTTCGCCGTATAGTACATATTTTCTAATCCATTTTCGTACCTTTGTGCCCAAATAATAGGTATTATATGCAAAATATTAGAAACATTGCAATTATTGCCCATGTTGACCATGGGAAAACGACGTTAGTCGACAAGATGCTCTTGGCCGGACATTTGTTCCGTGACAATCAGACGAACGGTGAACTAATTCTGGATAACAATGACTTGGAGCGTGAACGAGGGATTACGATTCTTTCTAAAAACGTTTCTATCACTTATAACGGAACTAAGATTAACATTATTGATACTCCGGGCCACAGTGACTTTGGCGGTGAAGTAGAACGTGTACTTAATATGGCTGACGGGTGTATCCTGTTGGTGGATGCTTTTGAAGGCCCGATGCCTCAGACACGTTTTGTGTTGCAGAAGGCATTGGAGATCGGTCTGAAACCCATTGTCGTAATAAACAAGGTGGATAAGCCGAACTGTCGTCCGGAGGAAGTTCATGAGATGGTATTCGACCTCATGTTCAGTTTGGATGCAACGGAAGAACAGCTTGATTTTCCAACCATCTATGGCTCGGCAAAGAATGGCTGGATGAGTACTGACTGGCAAAAACCGACAGATTCCATCACTCCGTTGCTGGATTGCATCATCGAGAACATTCCGGCTCCTACGCAATTGGAGGGTACGCCTCAGATGCTGATTACCTCACTCGATTATTCCTCGTATACAGGCCGTATTGCGGTAGGGCGTGTGCATCGTGGTACGTTGAAAGAGGGAATGAATGTGTCGTTGGCTAAGCGGGACGGCAGTTTCGTGAAAACAAAGATCAAGGAAGTACATGTATTTGAAGGATTGGGACGCGTGAGAACGACTGAGGTCTCTTCCGGTGACATCTGCGCTTTGGTGGGTATTGACGGCTTTGAAATCGGTGATACGATCTGTGATTATGAAAATCCGGAGCCATTGCCGCCTATCGCCATCGATGAGCCTACAATGAGTATGTTGTTTACCATCAACGACTCTCCGTTCTTTGGTAAAGACGGAAAATTCGTGACTTCACGCCATATTCATGACCGTCTGATGAAAGAATTGGATAAGAACCTGGCACTTCGTGTCCGCAAGAGTGAAGAGGACGGCAAATGGGTGGTTTCCGGTCGTGGTGTGCTTCATCTGTCTGTGCTTATCGAAACAATGCGCCGCGAGGGATATGAGTTGCAGGTAGGTCAGCCGCAGGTTATTTATAAAGAAATCGACGGTGTGAAGTGTGAGCCTATCGAGGAACTGACCGTGAATGTACCGGAAGAGTATTCAAGTAAAATAATTGATATGGTGACTCGCCGTAAGGGTGAGATGACGATGATGGAAAGCAACGGTGATCGGGTGAATCTGGAGTTCGACATGCCTTCCCGCGGTATTATCGGTCTGCGTACCAATGTGCTGACTGCTTCTGCCGGCGAGGCGATTATGGCTCACCGCTTTAAAGAATATCAACCGTATAAAGGGGAGATAGAACGCCGTACCAATGGTTCTATTATCGCCATGGAGAGTGGAACGGCATTTGCCTATGCCATTGACAAGTTGCAGGATCGCGGTAAGTTCTTCATCTTCCCACAGGAAGAGGTATATGCCGGACAGGTAGTCGGAGAGCATTCTCATGAAAATGACCTGGTGGTAAATGTTACTAAATCGAAGAAGCTGACCAATATGCGTGCTTCCGGTTCGGATGAGAAAGCCCGTTTGATTCCTCCCGTACAGTTCTCTTTGGAAGAAGCGTTGGAATATATCAAGGAAGATGAATATGTAGAGGTTACTCCGAAGGCAATGCGTATGCGTAAGGTGATTTTGGATGAGACCGAACGTAAGCGTGCGAACAAGAATTGATAGTTGAGATATACTAATATAAAAAGAAAGCCTGGCGAAATCATTTGCCAGGCTTTCTTTTTGTCAGATTCCCCCTTGCCATGGCAGGTCGGTAACCGGTTCATCCTCCAATTCGCCTTCATCGGCTATTTTGATGCTTAAGCCGGCATCTGTGCCGAAGTTATCTATATCACTGATGACAATAGTCGATCTGTAGTTTCTTTTGAAAGAACGGTTATACTTCATGATTTCTTTCCCCTGGCTTTCGCCTTCCTTGAAAAGTTCGACTTTGAAAGAGGCATTGTCAGAGAGTATGCTGTTCGGTGTGACTTTTCCGGTTAGGGATTTGAAAGAGACATAGGTGTATTCTGTCTCATCTTTGTCCGGTGTCAGAACCCATTTCGGAGAATCGTCCAATTGAATTTCCAGTCTGCAGTTTTCGTGCAGGCCGTTTGCTTTGAATTTAACGGCAAAATAGCGGCGGTACAGTTCAAGCTCATTACCGGTCGTATGTGTCTCCAATGAGTCGATGACTCCGTGATATCGCTTGATCCAAGGACGTGAGATGCCATCTTGATACTCTGTCCCTACTTTGCTGTTGTCTGTATCGAAGAGGTAAAGCAGTGAACCGTCCGGTTGGTCTGCCAGAAGGAAACGGTTCTTTATCTCTCCGAACACTTCTCCATTGCGGTCGAGTGAGAAAGGACGTGCAAACTTGTTTTCCTCACGTAGCAACGAATCTTTGGCATTCTCTACCATCGTGCAGGAAACACGGTATTTATATCCGTCCAGCAGATTTAATTTCAGATTACTCACGTCGTCGAATATTCCGTAAGCATAAGGTTTGCTTTGCAGCCGGCCTCCCGTGTCTCTGATCCATTGTGATACGGTGATGCCATAGATTTCCCTTACTTGGTCCGAGGCACGTGACATGGGCGTTTCGGTTGTGTTACATTCGCCTCCGATGCTGAGTGTAACTTCTGAATAGGTTTCCGGTTTGTTGCCGATCTGCGACAGATCTTTGTCTTTGATGCATGAACTTAGCATAGCAATAGCCAGAATGGCGGTTACGGATAGTTTTTTTGAATGTTTCATTGTATAATGTTTAATTTATTATTTTAAGAGATTTCCTGGTATTCCGAGTCTGTGGGCGAACCGGTTATTTCACCTTCACCTATATGGATGTTGCTTTCTCCGGTTGCCTGATCTATATTGACGAACCTGATAATGTTCCGTTTGTTTCGTTTTAAAGTAATACCGGGGGAGTCCTGATAGATAGGGCGCCACTCATCGGTAATTGAAGAGTAGTATTGCACGGTGATGCTTACCAACTCGCCGGCATTGATTGTACCATTCCAGCGGTCGGCTGTTTTATTAAGTGCCAGCAGGCGCTCTTCCGATTGTATGATACCTTCTCCTCCGGTACCGGTGAGTTGGAAAACCTGATTTGCACCGGGTAGAGTTATTTCTATTTTATCTCCTTGGGGGATATCGTTGGATTCGAACAACAGGTTACAATACGCCCGCCGCAGTTCTATATTTACAACGACGTGAGATTCTGTTGCTTGGGTGAGGTCGACGGAACTGCTTCCGTAATAGCGGTGATTGGATGGATATGGAAGTATCACTCCTTCCGCTATTTCCGTACTGCCGGAGTATGCCCCCTGATAAAACAGGGTATTGGTGTCGAATGGGGCCAAAGAAACCGTCAGTTTATTGGTGACAGGTGCATAGATGCTACCGTCTTTTGCCATGGCGAAAGGACGGCCGTATTTAGTGGTTCCGTCTTCTGAAATGGAGTAGGGAAGTTCGCTCTCTTCTAAGAAAGAACAGTCGAAACGGTATCTGTATCCATCGATGAGGCTGATGGCCACCTGACTGACATCATTGAATAAACCGGAAACGTAAGGCTGATAGCTTGTCAGACCTTTACCCTGCCAATATACATTGATGGCGTATAAACCGTTTGAGACGGAAGAATTGGCACGCACCATCGGCATCTCGCTTTGTTCGATGGAAGGAGCAATAGTGAGAGAAACCTGAGAGGTGGTCTCTTGGACTTCCGGATAGTCTGCGTTTTCATCATTGCTGCAAGAGGCTGCGATGAAAATGACAGGCAACAATATTAAAAAAGCGGTGAATCTTAATTTCATCTTTGTTTGAGAATAAACAGCAAAGTAGGAACTGATTTTTATTTTTATTATCGGGAATTATTCTTTTATTCCGGATCTTGGAAAACAATTGTCCCGAATTTTGGAAGCAATGCGACTTCTCTTCTGATCTTATAAGTTAGGAAAGGCTTCTTTCATATAAAGTTTTGTGATTTTCAAATAAAGGATGGGTTCGTATTGTTTGTGATTGTTTGTGGTTCTTCTGTTTCCTCAGATAGGTATAAATGATAAGGGGGGAAACCTTGATTTCCCCCTTATCATATTTCCTAATTTATCTTAGAAACAGCAAGCTGTTTTAGAGTTTCGGACCGGCAGCAACCAGAGCCTTACCAGCTTCGTTACCTTCGAACTTAGCAAAGTTCTTGATGAAACGAGCAGAAAGATCTTTAGCTTTTTCTTCCCATTGGCAAGCGCATTCGTAAGTGTCGCGCGGGTCAAGGATCTTCGGATCAACTCCCGGAAGTTCTGTAGGAACAACAAAGTCGAAGAAAGGAATAACCTTAGTCGGGGCTTTGTCGATAGAACCGTCGAGGATAGCGTCGATGATACCACGAGTATCTTTGATAGAGATACGTTTGCCGGAACCATTCCAACCAGTGTTAACCAGATAAGCCTTAGCACCGGATTTCTCCATCTTCTTAACCAGCTCTTCTGCATATTTAGTCGGGTGCAGTGACAAGAAAGCAGCACCGAAGCAAGCTGAGAATGTAGGAGTCGGTTCAGTGATACCACGTTCTGTACCGGCCAATTTAGCTGTAAAACCAGACAAGAAGTAATATTTAGTCTGTTCAGCGTTCAGGATAGATACCGGAGGCAATACACCGAATGCATCGGCAGACAAGAAGATAACTTGTTTTGCAGCCGGGCCTTTAGATACCGGTTTAACGATGTTATTGATGTGGTAGATAGGATAAGAAACACGAGTGTTTTCTGTTACACTCTTGTCAGCGAAGTCAATCTTACCGTCAGCAGCTACTGTAACATTCTCCAACAGAGCGTCACGCTTGATGGCAGCGTAGATATCGGGTTCGCTTTCTTTATCCAGGTTGATAACCTTAGCATAGCAACCACCTTCGTAGTTGAATACACCTTCGTCATCCCATCCGTGTTCATCGTCACCGATCAACAGACGTTTCGGGTCAGTAGACAAAGTAGTCTTACCTGTACCAGACAGACCGAAGAAGATAGCAGAGTCAGTGCCTTCCATGTTAGTGTTGGCAGAGCAGTGCATAGAAGCGATACCACGCAACGGGTTCTTGTAGTTCATGATAGAGAACATACCCTTCTTCATTTCACCACCGTACCAAGTGTTCAGGATAACTTG
>CAVCAX010000164.1:0-6309 GCA_963599995.1 Coprobacillus sp. CAG:698
ATATAAGGTTTTACAATCTCTACCCATTTCAAATACCCCTTCCCCAAAAGATGGAGACCGTCATTGGTATATTCTACATTCATCTTACCGGTCTTCGGATCTACAAAGTGAGAATAAAGATCGATATATGTCAGTTTTTCCTTCTCCGCCAGCCGGATTAATCCTTCATTTATCTTCGCCACTTCTTCCCAATGCGCCGTATGCCCCCTGAACATATCATAATGGTCGCTTACCGGAAGCACACTTTGCAAATACAATTTTGTTTTAGGAGAATCTCTTTTTATTTTGGCAGCAATCCTCCCGATGTGTCCGACAATGGTATCCGCCGGAGTTCCCCGGCTCACATCATTGATACCACTCCGCAAATATATCTTTGCCGGCTTTCCCTTTAAAACGGCATCCAGGCGATCATAGACCCCCATACAGATATCCCCGCTGATCCCTCTGTTCTTGACATGCTTATTATGGAGCAGTTCCGCCCACTCCCCTCCATTCGTGATGCTGTTTCCCAAAAAGATAATGTCTTTCGAGGTGACCGGAAGTTCTTCAAACAAGGTTGCCCGCTGATAATAGAACGTTGAATATTTCCGCTCCTGTGCATTGCCCGTTACCGATACAAGCAACAATAAGATGAAAATCCACTTGTGTGCCATCATATTCTTTTAATAAACTACTCTCTTTCTTAATAAAACTTCCGGAATCGCTCTTACTTCAATTTCCTCTCAGGAGAATATACCAATCCATCGACAGCATGTTCACCGTCAAGCGTAACAAAAACAGCGGCAAACATCCATTTGACCAGACGTACCTGGGGAGTTTTAAATTCTCCTACCGGAAGTTTCAGCAACACCTTGTTCCACCCCTTATTCAGATGTACCTTTATGGGTGGACGAGCCGTGAAATTCTCATTTCCCAAAGGAATCTCATTATCCGCCACCGTATGAGCAGCCGTCCACGCAGGAGGAAGCACTTCGGTGTCATTCAGCCAGATGCGACTGCCTTTATAATCCCACTTGCCGGCAGGAGGAGGCAGGTCTTTCTCCGAGCGTCCATAATTCTGAAACTCCGCCCACAGGCCAACGTTCTGATTCTTGGGAGAATAAACCCAAGTGTATGCATACGCCGTATGGTTTTCTTCAGGTTCTTTGTAGAAAGAAGGAACCAGGGTTCCCCACACATGCCGCAGATAGATGCCTGCCCCGATGGCCTGTCGCACGTTGTACTCCTTTCCTTCGTATGTGTACCGGTCTTTCAGTGCGGCTTCGGGCGGAAACACCTGCTCCAGATTCCCTTGATTCGGGAAAGCATCCGTAATGTTCCATTTCACATTTGTCTGCTTCACATAAGCAAAAGGATATCCCTTGAAATGACAGGCTTTGTGCCACAGCATTCTCTCTTCAAAACGGGCAAAACTCTTAAACTCTTCCGAATCCTCTCCGGGAAGCACCGTGCCGTTCCGGTCGAAGTATTCAAATCCTCCTCCCCGCCACGAACGCTCGGCAAAAGCCAGCATATTGGGGTAAAAGGCATTCTCCCGGATGACATTTTCCTCAGGCACCACTACCCTGTCTTGCCACACCGCCATGATGGCTCCGGCTATATCATCACTTCCTTGCGGCCGATTGTAAATACGACTGTTGTACAAAGCTATTATATCGGCAAAGACATCAAAATGATTCAGATAATGAAACCTCGAATCGATGGCAGGGATTCCCTCCTGTGCTTTTCCACGATAACTCCAAAGGTGAGTCATGTCTATCTCTCCCGGCTTGTAATTCCAACCCGGATTCCAGGATATCACTTTTTTGCCTTTTGCACGGATATAGGCCACCATCTCCGGTGCAAATCGAGGATTTGTAAAAGCAACTTCATCCGTACCGATGTGCAGGTAAGGCACATCAAAAGTCTCACACACTTCCTCCATCAGCAGTTTGAGAATTTTCATTCCCGCCTCGCTCTGCATATCGTGGCGAAAAGTACGCACAAAAGCAGCACTATGCCCCGGCATATCAAATTCGGGTATCAACAGCACGTGTCGCTGTTTACAATACTCCACCAACTCTTTGGCTTCTTCCTGTGTATAAAATTTGCCGGGCATACGGGTTATGTTACAACTGTCATTCAGCATCGGAAAGATCTTACTTTCAAGTCTCCATGCCTGATTTTCTGTCAAGTGCCAGTGAAACACATTAATCTTATAGCGGGAAAGGATGTCGATTTCCCGTTTCAATTCGTCCATAGAGATGTATCCTCTTCCTACATCCTGCATGAACCCACGTATGCGAAAAGCAGGCCAGTCCACAATCTCACACCCGGGAACGAAAGTCTTTCCTCCCCGATGCGATAACATTTGCCGTAGCGTCTGCACTCCCCAATAGGCTCCCCGTTCGGCAGTAGCTTCGATGGTGATCCTGTGCGGTTTCACTGTCAGGCGATAGGCCTCGTTTTCGTTTAACGGTATATCTCCCAGCTTTTCAACCAGACGGATTTCAATGACAGAAGAAGCCTTCCCGTCAACGGTTCCGCCGGCCTCAGCTATCAATGCTTCCAACTGCGAAACAAGTATGGATGAAGACAACCCCACCCGTCCGACACAGAACCTCCCGCCATTCAGCTTCACCTGCTGCGGCTCGGGCAGAAAATGAACATCATCTGCCCAAAGCGTAGAAAATGCGCAAAGCAATATCAGGCATGCAAAGCCGCATTTTATCTGTCTCATTGAATGATATCTTTTATCTTAATCTGCTGAAAAGTGATATGCGCCACGCTGCTTTCATACAGGATACCGACCGTTTCGCTATCCACCAGTGTAAGGCAGGAGTATCCCCAGCCCTCTGCCTCATCCAGCATCAATTGGTGTTGGGGCAACCAGGTCACTCCCCCGTCAAGGCTGGCTTTAATGGTAATGTGGTTCCGTCCTTTTGTTGTATCCGGATTAGAAAACAGCAGAATATCTCTGCCCAGTACATTATCCTTTGCCTCTACCTTTATGAGGCTTGCCATGCACACCGGTTCGCGCAAGGCACTCCGTGAGGAGACATGCTCCGTCCATGTCTCTCCCAGATCTTTTGTAACGGACACCGCACGGCTTCCTCCGCGATTGTCACGCATATTCAGCATCAATACACCGGGTTCTACCTCCGCCACTTGTGCTTCGGTGGTATTGGTACGTGCATAATTGTGTATTTTCCAAGTCTTCCCCCGGTCTTTACTGTACATAACACCGGCATTGGGCACACGGGCAGCATCAATAAACTGGATAGGAAACACCAGTGTACCGTCATGCATAGTGATGCCACGCCCCGGCCCCTGCAACAGGAAATACCAGGAAGGATCTTTCACCTGCTCCGTGACGTTAATGGGAGCCGACCAGGTTTTTCCATCGTCCGTGCTCTTCGTCATCACCAGTTGTGCCGTGTGGTTCATATCCATTCCCGGATGTGAACTCCGCCACGCCCGTTTGTTGCCCATGCCGTGTGTCCATGCGGCAACAATCCATATTGTATTCGTCTCTGTATCTACCAGTATAGACGGGTCTCCCACCCCATTCTGGGCAGCCGGCAATCCGCCGGATTCACCAAACGCCAAAGGCAAACGCATCTTTTCCCACGTCTTTCCTCCGTCTGTGCTGCGGCTCAAACCGACATCCACATGTTCCTGCAAATCAACACTGCTATTGTAGCGCACATCATAGACACCCAGCAGCGTACCTTTGTTCGTAGTTACCAACCCCGGGATACGGAATGCAGCCGACTGATCGTCTCCGGCATGACGCACTCCCACCCCCATACGGTGTTCTATCTTTTCCGGAGAGACGATATTCAAGGGTGCCATTTTACCATCGAGCGTCACCGAGGCAATGCTTGCCGTAACCTTAGCAGCGAGCGAAGTACCGGGCTTCATTTGCAGACTCACCCAAAAATAGTTGACTCCCGGAAACAGTTTTTGATTCCCTTTCAACAGCACTTCATTCTTTATGTTATTCACTTGGGTTTTCTTCATTGAATAAGAGGGGTTGGCAGCCAGGGTCTTTCCCGGAGTGTGACTGGAGATATATTCGACAGGTGCAAAATGCAGTTTGTCCTTATCCTGCAGCGCTTCCGTTCCACTGTAGTAGAGCTTCACCGATTGAATATCGGAGAGTTTGGTCCCTTCATTGAACCTCAGAATCACATCGTCCAGCATCCTACTCTCATTGGCATTCAGGCGTAAGCGAAACAGGACGTTGTCTTGCCTTTCAATCAAAACGGGGATACGCGTCTCCTGAATAAAGATAGTATCTGCAGCGTGTAACATGACAGACAAGAAACAGAAAAATAAAGATAGAAGTGTGATCTTTTTCATGATAATGGCAAAAATGTATTAATGTTATTGAGAGCAAAGATAATATTTTTCATTTAGTAACGCTTGCATTAATGAAATAAATCAGTATATACTCAATGATTAATAAACAAAAAGAAAAAGTTACCACACAAACTTACAAGAAACTGTTTTGAATTTTAGTCAGAGTCGCTCAGAGACACGCCATATAAAATAAAGGTGTGCTCTCCTCCTTTCCGAAAAGAGGGAAACACACCTTAGTCAAAGATGTAGAGTTTCGTGTACGATCAAAGTTTTACTTTAGCAATCAGCTTACGTATTTTCCCTTTTCCGATAATGGGAGCATGGGGGTCTTCGGGGTACACAATCATAAATTGTCCCGGAAGCAGATCAACAAAAGTGGTAGGAGCATCTGCATAGAGCGCACAATCCCCCTCCTTCTCATAAGGTTTTGTCTCGTCAGTCAAATCCTCGATGGCTTTCCAGCCGATTCTTTCCGTTCCTTCCAGGAGAATATGTACGTCAATATAATCCCGATGCAATTCGAGTACTTGTTTGTCAGACGAGACACACTCCGGATTCACATTATTGATGAAGAGATTATCTCCCTCTATCTCGATGCGCCCCAATTCGGCATGAAGCAGGTCATGCGTTTTCACGTAATCAAAAAGCGTTTTGAACAATGGATGCAGGCTCTCTACGCGCTGGCTGTTTTGCAGATTAGATACAATCATAATTTTATTATCAATAAGTGGTATATAAACATTTTCCTGTCCCTATTTCATAATCAACCCTTATCGGCAAATTTCATATTAATATCATGCTTCAAAGATATCTTATATTATCGACATTGACAAAATAAGGCAATTAATTCTTCTTCAATAAAAAAGCATATTGGCTTGAAAATTCATTCCTTATCTGCTCTTCCCGAAAGACACTATATCTTTTTTTGAAAGATGTTATATGTTTTTCTGAAAGACTTAAGTCTTTTTTTAAAAGATGCTATATGTTTTTGGGGGTGGTTGATTATTACTCCATGTTATCAGTTTTAGGTCTCAGGAAGTAGAGTTGCAAAGCCAATGCTATCAAAACAACAACGCTGAGCCATGCAAAGCCTAACCCTAAATCTCCACCATCCGTCCATCGTCCCAGCAGGCTGGTAACAGCCGCTCCGGCAAACACCCCTGTCATATTCATTATTCCATAAGCAGTGGCACGATATTTGGCTGATACGAACTGACACAAAATAGGCATATTATTGGCATCAAAAATACCGAAACCGATGCCAAACAACAAACCGGCACCTACAATTCCTACTGTACTATGCCCAAAGCCTAACAACATCAGTGCCGGAATCGTCAGTCCCAAGCCAATGGCACCGGTATATACCCTGCCCCGAATATTCTTCAATACCCATCTGTCCGAAAGTATCCCCCCGAGCAATACGCCGACAAAAGAGGACAAAGCAATGGTAATGGTCGACATCGGTCCCGCCTCGGACATTGGAATATTCAGATTTTCGGCAAACAGTGTCGGCAACCAGTTCTTTGTGGCCCATCCCGGAAGACTGGGTGCTGCAAAATAAAACAGTATTACCCAAAATGCAATATTACTAAACAATAGAGACACCCCCTTGAATATGGACGCTTTCTGTTTCGGCTCTTCCCGACGCAAACGTTCTACCTCAATATGTTCTTTATTCTCACGCAGAAACAAAACCAAAACCACTGCATAGATAATGCCGATAATACCAAACCAATGGAAAGCCGTATGCCAGGAATAAGCTGCCGCCACAGTAGCTCCAAAACCACCGATAGCCTGGCCCGTATAGAGTCCGGTCATGTGGATACCCACTGCCAAAGACCTCGATTTATCCTGATGCCAGTCGGCAATCAGTGAGAGTCCGGCAGGGATGTACAGTGCTTCACTCACCCCCATCAAAGCACGCAGCCAATATACCTGATTGAATGTCTCGGCATAGCCCATACC
>CAVCAX010000165.1:0-3443 GCA_963599995.1 Coprobacillus sp. CAG:698
TCTCTTCGTAATTTTGTGAAGATTGAAATTACACGTCTGATATTGGAACGATTCGGACAGGTGGATGCTATTGCAGGTGTTGCCACGGGAGCTATCCCGCAGGGGGCGTTGGTGGCCGATGCGTTGAATCTTCCGTTCGTGTATGTTCGTTCTACTCCGAAAGATCATGGATTGGAGAACCTTATTGAAGGCGAACTCCGTCCCGGAATGAAGGTAGTTGTGGTAGAGGATCTGATATCTACCGGCGGTAGTAGTTTGAAAGCTGTAGAGGCCATCCGTCGTGACGGCTGTGAGGTGATCGGTATGGTAGCTGCCTATACGTATGGTTTCCCGGTGGCGGAAAAAGCATTTAAAGATGCCAAAGTGCCTTTGGTGACACTGACAAACTACGAAGCAGTGCTTGAGGTTGCGCTTCGTACCGGATATATTGAAGATACGGATGTTGCAACTTTGAATGAATGGCGTAAAGATCCGGCACATTGGGACGCGGCAAGGTAATAAAAATATTCGTTTATAATTTAAGTAAGAGATAAAGAAGAGCCATTCGGGCAGGTATTGTTCGGATAGTTCTTTTTTTTGTCTTTAATCTATTAAGCAAAAAAACAAGATGGTAAAATTTGAAAGCCCGGTAAAAGTAATCCCTTTCAGCCAGGAGCGTGTTTATGGCAGACTGTCGGATCTCAGTAACCTCGAAGCTATAAAAGATCGCTTGCCGGAAGACAAAGTGAAAGATCTGAGTTTTGACTCGGATACACTCAGTTTCACCGTGTCTCCTGTAGGGCAGCTGACACTGAAGATCGTTGAGCGCGAGCCTTATAAGTGCATAAAGCTTGAGACGACCCATTCGCCTCTTCCATTTAATATGTGGATTCAGCTTGTGGCAACAGGTGATAACGAATGCAAACTGAAAGTGACTATCGGCATGGAGCTGAACCCTTTCATGAAGGCAATGGTTCAGAAACCTCTTCAGGAAGGACTGGAGAAAATGGCAGACATGCTGGCAATGATTCAATATTAACCAAGCGGTAAGTAGTCGAATAAGGAGTGATAGGGCAGATGGTATCTATTGCTTGCGGCCGGCTACCGGTTACTAACATTAAATATTATGGCACAGAAACTTTGGGAAAAATCGGTTCAGGTAAATAAAGAGATAGAGCGCTTTACGGTCGGTCGCGACCGTGAAATGGATCTTTATCTTGCAAAGCATGATGTAATGGGATCTATGGCCCATATCACCATGCTCCAAAGTATCGGGTTATTGACTGAGGAAGAATTGTCTCAGCTACTGACAGAATTGAAGGATATCTATGCGGAAGCAGAGCGGGGGGAGTTTGTGATTGAAGATGGAGTAGAAGATGTACATTCGCAGGTAGAGCTGATGCTGACCCGCCGGTTGGGCGATGTGGGCAAAAAGATACATAGTGGCCGTTCGCGCAATGACCAGGTGCTTCTTGATTTGAAACTGTTCACCCGTACCCAGTTGAAAGAGGTAGCCGAAGCGGTGGAAAAACTGTTTCATGTGTTGATATCTCAAAGTGAACGGTATAAGAATGTGCTGATGCCCGGATATACTCATCTGCAGATAGCGATGCCTTCGTCTTTCGGATTGTGGTTTGGCGCTTATGCCGAAAGTCTGGTAGACGACATGCTCTTTTTGCAGGCGGCTTTCAAGATGTGCAACCGTAATCCGTTGGGGTCGGCTGCCGGTTATGGCTCTTCTTTCCCGTTGGACCGCACGATGACAACCCGTTTGCTCGGTTTTGATTCTCTGAATTATAATGTGGTATATGCTCAGATGGGACGTGGCAAAATGGAACGTAATGTAGCGTTTGCGCTTGCCACCATTGCCGGAACGATTTCCAAACTTGCATTTGATGCTTGCCTGTTCAATAGTCAGAATTTCGGTTTTGTGAAACTGCCCGATGACTGCACTACCGGTTCCAGCATTATGCCGCATAAGAAGAATCCGGATGTGTTCGAGTTGACGCGTGCCAAATGCAATAAGTTGCAATCGCTTCCACAGCAGATTATGATGATTGCCAATAACCTGCCATCGGGGTATTTCCGTGATTTGCAGATCATAAAAGAGGTGTTCCTGCCTGCTTTTCAGGAATTGAAGGACTGTCTGCAGATGACGACTTATATTATGAATGAGATAAAAGTAAACGAACATATCCTGGATGATGACAAATACCTGCTCATTTTCAGTGTAGAGGAGGTGAATCGTCTGGCGCGCGAAGGTATGCCTTTCCGGGATGCCTATAAGAAAGTGGGGCTTGACATTGAGGCGGGAAACTTCTCGCATAGTAAGCAGGTTCATCATACTCATGAGGGGAGCATCGGTAATCTTTGTAATGATAAGATTTCTGCTTTGATGCAGGAGGTGGTCGAAGGGTTCAATTTCCGTGGAATGGAAGAGGCCGAGAAAAGATTGTTGGGACGTTCGTAAAAGAGAATGCTTATGCGTAAATGGCTTTTAACTTTATTGTTGCTTATAGGCACCGTTGCTTGTGATGATGCTTATAAATCGAGTATTCCGGATGTTTCGTTCTATTTCTCATGTAGTCTTGTGCAGGCGGAATATGTTATAATACAATCTTATGGCCAATTTAAGAAAGTAAAAGTAAATGTGAACCGGATTCCTGTAGGGTATGCGGGATTGTTAATCGGGCAGTTTAACGATTTTGGTAATTATCGTTATATTGCGTTTGATGCAGCCTGCCCGGTAGAAGCTGACCGGAACACCTCTTTGGATCTTAGCGAAGATATGCGTACAGCAACCTGTCCTGTCTGCCAGACTAAGTATGATTTAGAGAGTGGGGGATATCCTGTAGAAGGTGAAGGCAAGGAGGCTCTTAAGCGCTATAATGTAACTGTAAATGGAACTACATTGGTGGTTCGCAATTGATTTTCTTCGTTACGGCGCGAGTCTTGTCCTTGTCTTATTTCCCCGTTCTGAAAGACGCTACATCTTTTTCTGAAGCATGCTATATGTTTTTTTGAAAGACGCTACATCTTTTTTTGAAAGATGTTATATGTTTTTTTGAAGGATACTACATCTTTTTTCAAAAGATGTTATATGTTTTTGGACAGTCGCAACTACCGTGTTGGTGGAATGAAATCAGAATGACAACATACATATTATATAAAGCATGTTATATGGAAGAGGTTATATCTTCTTCTGAAACATGCCACATCTTCCGGAGTGTAGATGCAAAGCTCTTTTCTTTTCAAGTAGGATGTAATCTATTTTCTTGTTATTAGTGCCAATAACGCTTTGTCTTGAAAAAAGAGAATAAGGTGCATTTTTCTAACATATTTTTTGTTCGGTTTTGCTTTTTAGGGTTCACAAGGTTCAGGGTTCACCCTTGAACCCTTCTTTTCGTGATATTGTTTATTTTTGAATTGATAATCAGTTTGTTAGCTAATTGTTTATATTGCAG
>CAVCAX010000166.1:0-2085 GCA_963599995.1 Coprobacillus sp. CAG:698
TTATAGATGGAATATTCTTTTTATGATTTTTTAAAGCTCATCGGTTCATTAGGGCTCTTCCTTTATGGAATGAAAATAATGAGCGAGGGTTTGCAAAAAGTCGCAGGTGACAGATTACGAAGTATTCTGACAGCAATGACCACCAATCGGGTAACGGGTGTTTTGACAGGAGTGTTGATAACCGCCCTTATCCAGTCCTCATCGGCAACAACGGTAATGGTGGTCAGTTTCGTTAATGCCGGGTTGTTGACTCTGACTGAGTCTATCAGTGTGATTATGGGAGCTAATATCGGTACTACGGTTACCGCCTGGATTATCTCCATATTTGGTTTTAAGGTCGATATGTCGGCGTATGCTCTTCCGTTGTTGGCGATTGCCTTGCCGCTTATTTTCTCTGGCAAAAGTAACCGTAAATCTGTCGGTGAATTCATCTTTGGCTTTTCTTTCTTGTTTATGGGGTTGGCTTTCTTGCAGCAAAATGCCCCGGATCTCGGCAAGAATCCCGATATGCTGGCTTTCGTGCAGAACTACACGGATATGGGATTTCTCTCTGTGCTGTTATTCCTCTTGATCGGTACCATATTGACAATGATTGTGCAGGCTTCCGCCGCCACCATGGCCATTACTCTTATTATGTGTGCCAATGGGTGGATTGATTTTGAATTGGGAGCGGCATTGGTGTTGGGTGAGAATATCGGGACCACCATTACTGCCAATCTGGCTGCATTAACCGCCAACACACAGGCCAAACGGGCGGCATTGGCGCATTTTGTATTCAATGTATTTGGTGTGATCTGGGTATTGGCTATCTTCCATCCGTTTACCACGTTTGTCTCTTGGATTGTGGATGAGTACTTCAATCCGGGAGATGCGGCAGTGGCTGTTTCTTATAAGCTGTCTGCTTTCCATTCCATCTTTAATGTATGCAACGTCTGTTTGTTGATATGGGGGGTGAAATTGATAGAGCGCACCGTATGTGCCATTATCCGTCCGAAGGAAGATGATGAAGAACCCCGTTTGCGGTTCATTACCGGCGGTATGCTTTCTACGGCAGAACTTTCCATTCTTCAGGCCCGTAAGGAGATTCATCTTTTTGCAGAGCGGACGCACCGGATGTTCGGCATGGTGCAGGATCTCCTCCATACGGAGAAGGACGATGATTTTAATAAGGTATTCAGCCGGGTAGAGAAGTATGAAAATATCAGCGATAATATGGAGCTGGAAATAGCCAACTATCTGAACCAGGTTTCCGAAGGACGTTTAAGTTCGGAAAGTAAATTGCAGATACGCGCCATGCTTCGTGAAGTGACGGAGATCGAAAGTATCGGTGACAGTTGCTATAACCTGGCGCGTACGATCAACCGCAAGCGACAGACCAATCAGGATTTTACTGAAAAGCAGTATGAGCATATTCATTTTATGATGAAGCTCACAAACGATGCTTTGGAGCAGATGATTGTTGTCGTGGAAAAGCCGGAACATCACAGCATCGACGTGAATAAATCGTTTAACATTGAAAATGAGATAAACAACTATCGTAACCAGCTGAAGAACCAGAATATACTGGATGTCAATAACAAGGAATACGATTATCAGATGGGCGTTTATTACATGGACATTATTGCGGAATGCGAAAAACTCGGAGACTATGTGGTCAATGTCGTAGAAGCAAGCAGCGATGTGAAAGAGAAAAAAGCGTCATAAATAGCGAAGAGCAGGTTAGTGATAAATGATCAGTCTGTCCGGCGATGATTGGCGACAGTTGCCATTGATCACTAATCTGCTCATCATTTATCATTAACCGTTCGTCACTAATCCGTTTGTCACTACTCCTCGTACGGTTCAAAATCTTCTTTTCCTACTCCGCAGAGCGGACATACCCAATCGTCCGGAATATCTTCGAAAGACGTACCCGGCTCAATGCCATTTTCCGGATCACCCAATTCCGGGTCGTAAATGTATTCGCATACAGTGCAAATGTACTTCATAAGTTTCATCTTTTAATGGTTTATCATACAATATAACAAAGAAAAAACGGATATTGTTCATTGAGTTTTTTTTATCTTGAAAAAACAAGTATCTTTG
>CAVCAX010000166.1:2095-7908 GCA_963599995.1 Coprobacillus sp. CAG:698
GGTCGTGAAATAAGTGTAACAATCAGCTGTTAAAAGGATTATGGCTATGGAAATTCTCTTGATTATTTTGTGTTCAGCTCTTTTGATCGCTTTCCTGTGGGAGAGAAGAAAGTGGGTACAGGCACGTCTGGCATTGCAGAAAGAGACGGATGAATTGAAAAAGACAAGTTATATCGCAGGGGCGATATTAAAAAGCGTGCATGCTTTTGTCTTGCTGATCGATTCGGACTTCACGGTGCTGAATACGAATTATTACAGACGTACCGGAACCCGGAAAGGGGCGGCGAAAAAGAAAGTCGGTGATTTGCTGCAATGCTGTAATGCCTTGTCGGCGTCGAAGGGATGCGGTACGCACAAACTCTGTTCTGCCTGTCCTGTGCGCGGTGCGATTCAACACGCTTTTGATACGAAAACAAGTTTCACCGATTTGGAGGCTACTTTGACTGTCAGAACTTCCAATTACGAATCGGTAGAATGCAATGCCATTGTTTCCGGAAGCTATCTTTTATTGAATGGTGAGGACCGGATGGTCATTACTGTGCATGATGTTACCCGTCAGAAGCGTGCCGAACAAGCTTTGCAGCAATTGAAAAGCAAGAAAGCCTGATCCCTTTTAAAACAAGAAGGCCTGACTCCTTTAAAAAAAACTAATAAACATTCTATACCGATTTAATGTTGTATTTTTGTGACCTAAATTAACGCATGTATCTGAATGACTGCAAAGAATGATGATTATTACCATTTAGGCCTTACGGATAGTGAGGTCTTGCAAAGTAGAGAAAAAAACGGTGTGAACCTATTGACACCTCCTAAGCGCCCTTCCCTCTGGAAACTCTATCTGGAAAAATTTGAAGACCCTGTTGTACGCGTATTACTCGTAGCTGCTGTTTTTTCATTGATTATTTCGATTATCGAGAATGAGTATGCAGAAACCATCGGTATCATAGCTGCTATTTTGCTGGCTACTGGTATCGGTTTCTTTTTTGAGTATGATGCGAATAAGAAATTCGATCTGCTGAATACCGTCAATGAAGAGACTTTGGTAAAGGTGATCCGGAACGGAAAGGTTCAGGAGATTCCACGCAAGGATGTGGTTGTGGGAGATGTTGTCGTGCTCGAAACCGGAGAGGAGATTCCTGCAGACGGTGAACTGGTAGAGGCTATCTCCTTGCAAGTCAATGAATCGAACCTGACGGGCGAACCGGTTGTTGATAAAACGATTGTCGAAGCCGATTTTGACGAGGAGGCCACGTACGCTTCCAATAGGGTGATGCGTGGTACGACGGTAGTCGATGGGCATGGTATGATGAAAGTGCTTCGGGTAGGCGATGCCACTGAGATCGGGAAGGTAGCCCGCCAAAGTACGGAACAGAGCGGCGAACCCACTCCTTTGAATATACAGTTGACCAAATTGGCCAAGTTGATTGGCAAGATCGGTTTTACGGTAGCCGCCGCTACTTTCATTATTTTTGTTTCCAGGGATCTGTACCAGTATATTTCAGCGAACGAGATTACCGGCTGGCATCATTACATGGCCATAGCCCAGATTGTATTGAAATACTTTATGATGGCCGTGACACTGATCGTTGTTGCCGTTCCCGAAGGACTCCCGATGAGTGTTACCCTCAGCTTGGCATTGAATATGCGGCGCATGCTTTCTACGAATAATCTTGTACGCAAAATGCATGCTTGTGAAACGATGGGCGCCATTACCGTTATCTGCACCGACAAGACCGGTACATTGACGCAGAATCAGATGCAGGTATACGAGCCCGGTTTCTATGCTTTGAAAGAGAAAGGTATCCTTTCGGACGACGATATCAGCAAATTGGTAATGGAGGGAATCAGTGCCAACTCTACGGCTTTTCTTGAAGAGGCGGATGAGGGTGGCAAGCCGAAAGGAGTCGGCAATCCGACAGAGGTCGCATTGTTGCTGTGGCTGAATTCCCAACACCGTAATTATCTGGAGTTGCGCGAGCAAGCTGCCGTACTGGATCAGCTTACTTTTTCTACCGAACGGAAATTTATGGCGACATTGGTACAGTCTCCCCTCATCGGGAAAAAGGTGCTGTATATAAAAGGTGCGCCCGAGATCGTGTTGGGGAAATGCAAAGAGGTGATACTCGATGGCAGACGGATCGATGCAACGGAATACCGTTCCACTGTGGAAGAACAGTTGTTGGGGTATCAGAATATGGCGATGCGTACTTTGGGCTTTGCATTTAAGATAGTAGATGAGCAGGCTCCGGATGACTGTGTGACATTGGTTGCGGAGAATGACCTGAGCTTCTTGGGAGTAGTTGCCATTTCCGACCCGATACGTCCCGATGTGCCTGCTGCCGTGGCAAAATGCCAGTCGGCAGGTATTGATATCAAGATCGTAACGGGTGATACTCCGGGCACCGCTACGGAAATAGCCCGGCAGATAGGGCTTTGGAAACCGGAAGATACGGAGCGTAACCGGATAACAGGCACAGCCTTTGCAGACCTCACGGATGAGGAGGCTTTGGATCGGGTGATGGACTTGAAAATAATGTCCCGTGCCCGGCCTACCGACAAGCAGCGTTTGGTGCAGCTGCTTCAGCAAAAAGGGGCCGTTGTTGCTGTAACCGGCGACGGAACCAACGATGCACCTGCCCTGAATCATGCACAGGTAGGGCTCTCGATGGGTACGGGAACCTCTGTTGCCAAGGAGGCCAGTGACATTACTTTGCTGGATGATTCATTCAACAGCATTGGAACCGCCGTCATGTGGGGACGTTCACTTTATAAAAACATTCAGCGGTTTATCGTATTCCAGCTTACCATCAATTTTGTGGCGTTGCTCATTGTGCTGCTCGGCTCGTTTGTAGGGACGGCTCTGCCCCTGACCGTCACCCAGATGCTGTGGGTGAACCTTATCATGGATACTTTTGCTGCGCTGGCTCTTGCTTCGATTCCGCCCAGTGAGGATGTAATGAATGAAAAACCGCGTCGCAGCACTGATTTTATTATCAGTAAAGCGATGCAGTACAACATATTCGGAGTCGGTACTGTCTTCCTGATAGTGCTGATGGGAATGATTTACTATTTTACGAATACTGAAGGAGGAATGACGGTACACCGGCTTACTGTTTTCTTCACCTTCTTTGTCATGCTGCAATTCTGGAACCTGTTCAATGCCCGTGTGTTTGGAACGAACAGCTCTGCTTTCAAGGGACTTTCCAAATCTTATGGGATGGAATTGATTGTGATTGCAATTCTGGGCGGCCAGATTCTCATTGTGCAGTTCGGTGGAGCTGTATTCCGTACCGAACCGCTCGATTGGCAAACATGGTTGGTGATAATAGGAGCTTCGTCACTCGTTTTGTGGGTGGGAGAACTGTTTCGTCTCGTTCAGCGTTTAATACACAAATAAGGAATGAAAGCTAAAGGAATTAAAAACCTTCTTATTGATTTTGGCGGTGTTCTGATTAATCTCGACCGTCAGCGTTGTATCGGGAATTTTAAGAAACTGGGTCTGCAGAATGTGGATGAACTATTGAATGTCTATCATCAGCAAGGAATTTTCATGCAGCAGGAAAAGGGATTGATCACTTCCGCGGATTTCCGGGACAGCATTCGGGAGATGGCGTCAAAGCCGTTGACCGATCAGCAGATCGATGATGCTTGGAACTCTTTTTTGGGGGACCTGCCGACTTACAAACTCGATTTATTGCTGAAACTTCGTGAGAAATACGTCGTTTATCTTCTGAGCAATACCAACGAGATACATTGGAAGTGGTCTTGTGAACATGCCTTCCCTTACCGGGGCTTCCGGGTGGAAGATTATTTTGAGAAAATGTATCTATCATTTGAAATGAAGATGGTGAAGCCCGATGCAGAGATATTCGAGGCAGTGCTTGCCGATGCCAATATTGACCCGAAAGAGACTTTTTTTATAGATGATTCCGAAGCAAACTGTCTGATGGCACAGAAATTGGGTATTTCCACCTATACGCCGCAGGCCGGTGAAGACTGGAGTTCTATTTTTAACTTGAAGAGATAACTTACCGATGCAGATTATCAGTGGCATACCGGATCTGTTGCCCGAGCCTTGTGTGGCTACCATCGGATTTTTTGATGGAGTACATGCCGGTCACCGTTTCCTGATCGAACAGGTGAAAGCGGTGGCGGCTGCCCGTGGGATGCGTTCGGCATTGATTACTTTCCCAGTCCATCCCCGTAAAGTGATGAAGGCGGACTATCATCCGGAGTTGCTGACGACTCTGGATGAGAAAACAACACTCCTTTCTGAAACCGGAGTCGATTACTGTATTATGCTCGATTTTACTCCGGCAGTTTCACAACTCACCGCCAGAGAATTCATGACCGACATCCTGAAAAAACGTTATCGGGTAGAGGCACTCGTGATTGGCTACGATCATCGTTTCGGACATAACCGCAGTGAGGGGTTCGAAGAGTATTGCCGTTATGGTGAAGAGATCGGTATGCAGGTTGTCCTCGCACGCGCGTACATATATAATGGGCTTCACATCAGTTCTTCCGTCATACGCGATTATTTGCATTTGGGAGATGTAGTCATGGCCAACCGTTGCTTGGGATATGCGTATTTTCTGGACGGTGTTGTGGTGGGAGGATACCAGGTAGGGCGTAAGATCGGTTTTCCTACTGCTAATCTGAGCGTAGATGATCCGGATAAACTCATACCGGCAGATGGTGTATATGCCGTTCATGTCAATTTGGACGGTCGTGTTTATGCCGGGATGCTGAATATCGGGCACCGGCCTACTCTTGATAATGGCATGAACCGGAGCATCGAGGTACATATCCTTCATTTCCATTCTGATATTTATGATAAGTTTATTCGCATCTCTTTTGTGCAACGTATCCGTTCTGAAATGAAATTCGATGGGATAGATGCACTTATCGGACAGCTTCACAAAGATGCAGCCACTGTGGAGACACTGTTGCTGTAACGGTTCCGGACTGTTATCTCTTTCTTTTGGGGGACAAAAAACTCATCATTCTCGTACGACTATTGTGAAAATGGATAATGATTATCGAAAAACGCATCTTTTTTTATTGTTTTTCGATAATTTTTTATCGATTATCTTTGTCGGTTTAGAAAATATGCCTTTCTTTGCATATCGAAAAACGATAAATAATCATTGAATAACAATTAAAAGCATAGTCTTATGAAAAAGTCATTTATGAGCATCTCGATGCTGGTGGTATCCATCTCAATGTTAGCCCTGTTTTTGTGTAATACTGCAATTAGTGCACAAACCTCTTCAAAGTTTGTTTATGATAAGGGTGAAAATTCGGAAACCGTGTATACTCTTGATAAAAGCGGAAAGTATCTGACTCCGAAACTCAAGTTGTGCGGAGATTATCTGGCATTGGAAACTGCCGGTATGAATTAAAACAATTATCTTTGTACACTTTTAATTACAGAATGAGATGAAAACTGCGATACAATTAGTCCTTATTTACTTTGGGTTTTTACAGATTCTGGCACCGATGTTAATGGCCGTCCCCTGTATTATTTATTTGCTGGCCACTACCGGTGCGGTAGACAAAGATTCACTGATGCAGATAATCATTATTCCGGCACAGATGACGGGAATCCTGCTGATGGCAGTCTATCTTTGGAAGGCGGGCTATATAAGTAAGGAGAAAACGACCTGGTCTGCAGTATCCCCTTCTTATCTGGGACTGAGCGTGGTCGGGCTTCTCTCTTGTTCATGGTTGGTTTCCACATTAATTTCCCATATAGAGTGGTTGCCCAATATCATGGAGCAGACATTCGATATCCTGCAATCCGGTTGGGG
>CAVCAX010000166.1:7984-11935 GCA_963599995.1 Coprobacillus sp. CAG:698
CGCTTGGTCGGCCGGCTTGGGGAGGTGTCCTGGCCATTGCTGTGGTGGGTCCTGTGCTTGAAGAGCTGCTGTTTCGCGGCGCTGTCACCAAAGCCTTGCTGAAGCAGTATGATCCTGCAAAAGCGATTCTGATTTCCGCATTTATATTCGGCATTTTCCATATCAATCCGATACAGGTGGTTGCTGCATTTCTCATCGGACTTCTGTTGGCGTGGGTCTATTACAAGACGGCCAGTCTGGTGCCTTGTATTCTGATGCATATATTGAACAATAGTATTTCGGTGTACCTTAATATAAAATATCCCGGAATGGATGATATGGATGCTCTTGTTGGAGATACAGCCAGTCTGATAATCACTTGTGTGGCGGTTGTATTATTGTTAGGATGCTATTGGCTGATGAAACGGACCACGATATCTTATCCCTGGAAAAAAGACGATAACATAGAAATTTTGACTGATAACGATTGATAGCCATGAAAAAGAGATTGAATATACTTTGTCTGCTGGTGATGCTGGTATTCTGTTATTCGGTATTCGAGTCTGCTTACTACATGGGGAGTGCGTTTGTAGATGGCTTTCGGGCAGGCATGAACTATGCTGATAACGAAGAGCAGTTTCAGACAGCGAATAATATGAAGAGCATTACCTTGTTTCTGGATAACTTTGCCTATATGAAAGATTCGGTATGCAATGAGAAAACGGGAGAATTCGTGCCGGCCATTTACGGAAAACTGGTTGTGAGTGTGAATACACCGGTCAATGTCTGGTTGAAGTTTATCACGATGATGTGCAACTTTACGGTAATCTTCACCATGATTTTCTCAGTGGTATTCTTTGCCCAATTGATCATAGCCATCAATAAGTCCAGGATATTTGACTGGAAGAATGTCCGCCGGCTTCGTTGGTTAGGAGCTATACTCATTCTTAATTTTATTTGTTCGGCTTTTCCCGCCTATGTTTCCGCTTACGAGCTGTCGGGAGTATTTTCCATATCCGGTTATTCGGTGAATCTGTCCGATCTTGTCTCTAAGCTGACTTTGGTTTTGGGGTTGGTCGCATGGATTGTCGGCGAGGTTTTCGCTATCGGATTGAAGATGAAAGAGGAGCAGGACCTGACTATTTAAAGAGAGGACGTTTATGAAAAAAATTAGTTTTTTGGCTTTCTTTACCTTGCTGTTTATGGCAGTAGAAGTTATAACTGCATTTGTTGATATATGGGGATATACCAATCCGCGTACATTGGTAGAAAGGAGAACACAGCTGAAGCAGGAACAGGTGGAAGCGGATGGCCGGATTGGGATAAAGTTGGCACAGGAACTGAATGTCATGCCGGCTGATGACGGACTGTCTTTAGATTCTGTACAAAACACCCGTTTCGATGTGCAGACACCTTATGCTGTGAAGAAAGTGGTTGCGTGCGGATGGGCTTCCTGGTGGATGGGGCTTTTCAGTATTTTCCTTCTGCCGGTTCTGCCGTTGTTCATCTGGGGGATTGTCAACTTTGTCAAATTACTGATTTCTGTATTTAAGCATGAGATATTTACGCGGAAAAATGCGCGCAGGTTGCGCATATTCGTATATACTACAAATGGCTCTTTAGCTTTCATCTCCTTGTATGATTGGTTGGTATATCATTGTATAGCCAATCAGACGACGTTGCCCGGATATGTGATAAGCAATTATGAATTTGCTATAAGTTGGAGTGATATGTTCCTGATGTTACTTTTTGCCGAGATTTTTGCATTGGGGGTGAAGTTGCAAGAAGAACAGGAACTGACCATTTAACCTGAACGGAAAATAAAGAAATTATGGCTATAATAGTAAACCTTGATATTATGATGGCCCGAAGAAAAATCTCTTTGGGCGAATTGGCGGAAAAGGTGGATATTACACCCGCTAATCTTTCGATCTTGAAAACCGGTAAAGCTAAAGCCATCCGGTTTTCTACGCTTGAAGCTATTTGTAAGGAGCTGGATTGCCAGCCGGGAGATATTTTGGAATATAAGGAGGGTGACGGATAGGGCATTCCTGCTTTTGTTTCCGAAAAGTACGGCTGCATGCCTTGTCGAAGAGTACGGCTGCATGCCTTGTTTTTGGTAATATCACCTTATTTTTACCCCCTTCACCGGCTTCACCTTTTTTCTGTATGCCCCATGAATAAAGAGATACAGGGTGAAGGCCCACTCTTTTTCCGAATAAGGTGCAAAGTGAGTCCGGGCACGGTGGCCGGAAGGAATAGAATCCGTGCTTATGAAGCGTAGGCATATTCCTTACGTTTCGCTGTCAGGCTCCTTGGTATGTGCCTTCACCTTGTATCCCCGATGAATAAGCCGGTTGAGAGAAAAAGGTGAAGGTGATGAAGGGGGCAAAAATATATTAAGTCTTTTTTTTAAACATACTACATCTTTTTCTGAAAGATGTTATGTCTTTTTTCGAAACATGCTATATCTTTTTCCGAAAGACTTAAGTCTTTTTTCGGAGCCGGTTACAATCCCCTCCTTTCCTAAAAGAACTTCTTCTGAATGGTGGTCAAGACGCTGATTTTGACTTAAGCCAATGGGCCTTCAGCCATTCACGCACAGGCTCATCATAAACTTTAAGACTGGCATAAGCCAAGAATATGCAAAAAAGATAAAGAGCTACATTGATGAAGATGGTTTCACTTAAAGGAATATCCGGATTCTTATGTTTCCAAGCACCGAAAAGTGTATAGACAATCGGGTAATGTATAATGTACAGAGGATAGGATATGTCTCCTAAAAACTTACATACTTTAGCGGATTTTCCGGAAACAGAACTCCCGGCTCCCATTGCCACAAGGATCGGGAAAAGCAATAGGATGCTCAATGCTTCATAGATCCCATTCCAGATGCCATGCGCTTCTCCGCCGATACGAGGCATGATAAGGATGGCAATAAGAAAAATACTGCTCCACCAAAAGCCGGCTTTAACACGAAGCAACCAACCGATGCGGGACAGCAATAACCCGGCAAAGAATGGAAATAGAAGGCGTGAGAAGCCTATCAACAGATGTTCGGCATTCAGCACCCAACCGCCTATAACCGTGTAGCGTTGTGCTACGCGTTCGGAAAAAGTATTGAATACATCCCAGTCGAGAGCCAGATTAAGGGTCAGGAATGCAGATGCCAAGACAAACAGGAAGAGGGTCAGCTTAGAGAAACGGCGGATGACGAATGCATAAAGTATGTTGGCAAAGTACTCAAAATAAAGCGTCCAGGCATTTCCGTTGATGGCATTCATTTCACTCCAGCCGCGAATGTCCATCGATACCGGAGCCGGTATCATGAAAATGGATAATATGGCACACAATATCAGCATGGTGACAGAGGCTTTTTCGATAAGAGGGAAAAAATCCCCTTGCCCGAAATAGAAGAAAACGACCCCGATGAAGGTGGCAAGAATAATCATCGGATGTAACCGTACTAATCGGCGTTTGAAAAAACTCTTCAATGTCATGTGTTCCCACCGGTCATCATAGGCATAACCAATGACGAACCCCGACAGGATAAAGAAAAAATCTACGGCAAGATAACCATGGTTGATGATTGCATTCACAGGATTCCCCAAATTGTAAAGGTCAAACTGGTGGTAAGCTAAAACAAGTAATGCAGCCACACCACGCAGGCCATCTAAAATCTCGTATCTCTGTTTGGCATAAAGATAGTTGTTGTTTGTCATACTTTTTATTCAATGTTTGTTATGGGTATATATCATTATGTTCTTGTGGTGGAAAATAGCTGCACAAAATTATCACATGTTTCTATGATGTTTTTTTTAATTACTTAAAAAAATGGTTTTACCTGGCTTTGTTGCGTAAAAGAGATAAGGTGACTTGACTGAATCCCAGATAAGATGCTATGTAGCCCAGGTTGACACGCTGGAACAAGGTAGGATTTTCCTTTAAAAAAATGCGGTATCTCTCTTCGGC
>CAVCAX010000166.1:11945-16539 GCA_963599995.1 Coprobacillus sp. CAG:698
TTGATGGAGCATTCGTCCCCAGTTGGCTATTTCAATGTTGGTTTTATATAATTCTTCCAGCCGTCTGATGGGGATATAGTACAGGATCGCATTTTCGAGCAACTGAATATACTCATTCTCATAACCTCTTATCTTGTGCCCATAGAATTCATTGGTGACATAGGTAATATCACCTTCCGGAGAAAACCAATAGGTAATTTCTTTCCCTTCTACCATGCAGTATGTACGGGCAATTCCTTTTTCGATGAAATAAACATTCCCGTCTTTCTTGAGCGAACTCGCCAATATATGTTTCTTGGGTACCTCCAGCCTGATTGCTGAAGAAAGCAACTCATCCATTGCGGCATCACTCATATTGGATTTTTCCTTTAGTCCTTTTCGAATATTTTTCATGTGGGCTTTATTATTCGGACACAAAACTAACTAAAATATTTGTTTCCCATATTGATGGGCTTAAATTTCCATGCCGGATAATAATGGTTGCAAGAGGTACTGTATGTAGAAAAAATATGGTTTCTTGCTTCCTCCGGGAGTTTGTGCAGCTTGTCAAAAGATAGCGGAAGATTTAGCTGCAACCATCGGATATTGAGAGGGAGTTACTCTTTGAAACATTGGCACATCTTTTCCGGAATTTTAAAGAGCGGGTGCCTTTACAAATGAGGAAATAATGTGCCAATGTGTGTCAATAGGTTAATGCGCCGGATTAAGGCAGTACGCACACTTTGTGCATCGTACCGGCTACTTTTACAATATAGATGCCGTCATTTACCGTTTCTTCGGCTTTCTGATTGCATGTACCGTTTGCCACCGGTTTGCCATCGATTGTAACGATTGTATAGTCTGCACAAACATCGCTTTCGATGATGACTTTACCATCGGCTGCATATACTTTTGTGTTTACAGCTTGAGTCTGGCTGATGCCGGTACCTTTGGAATTTGCCACGACAAATTTGCCGCCAAGATTACCGTTATCTACCGGCTGCACGGCAAATTCATAATCGGTAGTATTGAAACCTTTCATGCGGATTTGCCGGCCATTGATTAGGCGTGCGCTTACTTTGGAGTCATAAGTGGTGTTTCCGAGTCGGAGATTGCTCTCAATGTTGGCAGGAACATAGGTATATGTATAGGTAGCTCCGAATTCATCCGCTTTTTGGGCTTTGATGTATAGATTGTAACGGATTGCCTCCGCCGGAGTGGTATCATCTGTTGCACTTCCCCAGGAGATGATTACGTCGGAACCGTCTTCTTTTACCTGTACATCTGCATCATTCACGAACTTAGGCGCTTCGTTCATTGTCAGGTCGCTGGTCAGATTGTTTGGAACGACCCGGTTGAACCAGTTAGGCTCTTTCGGTCCCCATCCGCTGATGGAGTAGTCCAGCGCGCCATCATGATTGAAATCAACAAAGTTGACATCGGATTCATGAGAATTAACATTGTCATTCAGGTATTCGCGGGTAAAGCTGTTGTCTCCATTATTGTAATACAGGTTGGTAAGTGAATATTCTGTTTCGGTCTGTCCGTCCGTCCATGACCAGCCGCACTGAATCATAATGTCGATTTTCCCGTCGTTATTGATGTCACCTACAGCCGGTGCTGCTCTGGCTGTCAGCAAATGGGTCACTTCGGTTTTCAAAGGTGCGGCAAAAGTCCCGTCGCCATTATTGATATATAAGTTACCGATGCCATTTTGAGTCTCTGTTTCGTTGTCTTTGAGGTCGCCGAATTCCAGAATATCCGGATAGCCGTCGTTATTGACATCCGCAGTAAAGGTGGTACCGCTTTTTTGTCCTTCAAAGAAACCCTTCTGGGTCGTTTCGCGGAAAGTTCCGTCACCATTGTTAAAATAGATGGTAGTTGCTGCCACCCAACCATTGCTCTGATCGTTTCCGGAAACAATGAGATCAAGATAACCGTCTTTGTTTAAGTCGCTCAGGTAGATAGAGCCGGTTGTGATTGTCTTGAAGGGTTCGATTCCTTCACCGTTTTCTCCTACCGGATTCTGCACCTCTTCGAAAGTTCCCTGATTGTTCCGGTATAGAATGACGTGCCAGCTTTCGTCTTTACGTGCCCAACCGGTCATGAATAAATCCGTCCAGCCATCATTGTCATAGTCGCCGGCTGCACAGAAATACCCCCGGTGCTGGCCTTCGCTCTCTCCGATGCCCAATTCGTCTATCTCTTGCTGAGCGGCATATTCAAAAGGCTTTTTCGAGTTTCCTGTTCCTTTCCAGATAGCCGTGTAGTTTTCCCGGCCGCTATCGGTTACTTTTTTCCCTTGCACGTAAAGGTCCATGATACCGTCGTTGTCAAAATCCAAGACTACTGCTCCGGCAATTTCCAATTTGGGGATGTCAACCGGTATGTTTGTGAATTCGCTTCCTTCTTCATTTCTGAACAGATATGCATGTCCCAAATCTTCGTGTTTACCACCGATAACAAAACGATCCATGTATCCGTCGTTGTTATAGTCGAACCACAAGTCTTGTCCCCATTGGAACCAGGAGCATACATTTATTCCTTCCGGATCGCTGGGATCTCCCCAAGGTTGTTTGATGGGGTCTCCCCATTCCACTTTTACAGGCTCTGTAGCCAGTGCATTCGAGGCTACTATGGCGCTCAATGCCATTGTCGAAAGTAATTTTCTAATTTTCATAGTGTGAATATTTAATAGTTAATATTAACCTGAACAACTCATATTTAGCAATAAGCAGTTAAGTCGCTAAGGGGATTTTTCTGGCAAGTTGTTCCCATTTGGCTTCTTGGCTTCTTGCTGCCAGACTGCTGCATACGAATGATTCCGGCCGAATTGATTAGTTCTTATAAATAAGTGTGCTTTGGCTGGTATTCGGAGTAATACATCTTATACAGTAATATCCTTTGGATAAATAGGATGCCGGAATACAAAGCGGATTGTTGTTGGCTGTATACTCCGGATAAAACGGACGGCCCGCAATATCGTAAAGATGAATGTCGGCGGTAAGCTCCTGCTTCGGAAGCTGTACGTAGATGCTTTCATTCTTCTGCTCATACCATATTTTTACTTTTTCCGCTGTCTCCGTACCTTTTATTCCGGTATAATCGGGATCCGGATAAATGCGTATCGCGAAACCACCCCCTTCCGCTACTTGAAAGCTTATTTGAGTTTGGCTGGTGGCATCGATGGTATAACATTTACACGCCGTCGCATCTCCGGTACGGTTTGAAGTATCATTGTTCTTTTCCGGTATATCCTCGATGATGTAGGCTTTATAACGTGTGTTGGGATCGAGGAATGAAAAATCAACGTTTAGGCTGCGTTGCGTCCAGTTACTTAATCCGCCTATATACCATTCGTCTCCTGTTCTACGTGCCATGACTGCATATTCGCCGATTTTTCCTTGCAGAGGTTTCGTCTCGTTCCAGACAGTAGGCACATGCTTTAAAAACTCCATTATCTCCGGAAATTTCCGGTATTCTGTCGGTGCATCGCTAACGAATCCCAATGTTTGGTGATATACCACATATTGAGCCATCTGGTGAGCGCGTGTCCCTAAGCTCCAAGGGGCGCCGGTACCTTTCCAGGTCCATCCTTTCCGGGTCTTGTTGCGCAGAGAACCGGGTGTCATATCCATTGCTCCTCCAAGCATGCGCAGGAAAGGAATCACTGTGTGGTATACCGGATTGCAATTGTCATTCCATTTGTTGCTCTCTTCGCCTGTCACTGCCTCGTAGCTGATGATGTTCGGGTAGGTACGGTGCCATGCCACCGGCTTGGGGCAGCCGTGCAGCAACAGCATCAACCGGTTCTTTGCACAACGTTCTGCCATGGTCGGTATCCAGCCGGCTGCAATCTGATCGTCTCTGGACATGAAGTCGGCTTTCACACCGGATATTCCCCATTCCTTGAAGCGGGCAAGCATCGGTTCATCGACAAGCAGGAAATTGAAATAACTCCACACCATAATTTTAATATTCTTACTCCGGGCATACGTGCACAGCTCTTTGATATACTCTTCTCCCCAGCCTGCATCGCAAGTCATCCATTCAAATCCCATCTCCGCAGCAAAGTCGACGTAATACTTATAGAATTCGAGGGTATGGGGACGTCCGTCACCGAACGGGCCATAGATAAAGCCTAAATCACCTTCAAGTTCACCGTCGTGCAGCCATTCGAAAGCGCTTCTACCTCCCGATATCCAGGAAAAATCCCCTTCTGTCTGTGGCTTTGCTAATTTGTAAACCAAATCATTGTTCATCAATTCCGAATCATCATGGCTGATGATAAATCCGCGCCACGGATAAGTGCGTTTTCCCGGTGTCACAGCAATGTAATCGTAACGTTCCAATACGGCCTGCGAGTCATATTTATTTTCATTCTTGATCTTTTTGGGATATTCGGCCCATTTGCCGACTAATTTGTTTCCGGTCTCTTTTTTTAATAAGTACATCCCCGGGTAATTTTCCAAGTCGGACTCGATGACCGTGATTCCGATTGCTTTCTTATTGTTTCTGAAAAAGCAGGGATTAATGCCGTAGTCTCCTGTTTTTATCGACTTCACGCTTAATTCACGTTTGTAGGGGAGTTCCCATTGGCTCATGGTGCGTTTGT
>CAVCAX010000166.1:16549-46760 GCA_963599995.1 Coprobacillus sp. CAG:698
GCGTTTGTCTTCGTCATAAGCAATCCATACTTGAGGGTTGTCTTTAAAATTGAATTCTGCTATTTCGGTACGGATGGTGATGCTTCCACTGATTTTACTTTCCATCCGGTAGGCTACTCCTTCGTCATAAGCCCGGCAGTGTAAGGAGTAAAGAGAACCGAAATCGAGTATCATTTCATTGTAGGTATCATCTATTTCGTCATTTTCACCCAAAGGCATCGGGATTTTTTGGCTGATAGAATTCCGGGTACACTTTTCCACTACCGGGTTTTCTCCCAAGACCAGTTGGCGTCCGTTCCTCTCTACTACCATTGCAATGGGAGATATTTCAGAAATCGCCTCTCCATCGGTAAATATTTGGTAAGAGAGGGTATCTCCTGCTATAATTTTGAGTTCCAGCGTTCCGTTAGGTGAACTGACAGTATACTCTTTTTGCGCTTTTAGCTGCAAGGTTACTGCAAGGCATAAGATAACGATAAGAATAAGATGTTTCTTCATATTTCGTATGGTTATTTGTGAGTTCATCACGGCTCTTTCATTTAAAAATGCTTTGAAATTTCAATGTTTGTGGCTGATAGGCATTTAGGAGCAGCCAAACATCGCTATTGACACAACATAGACTAAATGCCATCTGTCTCTGTTGATGTAAAATCAACATAATCAGTAGTTATCAGTTTGTTCCGAGTTTAAATGAAAGAGCCGTGTGAGTTCATCACTCTCTTTTATTGGCTGCTACAAAGGAACGGCATAGTTGTCATATATGGAATGGAGGATTTAATTCTGAATATGGATAATTTTGCCTTTACAGAAAACGGCATGATGAAAAATAAGATTATCCATATTCGCGATAAGATTATCTATTCTTTATCTTCAGGCAATCAGCTTATTTTGCAATCGGATAGGCCGGCGGACAGTAATCGGTCGGGCGGTTAGGCGGAAGATAGTAAGCCGGAGGATGGATAAGCGGCTGATTGGTAATGCTGCGGACTGGTAATTAGTTGGATGCTAAGGTAAGTATAAGTTATATTTATAAATACGATAAAATGGAAATAAAAAGAAAGATGAGTAACACGTTGGGAGCCGGTCTTTTACTGCTGGCATCCGCTTTTAGTTTTTCTGCTCAGGCGGCACAGGTTTTTCTGCATAGCGGCGAATCGGCTGTTGCCTGGAAGTTGAAACCACAGGCAGAAGTGAAAGAAGACGCAAACGCATTGTGTAACAAGGAGTACGATGCATCTTCGTGGGTGGATGCTGTCGTTCCGGGAACTGCCTTTACGGCTTATGTAAATGCCGGACTGGAGAAAGACCCTAACTTCGGTGATAATATCCATCAGGTGGATCGTGCCAAATATGATCGCAGTTTTTGGTATCGTACCGAGTTCCGGATTCCTGCCGATTTTGATAAGGAACTGATTTGGCTCAACTTTAACGGGGTGAATCGTAAGGCGGAGATTTATCTGAACGGACACAGCTTGGGCGTTCTGGATGGTTTTATGCACCGGGGACGTTTTAATGTAACCGATGTAGTAGATAAAACCGGTGAAAATGTACTGGCTGTGTTGGTACACATGCCGCAAACACCATTGGCCAACTGCGGTAGCCCTACCTATCTTTCCAGTGGTGGCTGGGACTGGATGCCGTATGTCCCGGGATTGAATATGGGTATTACCGACAAAGTGTTTTTAAGCAATACGGGTGGTGTCACCTTGATCGATCCGTGGATACGCACAGACTTACCTACCCGTGCGCGGGCGGATCTGTCTGTACAGTTGGACGTGAAGAATAATGAGGACAAACCGGTGAAGGCTGTAGTGACGGGTACGATTAATCCGGGCAATATTACTTTTTACAAAGAAATCGAACTGTCTGCCAATACGACTTCTACCGTCAGCTTCGACAAACGTTATTATCCGCAATTGATGCTCGACAGCCCCCGGTTGTGGTGGCCGAACGGATACGGAGAACCGAATCTGTATACGTGTACCTTTGAAGTAAAGGTGGATGATAAAGTTTCCGAAACGAAAGAGGTCACCTTCGGTATAAAGAAATATACCTATGATAAGGAGAACAACACTTTTCACATTTATATCAATGGGATTCCCGTATTTGTAAAAGGGGCCAATTGGGGAATGTCGGAATACATGCTTCGTTGCCGTGGTGCCGAATATGACACAAAGATTCGTCTGCATAAGGAGATGAACTTTAATATGATACGCAACTGGCTGGGCTCTGTGACCGATGAGGAGTTTTATGAAGCCTGTGACAAATATGGAATTATGGTGTGGGATGATTTCTGGATCAATTCCAACCCGAATTTGCCTTACGATCTTAACGTGTTCAATAATAACATGGTGGAGAAGATTAAACGTATACGCAATCATCCGAGTGTGGCAGTATGGTGTGGAGATAATGAATCCAATCCACAGCCGCCGTTGGAAGGATGGATGGCCGAAAACATCAAGACGTTTGATGGGGGAGACCGTTATTTTCAGGCGAATTCTCATGCACAAGGACTGACCGGTAGCGGTCCGTGGGGTGCTTTCGAACCTCGTTTCTACTTCTCTAAATATCCTGACGGGTTGGAAGGCGATCCGGCACGCGGCTGGGGATTCCGTACGGAGATCGGTACTGCCGTGATGCCCACCTTCGAGAGCTTTAAGAAGTTTATGCCGGAAGAAAACTGGTGGCCGCGCGATGAGATGTGGAACAAGCATTATTTCGGTCAGAATGCTTTCAATGCAGCGCCCGAACGTTACGATGCCTCTATCGAAAAGGGATTCGGCAAACCGGAGGGAATCGAGGATTATTGCCGCAAGGCACAGCTTGTCAATTTTGAATCCAACAAGGCTATGTATGAAGGCTGGCTGGATTGTATGTGGGAAGATGCATCGGGTATCATGACCTGGATGGGACAGTCGGCTTATCCGTCAATGGTCTGGCAGACATACGACTATTATTACGACCTGACAGGTGCTTATTGGGGCACGAAGTCGGCTTGCGAACCGGTACATATTCTCTGGAATCCGGTGACGGATGGTGTAAAGATTGCCAATACAACGGCACGTGATATGGAGGGGTTGACTGCCGAGGTTAAGGTATACAATCTGGACGGCAAGCCGGTAGCGGCTTACACGAAATCGGCTACGGTCAATTCGCCCGCTAATACTACCGTGCAGTGTTTTACCATTGATTTTAATAAAGAACGCAAAAATCTGTCTTTAGGAAAACCTACTTACGCATCGAGCGTCACTCACGGACAACCCTCGGATGCTACGGACGGTAAAAAAGATACCCGTTGGGCGGCAGCCAAGGCGGATAATGAGTGGATTTATGTGGATCTTGGCAGTGTACAGCCTGTCGGCGGTGTCCGCCTGGACTGGGAAGCCTCGTTCGGAAAAGCTTATAAAATACAGGTATCGAACGATGCGGAAAACTGGAAAGAAGTCTATAAGACAGATGAAGGACGCGGTGGTATAGACGAAATCACGTTCCCCGAGGTGGATGCCCGTTATGTACGTATGTTCGGTATCGAGCTCGGCTGGTGGTTTGGTTATTCATTGTGGGGTTTCGATGTATTGAGCGGAACGCAACCCAGCGAAGGATTGAGTGATGTTCATTTTATCCGTCTGACCTTGAAAGATAAAGCCGGGAATATCGTTTCGGAAAATAATTATTGGCGCGGTAACGACCGTCTGAACTTTACGGCTTTGAATACTCTGCCGAAAGCAGATCTGAAGGTTTCCTCCAAGATGGTGAAAAAAGATGGAAAGGCAGAAATACAGGCTTCCATCACCAACCCCACTTCTGCCAAAGGGGTTGCCTTTGCCGTACATGTGCAGGCTTACCGTACTTCGGATGGTGAACGTATTTTGCCGGCTATCATGAATGATAACTATTTTACCCTTATGGCGGGTGAGAAGAAGAATGTTACCATTACGTTCGATGAGAAGTTATTGGACGGTGGCTCTTATAAACTGGTGGTGACCCCTTATAACAACTGATATATACCTGTTCGGGATTTGTGATCAGGCGGTTTATGAGGTTGCACGGTTGAAATAACTCCGATTGCATATCATAAACCGCCTGACTGTAGGTACCGATTTTTTATTAGAAAATAGTCCAAAACTCTCATCCTATAATACAATTAAATTAAAGATTATGAAGCACATTTTCTCTTTAAAGAAAAGCATTTCCCTCTTGTCGGTTGCATTTTGCTGTTTGCCTTTTACAAGTGGCGTAGCACAGCAGATGACTGTTTTTGAAAGAGTCGGAACAGATGACGAATCTGTACAGGAGTTTTTCCCCGGCGAGTGCCGGGCGCGTCCGGTATTGGGCGCATATACCAATAGCGGATATATGGGATTGTTCTGTGGAGGTCAGGATTTAGGCGGATCGAGCGGTTGGTATGCCGATTCCCGTTGGGGAGATTTGGGTGACGGGACATTCGCCAATCCCATCCTGAATGGCGACTACTCCGATCCGGATGTTATCCGGGTGGGAAATAAATATTATATGATCTGTTCTGAATTCCACTTTATGGGAGTGCCGGTTCTCGAATCCGAGGATATGGTAAACTGGACCATCATCGGTCAGATATACAATCATATCGACCTTCCCGGCTTTTCGGAAATGACACGTTATGGCGATGGCAGTTGGGCACCGGCTTTACGTTATCATGACGGAAAGTTCTGGATGTTTGTCTGTATGCCGAATGACGGTTTATTTATGTCTACCGCTACCAATCCGGCAGGTCCTTGGTCTCTGTTGCATTGTGTGAAGAGTGCCGGCGGCTGGGAAGATCCTTGTCCGTTTTGGGATGAAGACGGGCAGGCTTATGTCGGTCGTAGCCAGTTGGGTGGTGGTCCTATTTATATTCATAAGATGAGCGCGGACGGTACACGGCTTCTCGATGATGGCCGGAAAGTATATGAAGGTCCGGTAGCTGAAGGTACGAAACTTTTTAAAAAGGATGGTTACTATTACATCAGCATCCCCGAAGGTGGGGTCAGTTCCGGTTGGCAAACGGTAATGCGTTCTAAAAATATTTACGGCCCTTATGAATCGAAGCGTGTACTGGAGATGGGAATGACAAAAGTAAATGGTCCGCATCAAGGCGCTTTGGTAGATACTCCTGAAGGAGAATGGTGGTTCTATCATTTCCAATCGGCCGATCCTCAGGGGCGTGTCGTACATCTACAACCGGTGGTATGGGAAGACGGTTTTCCGGTGATCGGTATGGATTATGACAAAAATGGAGTGGGTGAGCCGATGAAAATCTGTAAGAAGCCTTCTATAAAATGCCATGTAATTCCCCATGCTCCGCAATCGAGTGATGATTTCGCATCAGGTGAGTTGGCCTTGCAATGGCAGTTCAACCACAATCCGTCAAACGAAAACTGGTCTCTGGCATCCCGTCCCGGATGGCTGGAAATTAAAGCATTGAAAGCGAAAAATGTACGCGAATCCCGCAACCAATTCACACAGAAGACGATGGGATACAAAGGAGAAGCTGTCATTCGGATGGATTATTCGGAGATGGCAGAAGGACAACGGGCCGGTCTGGAATGTATCGGTGATAAATTCTGCGGTGCGGGTATCTTGATGCAGATGGACGGTGGAGTGTTACAGCCGGTTGTCTATTATGAGAATGAAGGGCAGGTGAAGCTGATTAAAACGGTAGAAGGAACAGATGACCGGATAATCTATGTGAAATTACTGATCGACGCCTTGACGAATACTCATCAGTTTTTCTACAGCCTGGATGGGCAGAGCTATCTGGAGTGTGGCGATTCGTTTCGGGAAGGTTCCCGCGATTGGAAAGGGTCTCGTGTAGGGCTTTACTCCTATAACACGAAAGCGGATGGCGGAAGTGTATGGTTTGATTCATTCGAGTATAAATTTGACGGTCCCGGCGGGTTGGCGGTAGAATAATAAAGGGAGGCTTATGAAAAAGAGATTAATTGCCTGTCTCCTTATGGTATTGTCATGTATCGGGGGGAGTGCCCACGTGTGGGATGAACTGGCTATTCTTGTACGGCGTAATAGTGATGGGACTTTTACACTTGAAAAGGAATCCTACTTGCCGATAAGTACGTATACCAATGCGGTGTTCTTTGATTTTAACAATGATGGAAACCTCGATTTGCTGATTATGGGGCAGGGGGGGGATTGGAATATAAGTGGTGATGTTAAGATTGTGGCCTTGTACCGGAATTTGGGAGAAGAGAATGATTATCGTTTTGAGAAAGTTGCCAATCCGGGATTCTTCCCGTACAGAGATGAAGGTTTTTACAATCCGATCTCTGTCGGTGATTATAATCATGACGGGTATACGGATGTTGTTGTGATGAGTTATCACAACGGGCGACGTGTGGACTTGTATCTGAATGACCGTGGGAGTGGTACCTTTATCCATCAGGAACAACAGGTGTTTGAGGCGGCTACCAATGGTTCGGTTATGTTTGGTGATTTGAATAACGACGGTTGGCTCGATATTGAATTCTCCGGGTATAGCGACCGGACAGCTACCGGAATTAAAACCTATATCAATAAACGTGACGGCTCATTTGCAGACGAGACTCCGCCAAATATTTACGGCGCTTTTCAAGGACAATCTACCTTGGCAGATATTAATGGTGATGGCACGTTGGACATTATCAGTACCGGAAATGGTGATAATTGGGCCTGTCTTGCTTCCTTGTTTTACAACATGGTTGATAAAGACGGCAAATGTACCTATCGGTATGTCTCTGAAAAAGAAAGTAACCTGTTGGGAGTCAGTAGGGCCAATCCGTTGGTTGCCGACTTTAACGGTGACGGCCGGATGGATATGGTGATAAATGGGGAACCCAGTGACGGGTCCGGATATAGAAACCGTATCTATTACCAGACTCAGGAAGGGACGTTTGTGATGGATAAGTCTTATCCGGTAGTTCCGGTCAATCAAGACGGAGGTATTAATATGGGCGATGTGAATGGTGATGGCAATATGGACCTGATCGTTGGCGGTTATGTAGGAACTTACGATAAAGCTCCCGATTCATATTATTCCTCACCGTTGCGGGTTTATGAGAACAATCCTCAGAAAAACGGGCTTCCCGGAAATACTTTCCCCGAACCTCCTGTCAAGGTTACGGCAACGATGGAGGGAGATGAGCTCCTGATCACCTGGTTGCCCGGCTCCGATAAAGAGACTCCTGAAGCGGCCCTGCGCTATAATATTTATGTCCATAACGAGACTACCGGTGAACTGTACACCATGATTCCGGTAGATATTGAAACCGGTAAGCTGAAAGTCGGTACCGATTTGCAGACTTCTCTTTCTTCCGCTCTCAACTCCTATCGGATGCGCGTGTTCGGTGAAGGCAAATATACGGTAGGAGTTCAGACGTTAGACCAGTCGTATGCCGGCAGTAAGTTTACAACGGCCGGTTTTTCGGCAACGGGTATCCGGAAAACTGCGGCATCCGATCATTTCAGGGTCATTACTGTAGACTCCGGAGTAATAGTTCGGGGGACGGATAATCACAAAGTGGTTGTGTATGGCATGGATGGCAGAACGATTAATGCAGGGTTTTCCAATACGGTGATCCCTTTGGCGGAAAAAGGAGTGTATGTCGTTTCGGTAAGTGGAGAAGAAATGCCGCTAAAGTGCATGTATTGATCATTGAATTTGATAAAACCGATGTGGGTAAAAGTTTTAGAAAATACAAATTGTCTGACATAATTCTTTTATATTGTACTTTTTGCTAACATGTACTTTGGCGGAAAAGTAGTAAATAGAGGAAAAAGTGCATAAACAAATGAATAAAATGCACTTTTTCTTGCATATTCCCATGCAAAAGGGATGAATATGCACTTTATTCCAACAGATTTATCTACTTTCCTCCGGGAGATAGTTTCGGTTCCTCGTAGAGGAACGGCTCGTTCCTCTACGAGAAACTATAAGAGACTCTACGGGGAGAATATATTTTTCCTTGTAGAGCCTGTTTTGCGATAATTTGCTGACAAAATATTGATAATAGCAATCTTGTTGATAGACGATTGATTGTATCTATGACTTTTTAGAATATTCAAAATGAGAATGTAGGAGATTTTTGGAACCAACCCGGTCTTTTGCTCTCATAAAGAGAATTCTGCATAAACTAAAATATCATATTGACATTTTGACAAAAAGCAAAGTTATAAGCCTGTATCTTATATTGCCATTGTATGATGTACTGTTTGTACCGCTGTTCTGAAAAATAGAGTTCTGTTTCTATTCTCTCTATATTGGGTAGGAGATAATTTCAGATAATTGGTAAATAGCCTTGAGAAATAAAGCGGATCATCGAACCCGACCAACGGGCTGATTTGATTCACCTTCATCTCCGTTTCTTCTAAATAATGGCAGGCTTTCTCCATGCGGAGCTGTGCCAGATACTTAGATGGAGAAGTTCCGATTTGTGCGATAAATACCCTGGAAAAGTACGAGATGGAAAGATTCACATGCTCTGCCATGTCTTTTAAAGAAAGATGTTTGTGCAGATTCTCCTTCATGAATTTCAAGGAAGTGTCGATAATGCTGCTCTCTTTGATGGCTTCTGATTCTTTCTTTTCCGAATTGGAGTACTTTATAATGCCTAAGAAATGGAACAGAACGCTGGTAACATAAGACATTTGTCCGATACTGCTTTCTGACTGGAGGGTACTGAATATTTCTTCAAACAGATCTATTTTGTTTTTGAACCTTGATTGCGAGTTATACGGCATATTTTGGGGGACATCGGATCCTTTACTGAAATATCCGGCTTTTTTACCGTTAAAATGTATCCAGTAGATAGACCAGGGCTTCCCTTTACTGCTTCCGTAAGCATGAGACATGCCTTGTGGAATGATAAAGAACTGATCTTCTCCAACTCTTGACTTTTGTCCGTTACACTCGAGCCAGCCTTCGCCTTTTACACAATAGACAAGAATATAGTCGGTAGAACTGACCGCTTCTCTACGGCAATAATGATATTCGGCATTTGGGAAATAACCTATATTAGTAAGGTATAGCTCTTTGCCTAATTCATCGTTTTTGAACTCTTCGATAACAGATAAGGGAAGATTTATCAGCCGTTCTCCTTTGAATCCTTCTTTGATCTTCAGCATAGCATTAAAATAATTAAAGGTTATTGTTCGTGGTGCAAATATAGGAGGGTGGTTTTGCAACGGATATCCGATAAAAATGAAAAAGTATCAAATTTTAATTTTGGCAGATATAGCCCGTTTGTTGAGTGAATATTTTATATTTTAATGTCAGAATCTTATATTGTGAGGCTTTATGTTGGTCTGAAAGTGTGTTTTTTGATACTTTATAATTATTTTTGCACTTGTATATTATATAATCATGAGAATAACTCTGTGTTTTATCATCTTTATTAATCTATGTATATCGTTGTTCGGACAGGTGCATTTTACTCGTTTGAATAATGAAGAGGGATTGTCGCATTGTGAAGTGAAAGCGATATTACAGGACAGCTATGGGTATATGTGGATCGGAACCCGTAACAAACTGAACCGTTATGACGGATGCGAGTTTAAAGTGCTGGATTGTTATGATCCGGTGGCGAACAGGCGGAATAATAACATTGCTGCTTTGTGCGAGGATGCTAATCGGTTTTTGTGGATAGGTACGGATGAAGGAGTCTTTGTCTATGATCCGGTTTTGGAAACCTTTACGTATTTGGAACGTTGGTTGAATCCTGACCAGAGTGCGGATTTTTTATATAATTGGGTCTCAAGTATTGTTGCCGATAAGGAGGGAAATATGTGGGTTGTTCTACCTTCCCGGGGTATACTGAAAGTGAATATACAGACAAAAGCCTATCGGCTCTATTTGATATCAGAGGATACGGTATTTGGGAAGGGCGGACCCTTGTCACTGACAATCGATGAGCAGGGAACTATTTGGGTCGGTTGTATTGAGCAGGGTATTTGCCGGTATGATAGGAAGAAAGATGAATTTGTGCAGGTATTGCAAGAAACCGGAATGTTCCAGGGAAAAGGGGCCTATGCAATGCTGTCTTATCAGAACTCTCTGTTTATAGCTTTGCATGAAGGGGGCTTGTTGAGGTATAATATGGACACGGAGGTACTGTCCCTGCATGATTTTCCGGAAGTGGATAAGGTTATACTCCGTTGCCTGCTGATGCCTAAAGAGGAAGAATTGTGGGTGGGTACGAATAACGGTATCTATATATATAATGTATTGACCGGGAGTTGTACTCATATTAAGAATGATTCTTTTGATTCGCATTCACTTAGTAATAATACGGTAACAGTGATGTATACCGATAGGGAAAAGGGAGTCTGGGCAGGTACGCTGTATGGCGGTTTGAACTATCAGAGCCGTAGTGCGGAGAATTTTACGGTTTATATTCCGAATGATCATCCGCAGAGTTTACAGAGCCAATGGATTCACGGTTTGTATTGGGATGAGGAGGCTCAGAAACTTTGGGTGGGAACGGAAGATGAAGGCTGTTCGGTTTTCGATAAGAGTACGGCGACTTTTACTCCGGTCAATACACATCCTACTGTTACGGTCACCTGCATCCGGAAAATAAACGGGAATATCTGGATCGGATATTTTAAGAATGGGTTGGATGTGGTGTCTCCGTCCATGAAGGTAACACATTATACAGCGAAAGAGTTGGGCTTGCAAGAGGAAAGCATCTTTACTTTTTGTGAAGACCATACAGGTACTATCTGGATAAGTAACGGTGGGGGGCTGTATACAGCGAAAAAAGGGACGATGCGTTTTGAGAAAGTGACAGGATTCGGTTACGGGTATATACAGGATATCAAAGAAGACAGTAAGGGAAATATCTGGATTGCGGCAATGGGCAATGGGGTCTATCGGTATAATATCCGCTCACAGGAGTCGAAGCTATATCTCGCGGATGGTAAGCCTGGTTCTATCAGTTCGAATTCGGTCAGCAGTATTTTGGAAGATAGCAAGGGGCGTATCTGGTTTAGTACGGATCGGGGAGGAATCTGTTGCTTCCACAATGAGGTTTTTGACGTCTATTCGCTTGAGGAGGGGTTGCCGGACGATATTGTTTTCAAGGCTGTGGAAGATACCCGTGGGAATATTTGGTTTGGCACGAATCATGGGCTTGTGTGTCTGAATCCGGAAAACAAAAAAGTACAGGTATTTGGAAAGAAGGACGGTTTGAGCGTCTCTCGGTTTAATTATAATTCAGCGGCTGTGGTGAATCGGGAAACGATTTTCATGGGAACCATGCATGGGTTGGTTTCATTTAATCCGGAGCATTTTGTCAGAAACGATTTAATGCCTTCTGTCTATTTCACGGATTTTCTTGTAAATGGGAAAAATCTTCTTCCCAATGTCATCAACCGGTATGACAAGGATTATAAAATAACACTTAAATACGACGAACGAAACATCCGTATCCGTTTCGTTGCATTGAGTTTTGCTTCTCCGGGGGCCAACCGGTATGCCTATCGTATGAGCAACGTTGATAATGACTGGATCTATACGGATAAGAATATGATATCTTATGCCGGACTTACTACAGGAAAGTATGTTCTCCACGTGAAAGGGGCGAACAATATGGGAGTATGGGATGAATCGGAGAAGGTTTTGACAATTGATGTACTACCGCCTTGGTGGGCATCCCCGATTGCTTATACCCTTTATGCTTTGGTCGTGTTTTCACTGCTTTTTTACTGGACACGTTCTTACTTGAAAAGAATAACCCGCAGAAACGAGGAGAAGAATCTTATCTATACAATCGAAAAAGAGAAAGAACTTTATGAATCCAAAGTAGCTTTCTTTACGAATATTACACATGAGATACGTACACCTCTGACGTTGATCAGTGGACCGATGGATCTGGTGATACAGGAGTCAGCGCAGTTTCCGAAGAATATACAACGTTATCTGGGGTTAATCAAACAGAATGTAGACCAGCTGTTGAATCTGGTAAATCAGTTATTGGACTTCAAAGCTGCCGGAAACATGAATAAGCCGCTGATCTTTTCGGAGATTAAGGCGTTGAATCTGATTGAGTCTTTGAAAGAGCGGTTTTCTGTATTGCTTTCTGAAAAGAATAAGACTTTTGAGATTATAGCAGACCGTGTAGAACCGGATATCTGTGTGATAGCCGATAAGGATGCAGTTGATAAGATAATGAATAACTTGATATTCAATGCTATAAAATACAGTGATACTCGTATTACGGTACGGGTGAACCGTGATGACGAATACCTGACGCTTGAAATTATAAATGACGGTTTATTGGTGTCGGAGAATATGCGCGAAGCTATTTTCGAACCGTTTGTCCGGGCAGAAAACAGTAAGGAGAACATAGGGGTGGGCATCGGATTGTCGCTTTGCCGGAGTTTGGTGGAGCAACATCGGGGTACTTTGACCTACGAGGTGGCGGATGGCTTGAACTGTTTCATTCTTAAACTTCCGGTTCGCCAGAAGATAACCGAAAATGTACAGGCGGTGGAGATGAACGGCGGGCAGATTCTGCTGAACAAAAACAGTATAAAGGTTACTCTGCTGATTGTAGACGATCATCCGGATGTCGTGGATTTCTTATCAGAACAGTTGCATGAAGAATATACCATCCTGACGGCTGCCGATGGCAGGCAGGCTTTGGACGTGATAGAACATAATAAGGTGGACATTGTATTGAGTGACATCATCATGCCCGACTTAGACGGATTGTCTCTATGCCGGAAATTGAAGTCAGAGATAGCCACCAGCCATATATTGGTGGCACTGTTGACATCGAAGAATGACGTTAGCACGAAGATTCAGGGATTGGAGGCCGGGGCGGATGCTTATGTCGAGAAACCGTTCAACCTGAATTACTTGTCGGCTTTGCTGAGGAGTTTGATTGTGAATAAAAACCGGGACATCAGCCTGCAGAATACCAAGCCGCTGATCCCGATCGGACAGGTAGAGATTAATAAGGCTGATGAGAATTTTGTCAATCAGGTAGTGGATATTGTGAATGCAAACATATCCGATCCCTCTTTTAATGTGGAGATGCTGACGGCAAAGATGCACATGAGCCATTCTAATTTCAGCAAAAAACTGAAAGGTATTATGAATATGAGTCCGGTGGAGTTTATCCGTTTTATCCGGCTGAACCGCGCAGCCACAATTCTGGCGCAGGAAGATTGCCAGGTTAATGAGGTGAGTACATTGGTTGGTATCAACTCTACAAGTAACTTTATCCAGCAATTCCAAAAGCAGTTCGGAAAAACACCGAATGAATTCCGGAAAGAATGCAAGCGGAAAGGGAGCGAACCGGAAAAGTAAAATCGTCCATATTTTAAGTAATTCTCTCTATTTCTTAATAGGCTAAATCCCGGTTACTTTGTGGTCATCAAATGAATGATTAATATTTGTATGACCCTGATGAAAACACAATCGAATCTTTATCTGTTCCTGATAGCCTTGATATCGGCTATGGGAGGTTTTCTTTTTGGCTATGACTGGGTAGTGATCGGAGGTGCGAAACCTTTCTATGAACAATACTTTCAGATAGCGGACAATCCTGTATTACAAGGATGGGCGATGAGCAGTGCACTGATAGGCTGCTTGGTAGGTGCGCTGAGTGCCGGAAAAATGAGTGACCGTTTCGGTCGGAAACCGATTCTTACATTGGCGGCAGGACTCTTTATTTGTACCGCCATCGGTACGGGAGCCGCCAACTCCTTTACTTTTTTCAATGTCTTCAGGCTGATCGGCGGTTTTGCCATCGGTATTGCTTCCAGCCTGTCACCGATGTATATTGCGGAGATCGCTCCGGCTCACCTGCGCGGACGTTTTGTTGCAATCAATCAGTTGACCGTTGTACTGGGTATTCTGGCTTCCCAGATAGTGAACTGGCAGATTGCAGAACCGGTGGAGATCGGAGCTACATACGAGATGATACGTGAGTCGTGGAACGGGCAGATGGGATGGCGCTGGATGTTTTGGGCGATGACTGTCCCGGCTGCTTTGTTTTTCATTTTTAGTTTTATACTTCCCGAAAGTCCTCGTTGGCTGGCCTCTTCCGGCCGCCGGGAAGCCGCTTTGAAGGTTTTTACCCGTATGGGCGGATCTGATTATGCCCGTCAGGAATTGGATGCGATTGTCGTGGCTTCTTCAGATAAAAGCCGGCAGGGCAGCTTTAAGCAATTGTTACGTCCCGGCATGCGTAAAGTGTTGATAATCGGTGTTGTGATGGCTGTTTTGCAACAATGGTGCGGTATCAATGTGATATTCAATTATGCACAGGAGATATTTATGGCTGCCGGATATGGTGTGTCGGATGTGCTGATGAATATCGTTGTGACCGGAATTACGAATGTCGTGTTTACGGTTCTGGCAATGTTCGTGGTTGATCGCTGGGGACGCAAGGCACTCACTTTGATAGGGGCATTCGGGCTGACTATGATTTATACCTTTATGGGAGCGGCCTATTATTTTCACATTACCGGTGTCGTATTGCTGATTATTGTGGTAACCGCCATTGCGTGCTATGCCATGACACTGGCAACAACCATGTGGGTGATCATCTCCGAGATCTTCCCCAACCGGATACGTGGAGTGGCAATGTCGGTTTGTACTTTTGCTTTGTGGGCTGCCTGTTTCATACTTACTTATACCTTCCCGGTATTGAATAACGGGCTGGGGGCTGCCGGAACATTCTGGCTGTACGGCATCATCTGTCTTGCCGGCGGAATATTTGTAGCACTCTGTTTGCCCGAGACCAAGGGAAAAAGCCTGGAAGAATTGGAAAAGGAATTAATCAAATAGAAATTATATAAATATGGAGAAAATAACTCAATATCTGATTAAGAGTACAGTGCATACCAGTGAGGTACGCGCCTGGGAAGAGGATATTCTGCTTCCTACCTATGAAATCGGGAAGGAGGAAAAGAACCCTATTTTCCTGGAAAAGAGAGTGTATCAAGGCAGTAGCGGGTCTGTCTACCCTTACCCTGTGGTGGAAAAGATCTCCGATACGAAAGTAGAAAAGAAATATCATGCTCTCTTTATTGAGAATGAGTATATCAAGGTCATGGTTCTGCCGGAATTAGGCGGTCGCATACACATGGCTTATGACAAGGTGAAACAACGCCATTTCGTATATTACAATCAAGTGGTGAAACCTGCTTTGGTGGGCCTTACCGGTCCTTGGATATCAGGGGGAATCGAGTTCAACTGGCCACAGCATCACCGGCCATCTACTTTCCTGCCTACCGACTTTTCTATCGAGGAGAATGCCGACGGAAGTAAAACGATCTGGTGCAACGAAGTGGAGCGCATGTTCCGTACCAAAGGGATGCAGGGCTTTACGCTCTATCCGGGCAAAGCCTATATTGAAATCAAAGTGAAGATTTATAATCGTACAGCATTTCCTCAGACATTCTTGTGGTGGGCCAATCCGGCCGTGGTGGTGAACGATCATTATCATTCGGTATTTCCACCCGATGTGAATGCTGTGTTCGATCATGGTAAGCGGGATGTGTCTTCTTTCCCTATTGCTACCGGGGTGTACTATAAACAGGACTATTCGGCCGGGGTGGATATTTCAAAATATAAAAATATTCCTGTTCCCACCTCTTATATGGCTATCCGGTCGAAGTATGACTTTGTAGGCGGTTATGAAAAAGATGTACGGGGAGGTTTGCTGCACGTTGCCGACCATCATGTCTCTCCGGGTAAGAAACAATGGACTTGGGGAAACGGGGATTTCGGTAAGGCTTGGGATCGGAATCTTACGGATGAGGACGGACCTTATATCGAGCTGATGACAGGGGTGTACACGGATAATCAACCGGACTTCTCATGGTTGCAGCCTTATGAGGAGAAGTCGTGGGTACAATATTTTATGCCTTACAGCGAGGTGGGGTATGTAAAGAACGCCACTAAGGATGTCCTGTTGAATATAGAGCTGAAAGACGGGAATGCCCGTTTGGTTCTTTATACGTCAGGTGTCAACAAGGATGTGCATCTATTGGTGAAAGATATCCGGGGAACATTGCTGTTCGATAAGACCATTCAAGTCTCTCCGGCAGAGCCGTTCATCACCACTTTCCCGACCGGAGGATTGAAAGAAGAAGAGATCCGGGTAGAGGTACGGAACAGTGAAGGTAGGGTGATGCTGACTTATCAGGCCGATAAGCCGGAGATAAAGCCGATACCCGATCCGGCTAAAGCAGCAAAAGATCCGAAGGAGATTGCTTCAATGGAACAACTGTTCCTGACCGGGCTTCATCTGGAACAATACCGTCATGCTACTTATAATCCGATGGATTATTATCAGGAGGCTTTGCGGCGTGAACCGGGAGATGTACGGTGCAATAATGCCATCGGGTTGTTGCTGATGCGTAAAGGACAGTTTGCCGCTGCCGAGAAGTATTTCCGTACGGCTGTGGATACGCTGACCGAACGCAACCCCAACCCGTATGACGGTGAACCTTATTACAATCTGGGTTGGAGCTGCAAGATGCAGGGAAAAATGGACGAAGCTTATGATGCGTTTTTCAAATCGGCCTGGAATGCAGCCTGGCAGGATGCTGCCTATTATACCCTGGCACAAATAGATACGGCAAGGGGAAAGTATGAGAGTGCTTTGGATAAGGTGGAACGTTCGCTTATCCGTAACTGGCACAACCATAAAGCCCGCCAGTTGAAAGCCTCCATCTTGCGTAAACTGAACCGGAAAGAGGAAGCTTTGGATTTGATACAGGAATCCTTGAAAATAGACTGTTTCAATATGGGATGCCGTTTCGAGCATTATTTATTGACTGGGGATCAGAAATTATTGGCAGAGATGACCGGTTTAATGCGTCGTTGGGAACATGCATTCATTGAATATGCACTCGACTTTGCCGGTGCGGGTTTGTATGATGAGGCCATTCGTTTTTTGGAAAGCTATGTTTCGGAAGCCGGAAAAGTATATCCGATGATTTATTATGCCCTCGGGTATTTTCATGCCTGCCGGGGAGAGAAGGAACAGGCACTGGACTATTACCGGAAGGCGGAAAAGGAAGACCACTCTTATTGTTTCCCGAACCGTATAGAAGAGGTCTTGATTTTGCAGAATGCTTTGGAGCTGAACGATCGGGCAGCCAAAGCCGCTTATAGCTTGGGAAACTTCTGGTATGCCGCCCGGCAATATGACCGTGCCATTGAGTGTTGGGAGACTTCGGCCGCTATCTGTCCCGATTTTCCTACCGTGTGGCGTAACTTGTCATTGGCGTACTATAACAAACGGGATAATAAAGCCAAAGCGTTGGAGGCGTTGGAAAAGGCATTCCATCTGGACGAGAACGATTCGCGTATTTTAATGGAGCTGGACCAATTGTATAAGCGCCTGGGGTATTCGCATGAACGGCGTCTTGCTTTTTTGGAGGCTCATCTGTCCACAACGGAAGAGCGGGATGATCTGTCTATCGAACGCATCACTCTCTATAATCAACTGGGACGTTATGCCGAAGCAAAAGCTCTGATTGCCGGCCGTAAATTTCATCCGTGGGAAGGTGGAGAAGGAAAAATTACCGGTCAGTACGTGTTGTGTCGGGTAGAACTTGCCAAAATAGCATTGCGTGAACAGCGTTATGCGGATGCGTTGGCTTTGTTGGAAGAGACAGACCGTTATCCTTATAATTTGGGAGAGGGCAAACTGGCAAATGCCGAAGAAAATGATATCTGGTATTACAAAGGAGTGGCTTACCGTGGTTTGGGTGATGAGGCGAAAGCAAAAGTGTGCTTCGAGAAGGCGACTGTCGGTTCTGCCGAACCGCAGCAGGCGTTCTATTACAACGACCAGCAGCCGGACAAGATCTTCTATCAAGGCTTGGCTTGGCGTGCATTGGGAAATGAGAACCGGGCACGCGGTTGCTTTAACAAGCTGATCAAACATGGAGAAAAGCATCTGTTTGATACTTGCCGCATCGATTATTTTGCCGTTTCATTGCCTGATCTGGCTATTTGGGAGGACGACTTGAACAAGCGTAACCGCATTCATTGCAATTATGTGATGGGACTGGGGTATCTGGGATTGAATGAACCCTCGAAGGCTGCTGGTTTTCTGGATAAAGTCATAGAGTTGGATATCAATCATCAAGGTGCACAAATTCACCGTAGTTTATGTGACGCTTAATTTTTGTATTATGAGGAGATCTCCATAGGCTTGTATATTATGGAGATCTTCTTTTCTTTTCAATGTTTTATAATGAAGGTAATACACGAAATTGTTGGTTATACGGCAACGGATGAGCCTATATCTTGTTTTAAGGTAATCAATGCCTCCGGTGCCTGGGTGGGATTTACCAATTGGGGAGCCCGGTGGATTGAAGCGGGAGTACCCGATAGTAGGGGAGTGCTGATGAATGTGATAGCCGGTTATGATGCTCCGATGGAGTATTTGTCCGATACTTATTACATGGGAGCTACAATCGGCCGTTTTGCCAATCGGATATCGAATGCTTCGTTTCTGATAGACGGTCATGTCTATCAGTTGGAGGCGAATGACGGGCGGCATACGAACCATGGCGGTTATTCCGGTTTTCATCAGCAATTGTGGCAATGGGAAAAATTGGTTGACGGCATCCGTTTTATGTTGTCTTCACCGGATGGCGAGGGGGGATACCCCGGCAATTTGGAAATAGCGGTGGAGTATCGTTGGAGCGAATGTAATGAACTGTCGGTAGATTATTTCGGAGTATCGGATAAGCCTACCTATCTGAATATGACAAATCATGCCTATTTCAACTTGAGCGGAACAAAGGAAAAAATTCTTTCGCATTCATTGTATATTCCGGCCGGCAGGATAGTAGAGACAGATGCTGAGTTTATTCCTACGGGGATGACAATTCCGGTAGCGGGCACTCCTTTTGATTTCACCTGCCGCAAACAACTTGGTGAGGATATCTATGCAGATAATCAGCAGTTGCGTGATAATAGAGGGTACAATCATTGTTATGTCCTAAAAGAGCAGCCTTCCGGTGATATGGTATTGGCAGCTTGTCTGAGCGAACCTGTATCCAAACGCCGTCTGACAGTGACAACAGATCTGCCGGGGGTATTGCTCTATACGGCAGGTTATTATAAGTACCCCACTACGGCAGTCTGCCTGGAAACGCAGTTTTTCCCGGATACCCCTTCGCACCCTCATTTCCCTTCGTGTCTGTTAAGACCCGGAAGTGAGTACAGGCAACAGACCGTCTACCGGTTTGACTTGGATCTTCCGGAATGATGCGGGATGTGTTTTTTATCCTTTTTTCTTGGCTTTGTATTCCGAAGGAGGCATGCCCATTGTTTTAGTAAATAACCGGGAGAAATAGAGAGGATCTTCGTAACCTACCAACGGACTGATCTGGCTGATTTTCATATCGGTGAAATCCAGATAGCGGCATGCTTCCTGTATTCTCAGATAGTTCAGATACCGCAAAGGCGAGGAACCGGTTTTCTCTTCAAACAGGTTGGAGAAATAAGAAGTGGATAATTTTACTTCACCGGCAATGTCTGTCAGGTGGATCTTCTTATTCAGATTCTCTTTCATATAATGAATGGCAAGTTGTACTACATCTTTTTTTGAGTAGCTTATAGAATTGCAGCCACGGTATTCTCCGATAAATTTCATGGAGCCTAAAAAGTGGAATAGGCTGGTGGTGGCATATAACATATAATTCTTGTTGTATCCGGAATTGATGGCAGAATAGATCTCTTCAAAGAGCGTCAGCCGTTCTTTTATCCGGGAGTGGGCTTCGGGAGTAATGTTACATGGGCGGTCGAATCCAGTACTGAAAAACGCTGCTTTTTCCCCGTCGAAGTGTATCCAGTAGATAGTCCAGGGATTGCTGGCGTCACTCCCATAAGCATGTGCCACGTTTTTAGGGAGGATAAAGAATTGGTTGGATTTGATCTCATTCCGGCGGTGAGCCAGTTCGAACCAGCCTTCTCCTTCTACACAATAGATAAGGACAAATTCATTCACCTCTTCGGCGGTGCGTTCGCAATAATGGAAACTGGCATGCGGATAATATCCTATGTCTGTGATATACAGTTCCTGTCCCAGAGGATTTTTCTTTAATTCTTCAATTAGGAAAGCCGGCAACACAATGATACGTTCTCCTTTGAATCCATTTTTAATTCGTGGCATGTCTTGTCAAGTATAGGTTGATAAATTTGAATATAACGGTTCGTGTTATCTGCATTCAAAATTACGCAAAATATTTTGAAACAGAGTAGAAACAAAAAAAGAAATCCCATAAAATCAAACCGGTTTCTTGGCTTTCTGTCAGTTTTTGGCTGTTTTTTTCTGGGTAAGATTCTCCATATCCATGATATTTTTCTCTATTGACTTTTTTTTTCTTTTGAACTTACTTTGCATACGATAAAATGAAGTGATAGATTTAAAATAATTATGTATGGAAAAACACATGTTTGAGAGACTTTCGTTCCAGAAAGTTTTTAAATTCATTTTAGCCTTGTTGTTGTTTTCCTGTGGTGCGTCGGGATATGCCGGAGTACTTGACAACCGGGTGGTGAAAGGAGTGGTTAAGGATGAGACCGGCGAACCGTTGCCGGCTGTTACTGTGGTAGTGAAAGGTACGACCAATGGTGTTACTACCGATATGGACGGTGAGTACACTTTGTCTAATGTTCCTACCGGTTCTACATTGGTATTCTCTTTCTTGGGGATGCAGACACAAGAGATTGTGGTACGAAACCAGAAGCGTATCGATGTGGAGATGAAAGAAGATGCCGTCAGCATTGACGAGGTGGTGGTAGTGGCATTCGGTACGCAGAAAAAAGAGAGTATGGTCAGTTCTATCGAGACGGTGAAACCGGCTGCGCTGAAAGTGCCTTCAAGTAACCTGACTACCGCACTGGCCGGGCGTATGTCCGGTTTGATCGCTTACCAGCGCAGTGGCGAACCGGGGCAGGACAACGCTGACTTCTTTATCCGTGGTGTGACGACTTTCGGTTATAAGAAAGACCCGTTGATTCTGATCGATGGTATCGAAACTACGTCCACCGAATTGGCTCGTTTGCAGCCGGATGATATCGCTGCCTTTTCTATCTTGAAAGATGCCACCGCTACTGCTTTGTATGGTGCACGTGGTGCCAACGGTGTTATTCAGGTGCAGACAAAAGAAGGAAAGGAAGGGCCGGCCAAGGTCAGCTTGCGTGTAGAGAATTCATTTTCATCCAATACGTCGGATATAGAGCTGGCAGACCCGATCACTTACATGCAGATGGCCAATGAAGCGGCTGTTACGCGTAATCCGTTGTCTCCTCTGGTCTATTCGCGTGAAAAAATAGCCAATACAATTGCGGGAAAGAATCCTTATCTGTATCCGGCCAATGACTGGCGTAAGCTGATGACAAATCCGCTTGTGGCAAACCAACGTGCCAATCTGAGTGTGAGTGGCGGTGGTAAGGTAGCCCGTTATTACATTGCGGCCACTTTTTCGAAAGACAATGGTAACCTGAAAAATGACAAGTATGCCGGTTATAAGAATAATATTGATTTGAGTACTTATCAGCTACGTTCGAATGTAAATATTAATCTGACAAAAACAACCGAGGCTATTGTGCGTCTGGCCGGTACATTCGACGATTACACCGGGCCGTTGGATGGCGGTGATACGATGTATAAGAAGATTATGGCTTCCAATCCGGTATTGTTCCCGGCTTATTACCCCTCTTCCGACCTGCCTTCAGCCAAGCACGTATTGTATGGTAATGCTCTGTACAATAACAGCGTGGAATATACGAACCCTTATGCCGAATTGACAAAGGGATACAAGGATTATTCAAAATCAACGATGGATGCGCAGTTCGAATTGAAACAAGACCTGTCGTTTATCACGAAAGGATTAAATGTCCGTGGTCTGTTCAATACTTCCCGTTATGCTTATTTTGAGGTAGGGCGTGCGTCGAAGCCCTATTTTTATAATATAGGATCTTATGATAAAACCGGTTCGTACACCATCATGCAATTGAATGAAGATGCCAACCCGACGGAGTATCTGGAGTCTACCGGTTCGTGGACAGATGTACAGTCTACGGTCTATATGGAAGCGGCTATGTCTTACAACCGCTCTTTCGGCAATCATGATCTAAGCGGTTTGCTGGTTTATCAACGCCGCGAAAAGAAGGTGTCCAATATCGCTGACAGTTCGGGGAAAGATAATCTGCAGAAATCGTTACCTTACCGTAATCAAGGTTTATCCGGTCGTTTTACCTATGCATTCGACAACCGCTATATGGCTGAGTTCAATTTCGGATACAATGGTTCGGAACGTTTCTACCGTTCGGAGCGTTACGGTTTCTTCCCGGCTATCGGTGTCGGTTATGATATTTCAAATGAGAAATTTTGGAAACCTTTGAAGAAAGTTCTTCCAAAGTTTAAGTTGAAATATACGTATGGTTTGGTCGGGAACGATGCGATTGGTGATGAAAGCGACCGTTTCTTTTATCTTTCTGAAGTCGATGCAAACGATTCCGGCAAGAGCTATAGTTTCGGTACAGACTTTAATTACACAAAGAACGGTGTGACTGTAAGACGTTATGACAACCGTGACATTACTTGGGAGAAAGCCTATAAATCGAATTATGGCATAGAATTTACGTTGTTCGACGGATTGAATATTCAGGCTGATTATTTTACGGAACATCGTACCAATATCTTGATGGACCGGGAGTCTATACCTTCTTCAATGGGGCTTTCGGCAAAAGTACGTGCCAATGTGGGTGAAGCGAAGGCGCGTGGATTGGATTTGTCGCTCGATTATAACAAGGCATACCGGAATGGCATGTGGTTGCAGGTACATGGAAACTTTACCTATGCTCATAGTGAATTCCTGAAGTATGAAGAGCCGGAATACAATGAGAAGTACAAACTTCACGTCGGACAATCGTTGAATCAGGTATTCGGTTATATTGCCGAGCGTCTGTTCATTGACGATGCCGATGTTGCCAATTCTCCGAAGCAGACCTTTGGCGAATATGGTGCGGGTGATATCAAATACCGGGATGTAAACGGTGACGGACAGATTACCGAACTGGATCAAGTGCCCATCGGCTTTCCTACCGTTCCTGAAATCATCTATGGATTCGGTTTCTCTTTCGGAAGTGCCCGTTTTGATGTTTCCGCTTTCTTCCAAGGTTCTGCCCGTTCTTCTTTCTGGATCGATGCAAGGAATACTTCTCCATTTGTACACGAAACGGGGAAAGACATTCCTTTGCTGAAAGCTTATGCGGACAATCACTGGACGGAGACTAACCGTGACATTTACGCTTTGTGGCCGCGTCTGAGTACGACTCGTATGGAGAACAATATTCAGACAAGTACGTGGTTTATGCGTAACGGTGCTTTCCTGCGTATGAAGACACTGGAAGTGGGATATACTTTCCCGGAGACATTGACGAAAAAGGCTTATATAAATTCGGCCCGTATCTACTGTAGCGGTAACAACCTCTTTGTTTTGAGCGGTTTCAATATGTGGGATATCGAAATGGGCGGTAATGGCCTGGGATATCCGATTCAGCGGGTGATTAACATAGGTGTTCAATTAACTTTTTAATGAAGGAGACGAAAAACGATGAAATATAATCTTAAAAATAAGTTGAAAAATCTGGCATGTGTCTCGTTGTTGACCGGTGGCATGTGGGGACTGAGCGCATGTAGTGACTATCTGGATGTGGTACCCGATAATGTCGGTACGATCGAACATTCTTTCAGTAACCGTAATGAAGCTGAGAAATATTTGTTTACCTGTTACTCATATATCCCTGAATATCACAACGAACGTGCAAACGTAGGACTGATGGGAGGCGATGAACTGGTTACTTTCTACCCCATCCAAAGCGGTGACGACTATGCAACCTGGCGTATTGGCCTGGGATACCAGAATGTGAATGAACCCTATATGAATTATTGGGACGGTGGTAATGGAGCTGCACATAGCCTGTACGAAGGGCTTCGCGATTGTAATACTTTCCTTACTTATGTTTCTGATCTGAACTATGTAGGCGATCTTACACCTTCCATGCGAAAGAGATGGTTGGCAGAGGTGAAATTCCTGAAAGCTTATTATCACTATCTGCTGTTGCGTATGTATGGTCCGATTGTGATTATTGATGAAAATCTGCCTATTTCTTCTACCCCCGAAGAAGTTCGCTTGAAGCGTGCTCCGGTCGATAAAGTGGTGACTTTTATTTCCGAACTGCTTGATGAGGCAAAAATGGATTTGCCTGTGAAGATAGACGATCGGGCTACTGAGTTGGGACGTATTACCCGCCCGGTTGCTTTGATGCTGAAAGCCAAGCTATTGGTGATGGCTGCCAGTCCGTTGTTTAACGGAAATCCGGATTATGCCGATTTTACGGATAAGGATGGGGAGCATCTGTTTAGCCGGGAATACAGTGTACAGAAATGGGTTGATGCCCAAGAAGCCTGCGAAAAGGCAATTGAGATGTGCGAACAAGGTGAGGATGGCTTCAGACCGGAGATTGTACTACACGAAACTCATACGAACATGATGTTCAGTGACAGATTGAAACGGGAGCTGAGCTTGCGTGAATGTGTGACGGAAAAATGGAACGATGAACTGATCTGGGGATTGTCCGGCCGTCCGGTAAGCGGCTTGCAGCAGTCTTGTATGTCACGTGTCGGCAAGTATCCGTCAAATATGCACGGTGCTTCCGAAAAGATAAACCCGACCATGTATGCTACGGAACTGTATTATTCCAAAAACGGTGTTCCTATCGATGAGGATAAGGATTGGGAATATGCTGACCGTCTGAAGGTGAAGAAAAACACGGCTAATACAGCCAATGAATTTTATCTGATACCGGATTACGAAACGGTGGCTGCCAATTTTGACCGTGAACCTCGTTATTATGCCAATATCGGTTTTGACGGTGGATTGTGGTATCAGAGTAACTGTGCTTCCGGAAACTCATCCGATATCTGGCAACTGAAGGGCCGGGCCGGTCAGGCACAAGGTATTTTGGGAGCCTATGGCTATTCTAAAACAGGTTATTGGGCAAAGAAACTGGTCAATCTGGACTTCGTAAATACAGAGAGTGGTTGGAACTCGGAACAATATCCGTGGCCGGAATTCCGTTTGGCTGATTTGTATTTATTGTATGCAGAGGCAGTTAATGAGGCTTCCGATTCTGAAACTGCCCGTACTTTGGCAATCAGCTATGTCGATAAAATCAGAGAACGCGCCGGTCTCCCGGGCGTAAAAGAGTCTTGGGAACAGCATTCGCGTAAACCGAATAAGTTCAGAACGCAGTTGGGGTTAAGGGAAATTATCCAGCGGGAACGCACCATCGAACTGATGTTTGAAGGACAGCGCTTTTGGGATGTCCGTCGCTGGAAAATAGCCGATAAGGAATATAACAAGACACTGATGGCATGGAATCCACGTGGTAAGACAGTGGATACTTATTATCAGCTCACTGCGATGTATACACAGCAGTTTGTGGCACCGCGCGATTATTTTTGGCCGATAAAAGAGAAATCGTTGGTAGTCAATCCCAATTTGGTACAGAATCCGGGATGGTAATAATGGTTTTAGGATTAAAAAAGAAAAGAAATATGAAATCAATAAAAATATTTGCATTCACTTTAGGGTTGTCAGCGATCTTTTCCGGTTGCCAGAACGACTTTGTGAAACCTTTGGAAAATGACAAGGAAGCACCGGCACCGGTACGTGATGTTACTTATACCAAGAAGGCCGGTTCGGTACTTCTCACCTATACCTTGCCTTCGGATCCGGACTTGCTTTATGTGGCGGCACGCTACACGAACAAAGCAGGGAAGAAGTACGAATTCAAGTCTTCTTACTTTACCAATACATTACTTGTTGAGGGCTTTGGAGATACGGACACTTATTGGGTGGATGTATACGCTGTGGATCGCAGCGAGAATTATTCGGAACCGGTGAACATACAGGTTGCCGCAGATACGCCTCCGGTACAGGCAGCCTATGAGACGTTGGAGGTGCAACCGGATTTTGGCGGAATGACTTTTTCATTTGACAATGCTTCGAAGGCCGATCTTACGGTGTACGTCTCTACTCCGAATGCCGATAATGAGATGGTTAATGCGGAAACTTTCTATACAGGATTGCCAAAAGCGACTTTTTCTGTACGTGGCTTTCTGGATGTTCCCCGTGATTTTGAGATATGTTTTGAAGATAAATGGGGAAACAGATCTCCGGTGAAGAAGGAAAACCTGACTCCGATATACGAAGCCGAGCTCGATAAGAAGAAATTTAGAGAAGTTATTTTGCCGGGCGACTTCCCTTGTACTTTCTATGATGGTAAGATGGAATATATTTGGGACGGACGGGCGGCATCCGACGGTGACGGACAGACCGGTGCCCATACGGGTATCGAAGAGCACAACGGTCCTACTTGGTTTACCTTCGATCTTGGTGTGTTGGCCAAGTTAAGCCGTTTCAATTTGAAGTTCGTACAAGACGACAAACACTTTTATAATGACGTTTCTCCGAAGGTATATGAGGTTTGGGGATGTGCGGAATTGGATAAATCCGGAAGTTGGAACAGCTGGACAAAGCTGCTTCATATTGAAAATGAAAAACCGTCCGGGTTGCCGGGGAGCGAACTGACCGAGGACGACCGCTTGGCTGCCAGAGAGGGAGATAATGCGAACTTCCCGTTGGATGCACCACGTGTGCGCTATATCCGTATCAAGTGTATCGACAACTGGACCGGTAACTCGAATATGGTGTTTACGGAAGTTACTTTTTGGGGAGATGATAAATCGGAAGAAATGAATAATTGATAAATGCTTGAATTATGAAATTGATGGTTAAATATATATCAGCAATAGGAATGTTGCTTTTACTGCTTGGTAATTTTTCCTCTTGCACCAAGATGGATGATTATCTGAAGTACACAGACGGAAAGGAAATTCTGTATATCGGCAAGCCGGATGCTATGCAGATGCGTTCGGGCAGGGGACGCGTGCAGTTCTATGGCATTCTGATCGACCCGAAGATTACTCGGGTGCGCATCACTTACAATATGGGAAAGGATGTGATTGATCTGCCCGTTCAACGTCAGGAGGGAGCGGAAGTGTTTACGCACGATATTCCGTTGAAAGAGGGTATTTATAATTTTGTGGTACAGACTTTTGATGATGAAGGACATGCTTCTGTTCCGGAATCGCTGATCGGTTCTTCTTACGGTTCGATCTATGAAAGTACATTGTACAACCGGGGTATTTCGTCTGTGAAATGCGAGAACAACTCTACCACGATTAACTGGTCTACTGCCGATAGCCATTCTCCGTATGTCCGTATCTGGTATACGGATGTCAATGGGCAGGAGCGCATGGCACAGGTAGAACAGAACGAACAGGAAACCGTACTGGAAGAGTATAAATCGATGAGTGGTTTCAGAATGAAAACGTACTATTTGCCGGACACGGCTGCTGTGGATATTTTTGATGTTGAGGCAAGGGTGGAGGCGGATGAAGTGCTGACGGCCACTGTGATGAAGAATGCTACCGAACCGTTTGCACGTCAGAATGAAGGAACAGAAAAGAGCGGTGTATTGAAGGATTGGGAATATACTCCTAACCTGCTTACTCAGAACGGTGGTCTGACGGGTACTTTCTATGAGGCTTCTGCCGGTAAGACATTTATCAATATGTCTACTCTCAATTATGGCAATGCCATCGAAAATGGTAAAATCTGGCAAAAGGTGACCTTACCTGCCGGAACCTATGAATTCTCCTTCAATGTGAATACCTCTAAGGGAAATAATCTGACCCCGTATGGCGCTGTGGTAGCAGCGGATGCTTTTCCGGATACCGATCAGGTCGCGGCTACCGCTCTGGCTTATATCAATTGGGGGCGTACTACCGGTACAAAGACCTTGAACTTTACATTGGATGAAGAAACAACGATTTTGTTGGGTTGGGTAGCCAGTATGGGAGAAAGGAGTGCGGATATCCGTATCAATGCCGTTGCTCTGAACAAGATCCATAAAATAAATACGATAGAGAAAGAAGTTGAATAACATTTTTAAGATGCAGATATGAAAACAGGAAAGCTTTTGATAGCCCTTGTATTATGTATGGGAACTTCTGCCGTTTGGGCCGTAGAAACGGGAGAAAAACCTTTGTATAAAGATCCGCTGGCGCCTATCGAGAACCGGGTAGAGGATTTACTGAGGCGTATGACACTTCATGAAAAAACATTGCAATTGCAGAATAAGCCTGTCGGAAGAATAGATGAGATAGAATCCGTTTTTCAAGGGCAGAGTTATGGTTGTACACACGAAATGGGGAAGAGTGCCGAAGAGTGTGCGGGCATCTATAATGAATTGCAAAAGTATATGCTTACCAAAACCCGTTTGGGAATTCCTATCCTCACTGCCGTAGAGGGAATTCAAGGAATTCTTCAGAATAATTCGACTCTTTTCCCACATTCCATTGCACAGGGGAGCACTTTCAATCCGGAATTGATTGAGCGTATGACGGATGCTGCCGGCAAGGAGGCGGCAGCAATGGGAATCCACCAGGTGCTTTCACCGGTATTCGACATCGCCCGTGAATTGCGTTGGGGAAGAGTAGAGGAAACCTATGGAGAAGACCCTTTTCTTATTTCGGAAATGGGAATCGGCTTTGTGAAAGGCTATCAGAAACATCGGATAACCTGTACACCCAAACATTTTGTGGCTCACGGAACACCTACCGGTGGCTTGAATTGTGCTTTTGTCAGTGGTGGTGAACGGGAATTCCGGAGTATCTATCTTTATCCTTTTGCGCGGGTGATTAAAGAGACGAATCCGTTGTGTATCATGAGTTGCTACAGTGCGTATGATGGTATACCAGTGTCGGCTTCTCCTTATTATATGACAGATGTGCTGCGTGATGAATTGGGATTTAAAGGGTATGTTTATTCCGACTGGGGTTCTGTGGACCGGGTGATGACTTTCCATTATGCTGTTCCCACCCGTGAAGAGGCCGCAAAGGTTTCATTGATTGCCGGTGTGGACCTGAATGTGGATTCGGATTATGAAACATTGGAGCAACAGGTGAAAGAGGGAAAAATCGATGAAGCTTATATCGATAAGGCGGTTCGTCGTGTTTTGTATGTGAAGTTCGCTTTAGGCTTGTTCGATCGTCCTTATTATGGCGATCCGAAGCAGGTGAAAAAGGTGGTCCGTTCGGACAAACACATTGCATTGGCAAAAGAGGTAGCCGATGAGAGCACTATTCTGTTGGAAAACAGGAATAATATCCTTCCGCTTGATTTATCTAAATACAAATCCATTGCTGTAGTAGGACCGAATAGCAATCAGACTGTTTTCGGCGATTATTCCTGGACAACACCGGATACCAAAGAGGGTGTGACGCTGTATCAGGGATTACAGCAAGTGCTAGGTAAAAAGAAAACCATTTTGCAGGCGGATGGCTGTAACTGGTGGAACCGGGCGGATAGTAAAGATATAGAGCAGGCTGTGAAAACCGTAGAGCAGAGTGATCTGGCTATTGTAGCGGTAGGTACGCGCAGTACGTTTCTGGGACGTGGGCCTCGCTACTCGACAGCCGGTGAAGGTTTCGACCTGTCTTCTCTGGAACTTCCCGGAAACCAGTTGGAGTTGTTGAAGGCCGTCAAAGCCACAGGTAAACCGATGATTGTCGTTTTGATATCCGGTAAGCCGTTGGTAATGAGCTGGGCGAAAGAGAATGCAGATGCTGTGTTGGTGCAATGGTATGCAGGAGAACAGCAGGGACGCTCGCTTGCCGATATTCTGGTAGGAAATGTCAATCCTTCGGGACGTGTGAATGTGTCGTTTCCGAGGAGTACGGGTAATACGCCTTGTTTCTATAATTATTACCCTACGGACCGTGTGCAGCGTTTTGACCGTCCGGGTACCTATGAAGAGCCTGCCGGACATTATGTCTTTGAACATCCGTATGCTCTTTGGGAGTTTGGCTATGGCTTGAGTTATACGAATTTCAATTATTCCGGATGTGAATTGAATGATTCCATTTACTCCGATCAAGGTACGATCGTAGCTACGGTAGAGGTGGAAAATACCGGTAAACGGGATGGAAAAGAAGTGGTTCAGCTTTATGTCCGTGATAAAATCAGTTCGGTATCTACTCCTATCAAGCAATTAAAGGCCTTTAAGAAAGTATTCATT
>CAVCAX010000167.1:0-16647 GCA_963599995.1 Coprobacillus sp. CAG:698
TCCATGTACCGGTGATGGGCTTCACAGGTCTTTCTTCGCAAAAGCCATCCACCGTGCAAAGGAGGCAGAGCAGAAGGGGGGCGAAGAATTGAGAAAAACGAATGTTCATTGTATGATGAGTTATAAATTGTCGTACACTTTTTGTGTACTTTAATGTTGAATACTAAAAAATGGCAATTTCATCTATAAACAGGAAAGGAGTTGCTCCTTCTGAGGCATGTCCGGCTGGTAGTGCGGGCGAAGGTTGTATACTCAACTTCACATAGCGGGTAGTGGTTGTTTCGAAATTGAGGTCATAGGTCTCGATACAACGTTTACGGGCATCGGTATCTATAGGGTACTGCTTGCTGGCTATGGAGGTAAACTCCCGGTTGTCGTCGGATACGGACACCGTGATGGCCGTAGGAGCCATGATCCAGGCAGTCATATAGGTCAGGGCATTCAGGCTGAGGCGACTGATTTCGGTAGGTTGTTGCAGGTCTATGAGCAGGGATACTTCTCCACCCACAAATCCCAACCAGGCACCCGTGGCAAAGTTGTCGTTACCTATACGCCCATCCACCAGTGTGACAGCTCCGGCAAAGGTGTAGTTGGGGTATGGCTCTACGGAAAGAAAGCGGATGGGGCGAAGTGTGGCCTTGTTGAAGGAGACGGACTCATCCAATTCACTGTTCTTTCCATCCGGACGGATGGCCGCAGTTCGCAACTGCACAGATTTGTCAACATGTAAAACATCTGTATAACGCGTGGAATGAACGGTCGGTTCGCTTCCGTCCAGTGTATAGTATATGGGGGCATCGTCTATGACATCCAATGCGACATCAATCTGCCGTTTTTCCATGTCCGGCCGGAAGTCTGCATGAAGGTCATAGAGATGTCTGGCATAGTTCCATCCGTTTCTGCGGTAAAGTTCCATCAAGTGTATTACCCGCTTCTGAAAACTCCGGTAATCCTTCTGTTCGGCAGCAGTCCACTGTACTTCGGCCAAAGCTGCCATGCGCGGCAGTACCATATACTCCACGTGTTCGGTGGTGGTGATGTATTCCGTCCAGAGATTGGCTTGTGCACCCAGTACGTGCTTGGCTTGCTTGTCGGTAAGTCCTGCAGTGGGTTCCAGTTCATATACCTTACTGACAGGCAGGCAGCCGCCGATGGCGAGAGGTTCGTTTCGGGTGTCACTGGTCTGGTAGTAGTCAAAATAGCAATATGTGTTAGGGGTCATGATGACATCGTGTCCCATCTGTGCCGCTTTGATACCGCCTGCCGTTCCTTGCCAGGACATCACGGTGGCATTGGGCGCTACGTCTCCATTCAATATTTCATCCCAGCCGATGATGCTCCGTCCATGAGCATTGAGAAAACGTTCGGCACGCTGCATACAGTAGCTCTGCAAACGGTCTTCAGCGGTATGGCCTCCACCAGGCTTCAGCCCTTCGTCGGCAATGCGTTTCTGACATTTGGGGCACTTTTCCCAGCGGGTACGGGGGGCTTCGTCACCGCCGATGTGTATATACTTGGAGGGGAATATCTCTATCAGTTCGCCCAAGATACCTTCCACGAACTTCATGGCCTGCTCGTTGCCGATACAGAGTACGTCAGGGAACACCCCCCAGTCGGGACACACCTCGTAAGGACCACCCGTACATCCGAATTCCGGGTATGCGGCCAATACAGCCAGCATGTGTCCGGGCAGGTCTATCTCGGGAATTACATTGATGTAACGTTCGGCAGCATAAGCCACCACTTCTTTCATCTGTTCTTGTGTGTAGTAGCCACCGTAGTCGGTGTAGTCATACACACCGCTACCCAGATAACCTACCACTGTGCGGTGACGTACAGAACCAACCTCGGTCAGTTTGGGATATTTCTTGCTCTCGATGCGCCATCCCTGATCATCGGTCAGGTGCCAGTGGAAGGTATTCATGTTGTGCAAAGCCAATAGGTCGATGTATTTCTTGACAAACTCCACGGGGAAGAAATGACGGCACACATCCAGGTGCATGCCGCGATAGGTGAAACGCGGTTCATCGTTCACCATAGCTGAGGATAACAGTATACTTTTGCTTTCAGTAATGGCAGGCAATGACTTCCGTAACGTTTGTATACCGTAGAACACACCCTGTTCGGTTTGTCCTTCTATCACGACACCTTCTTCTGTCACAGAGAGGCGGTAACCTTCCTTATTGGGGATGTCGGAATTGAGTGCCAGCACAATGGCGTGCTTGGTGGGTTTTCCTTCCTTCAACTCTTGCACAGGCGGTGTAAAGTCCATGGACTGGGATATATATTCGGACAAGAATTCGGCGTTACGTTTCAGTAGCGAGTTGCCCGCTGGATAGGCCACCGCAGTCTTTTCATTTAAACAAAACGGTTTTGTCTCTGTTAGTTTTATTTCTCGTGGCATAGGCACCACCGAATAGGAAGTTACTTCCTGTGGCTTTGCGCAGCCCGTCAAAATACATAGGGCGGGCAAGGCTACGAATCTGATCAGTTTATTCATAAGGCTTTATTAAAAGAGTTAATTTTAGAAAGAGTCGGGGATGGTTATCTCTTTTGACTGTATTTTATTTGTCATTTCACTGCTTTCCCCGACAACTCCCAACCTGTAAGAGTTGATACTATCGGGATGATTTCCATGGCCATCTTGCGTTGTCCGCTGTAGTTGGGATGCCACACTGCACCGTAGTCTGTCTCTGTGTTGAAGAGTCCTTCCGGCATTTTCAGCAGGTGTATATTCTTGTCGTTCATCTCGCTCAAGGCGGTTTCGTAGAAGTCATAGACCGGGGCAGGGATGGTGCAGCAGTAGATACAGAGAATGGGTATCTGACCGTAATGCCGGCGCAACTGCTTCAATATTTGTGTGTACGAAGCCACGAACTCGCTTTTGAAAGGCTTCGGTTCTACGGAGAAGTCGTTGGTACCCAGGTTGATGATGACTATGTCGGGTCTGTATGTTTTGAAGTCCCACTGTTCCTTGGAACCTTCATCGAAAATTTGCAACATCTTGTCACGCATGGTCACAGCGGATACGCGTACGGTATCGCCATAGTTACGCACAGCTCCACGACCGGAGTGGGCCACTAACGTATAGTCGGCATCATAGTAGCGTGATACGATGGTGGAGAAAGAGAGGTCACAGTTCTCCGTTTCCAGTTTGAAAGGCTCGTCAGGATGTTTGCCTTCCGTACCGTAACCGCAAGTCAGGGAATTACCAATGAACTCGATGTGACGGCCACGCTGTACATCCTCTTTCTGCAAGGAGCCTGATACGGGTAACATAAAACGGTGGATGGTGGTCTTGCCGAACTCACCTTCCGTGCGTTTCTGTATACGCAGGGCGTGGGCATTACGGCCTACACCCGACACGAAGTCTATCACGGTGTCCTTGCCGCAGGCTTTCACCACCCGGTGAAGTTTGTTGTCCACGAATACATTATAATAACTCGTCCCGGTTTCGGACAGTTTTACGGCCAGCTTGCCACCCGTTAATTGGGTTTCAAAGTAAGTCCCGACCCAGTCGAATGTCACCGACCCGTCATCGCTTACCTGTGTACGTCCCGTATAACGTACGGCAGCATCATCGCCCCGTACCTCTTTATCCGTACTTTTTGCATTCACTCCATGTGCACAGCACAATACCGCACCAAGGATAAGGGTTGAAAGTTTATTCATATTGTAGCTTAAGTTTATGAGTAAATCAGGTTCTCCAGAACCACTTGATCCGTGTAAAGAATATTGTTACCAACAATGCCAAGGACGTAAGCAGTACCCCTCGCAGGAATCCTAACCACGGATTGGCGGCAAATATATCCAGATAATTCATAATCCCCAAAAGACTGAACAAAGGATAGATGAGCAGGTCGCATGCCACGTAGGCTATCATGGGATTCTGTCCGGACATGACAAGAAAAGCCATACTACGGTGTAGGCAGAAGTAGTCGCACACCACATGGAATGCCATCAATGCCATACAGCCCAAACCGGAGGTGACAAAAAGGTAACCGAATGTGGGCCCGTCTTTTTTGATGCCTCCCTGGAAAGGCTCGAAGCAAAGTCCTATCAGCAGGAGGGTGGCGCCTAACAACAGTAGTTCGCACCATAGAGCACCGCTGCCCGACTGATGGTGTACCAACAGCCATCCCACTACAATGAGCAGGGCAGACAGCACCATGGTAAGGATGGCATAGCCTCGTAACGCATCCAGTGAATATGCCCGACGAATTGCCTGCTTGCCGTTGTCAGTTACTTTATTCATTCGACTATTGGCAAGTTTATAGGACCACATCAATATAAATAGGCCGGTGATCGGAAGCCATCGGTTCCTCTATCACTTCATAGTTGCTCACTTTGTACTGATAACCTTTATGGCCCCATACATAGTCTAATGTTACAAACGGATTGTCTGACGGGAAAGTCTTCAATGTAGAATCAGACAAGACCCTCCAACTTTCACCCATCTTAAGGCATTCATCGGAAGTGGGATACATATTAAAGTCGCCGGTTATGATCGCCGGTTTGTCATATTCGGCTAAGGTATTCTTTATAATTTCCACAGATTCCAAACGAGACTCCTTGTGTAGCGAGAAATGAGTGTTGCACAAAAGGTAGTCTTTGTATTCCAATAACAAAAACGTACGTGGCTCTTCTATCCCCGGAAGGGCAATGTTGCGATAAGATAGTGGTTTTTCTTTGACCAGTGCAGCGATGCCATACAGTCCTTTGGAACGCTCTACAGCCGGTGCAAAGATTGGATACATGCCGGTAAGACGCGAGAGTTCGCTTACTTGATCTACATAATCACTACGTTCGGCCATACTGTCCACTTCCTGCAGACCTACATAATCGGGTTTGATCCGATTGATAACGGCTGCTATACGTTCTAATTTGATAGTATCATCCATACCGATACCGATACGGATATTATAACTCATCACTCGCAGTGAATGCTCTTTTGTCTTTGTCCCACAACCTATCAATAGACCGAAAGTCAATAATATCAATACAGCTTTCTTCATATTTTTTAATTTTTTAGTTAAAATCCAAACCAAGTCGGATCATTCATTAATAATAGATTTTTTGCTATAAACAGAAACTGTTTTTTTTTATGCAACTACTTTTTGACCTCTTGTATATAGGTATGTCCAAAGCGGTCTGTTACCCGCACTTCAAGATGCGAATTTGCCTTTTGGGGAGTAGCGTGAAAAAGATGACCGGTTTCGACCGGACTAATCCAATCATAGACTACACGCTCCTTATCAGAACAGATTTCATAGGCCTGAGGGTCATATCCGGTAAAGCGGGTCATTTCTCCCATCGACTGTCCGTTTTCCCATAGTTCCACACGCCATTGGTCATCCCAATTCCATACATTGACTATTACATCCTGTGGGTATTTCTGACTGCTACCTACGGGATAGGCACGAAACTGATGCTCTATCGGATAACCGGTGCTTTTGTATCTCCATCGCACCTGATTGCCATCGACCTCATAAACTCCATAACCGACAGGAGTGCCGTCCATGCAGATGGAGGCTTTCCACCAGATACCACATACAGCAGCGGTATTGTGTTCCATCAGACTGTCATTGAAACAGATGTTGAGGTTGAAGTGCGTATGTCCGGAGATAAAATGTGTCTGATGTTGCTGCAACAGTTTAAACAGAGCGGATATATTGGTTGTCTCATCCAGCGTATATGAGTTGTAGGATAACTCCTTAGACAATGAAGAAGGAATGTGTGCAATAAGAAAGACCAAATGATCATCAGGCACATAGGAAAGATCCTGTTCCAACCAACGGAAAGTACGCTCATCTATATAACCGATATATTGATAGTCACGATTTACATAAAAGCAGTTGTCTATGACGATGTAGTGGGCCTTTCCCTTATTGAAAGAGTAGTAAACGGGACCAAACAGTTCTTCGAATTTTTGATAAGAGTATTCAAAGGTACGCCCACCGTAAGTCATGTCATGATTGCCTATAGCCCGATAAATGGGTAAATCAAGAGCCTTCACCGTATCAATATAAGCGGGAAAAAGTTGTGGGGAGTCTCCCACTATGTCTCCACAATCAATAGAGAACATCTCACGTTTTCCGCGATAGCCGGCTAAATAGGCATTCATGTCCTTCAAGTAAGCGGCATATCCCTTTATGTCATTCATAGAGGTTGCCTGTACATCGGTTTGCACTGCAAAAATGTGTTTTGTATCATCCAGTTTGTTCTTTATCAACTCAAAATCATAGCTTTCCTTCGGCTGAGTTTGATCTACTGATTGATAAAACTGAGGAATGGTCTTCTCTTTGCAGGCTGTTAAATATCCGGCTGGTGTACTAAGATAGACATAACGCACATCACGTTTACTTTCCAGCCAATATGCCCCATCCTTATCAGTCAATGCACAATCCACTCCGTCTGTTACCACTACACCGGGTACGCCACGGCCTTCACATGTAACTCGCCCTCTCAAGTCGTGAGTAGCCTTTCGGGGCTGAGCCATTACCATAACACTCAACAACAAAAATTGTAATAAACAAAATCCTTTCATACTCTTTATATTTTGCGTTTATATTTTATTTATCGAATCCTATCCCATAGTCTTTGAGGCACTACCATACGATACTTACAGGTGGCGCTTCCTTACCGCATACATTGTAGGCTGCTACAACATATACACCTTTCTCTTCACCGATCTTATCCGAACGGAAATATTCTTCTTCCTGTTTAGGCTGTACATCATCTACCAGCATACCGTTCCGATACACTCTATATCCCATGATGGCTGACCTGTCTGCCGGTGCTTTCCATGTCAGATATTGCTTCCCGGTATCTGCTTCCATACGTAAACTATCCACGGCAGGCGGTATAGGTACATTAGGAAGTGTTCCTGTCTTCATATAATGTACATAAGCGCGATGTATCATAGGGTTTCTTGAGCGTGGACTATAGTAATGGCTATAAGCAAATGATATAAAGTTCGAGACATAAGGACGAAGTGCATCTATCTGCCGTTTCAGCCGCGCAAGTGTAGCTGTTGTCCAAAAGCGCTGATCAAACAATTCCACATTACCCCAGAATTGGATTTTCGGAGTTGTAGGGATTATCTTGGAAAGGGCTTCAAACCATTGTGGAGCTTCCTCTGCTTTCAGAAAACCGGAGCCTACACAATCTTGTGGAGCAAAAATATCCCCATCGGCGAAGTGCCCGTTTGACAATATGTACTGCCATACCTCGGCACAAGATTCCTTCGTACTCTGCGTACTGTTCATAAAAGGGGAAAGCAGTATAGGCATATCAGGTGTCTGTGTGTGAAGAAAATCCAGATTGATATTCAGTGCTGATACCAGATGTTCTCTCAAAAGAGGGGATTTGCAATAAGAATCTATAAGTTCCCATACCCAATACCAACCATACATGGTATCAGGATAACGGCTTTTATATCGTTCTATCAATTCTGCCGCAACTCTATTTCCGAACTCCATTTGCCCGGTCAGCCATTTCCGGTCCCAAGTTTCAGGCTTCCACCAACGTTCGTCGAAGTTCAACCCTATAATAACTTTAAATCCGGCTTGACGGGCATTACGCAGGCAATTTTCCATCAAATCATTCTCAGAACTTTCCACTCCTTCCAACTGTGAGGGGTAGAATGCGATTGTTCCTTGTTCAGAGGAAAGGACTGTATGCATGAATATCAACATATCCATACCTGCTTCCTTTAAATAAGTAAATTCTTCTTGCCACTGACTATCATCCCACTGGGCAAATAGATGAGACTGAATAAAAGAAGCACGTATAGGTAACTGGGCCGTAATCTGAGCAGACAAGGATACGAAGGCTATGAGTAAGAATATAGATAGGAAACTGTACCTTATTATAATAAATCGTATGTTCATGGTATCAGAAATCATAGATCAGAAATCATAGAATAGAAAGAGGAACCGCCTATCGGGAGCGAGCATCTTCAAGGTGGTTCCTCTAATTGTGTATGTCAAACTAATTTGTTAGAACCTTTATTTATAGCGGCTGGTGTCCCACCATACACGTACGTTCATACCGTCACCCTGGCCTTGGTTAAGGGAAGGATCTCCGGCATTTGCGGCGTTATCTCTATATTCAGCATCACAATAGCGGATTTTCTTAATGAATTCTCCGTTGGCCGGATTGATAGTGGGTTCTTCACTTTGGAAAATGGGAGTCAGCTTGGGATAGCCGGTACGGCGGCACTCTGCCCACGCTTCAATACCATTGGGATAAAGAGACAACCACTTCTGTGTAATGATACGTTCCAACTTCTCCTCATCTGATGCTGACTCTACCCATGCCACTTTACCTGTCGTGATGTAAGTCTCATCATCGTTAGTAGAGTAAAGAGAAGCATCCACCGGTTTGCGCTCTTCGGCAAATGAAGCGCGGATGCCTGCTTCGTAGTTACTCTTCGCATCACCTGCACCGTTCCAACCACGAAGAGCAGCTTCAGCTTTCAGCTGGCAAACTTCGGCAAAGTTCATCACTTTAAAGTCCAAGGCAACCTTTACAGAACCTAAAGTTCCTTCGGTATTCCAAGTCGGGAAAGCCTGAAGACCATATACACAAGAATTGTTATCCGGATCGTTTGCTGCCCAACCGTCATTATCTTGTTCCAAAATCTTAGTAGCTGTCAAGCCGTTGGGCACACCTTGAAAGGCTTCTCCCTTGTAAGAAGGGTTAGGATTCTTTTGATTGTCCCACCATCCTTTGCTATAACCGAACCACAATGGCATACGGGGATCGGCAACTGTACTGCTCTGTTTCAAGATCTGTTCCATGGTCTTACTCATGGTGAAGCAGTTCCATGTACATATCATATAGAGTGGGTGTCCCCAACTACCGGAAGCCGTTACCCGAACATAGGCATTATCATCATTGCTTGTCATTACACCGGCAGCAATTGCAGATTCAGCTTCGGCTTTTGCCTTGGTTGCATCGATATAGGATAAACGCATTGCATAACGTAGGCGCAGAGAGTTGGCGAATTTAATCCATTTTTGAGAGTCACCGGAATAAATCAGGTCATTGTTGTCACTCAACGGCTCTTGTCCGCTTAGGTTCTGTCCCAATATGTCGGCGGCCTCTTTTAACTCTTCGAACACATCGTAATAGATGCTTTTTTGGCTGTCATACTTGGGAGATATGTCTCCTGTGGCAGCATTAAAATAAGGTATATCTCCAAAAAGATCCGTCATGCCAATAGTACCGTAAGCCACCGTGATACGGGCCATCTGATAGAGATTGGTATAAGCAGGATTCTCGGCAGCCAATTCCTTGATGACTTTCAGGTGTTTCAGAGTCAGGTAGTATGGTTCCCAAAAGCCTGCCTGTGCCCAGCCGTCATTATATCCATATCTACCTGAAGTCCAGGAACCAACTGTGTTCGCAAAAAATTGGCAGTAGAATTGTGAGTGCAAATTGTCACCGCGTTGATATGGACCGGAATCAAGGTTTACTCCAGTTTCTTGTATATATGGCAGAATATATGCCGGACTAACAGATACCAATGATGATGGATCAGTGTTCATATCATCAAAACGGTCTGTGCAAGCTGTCAAAGGAAGTAGTGCCAAACAGCCTATTATGATTTGCTTATTTAATTTCATATTCCGTGTCGTTTTAGAATTTAACATTTAAAGAGAAACCGAATGTACGCGTCGGCGGCATAGAGGCATATTCAAATGCTTGTGCATAATCCTGTCGGGAAATTGCAGACTCAGCATTTACGGGAGCGTCTTTGTATATGTAGAACAAATCGCGTGCTACGGCAGAAACCTTTACAGACTTCAGCGGTGTATTCCTCAACCATAATTTAGGTAGGTTCCAACCCAAAGAAAGTTCACGCAGTTTCACATAAGTGGCATCATACATAAAGGCTTCAGCTACACCATTGGAACCTGCCACATTGTTCCAATATTCTTCTGCAGTGATTTCTTTGGTATTAGGCTGGCCTGTAGATTCAACAATACCTTTTACGACCATACCGTCACGACCCTCCAATGAACGTGCTGAATTTCCGCTCAGCGTAGCATAGTTATCTGTCATTGAGATGAAATTACCACCGTAGCGGATATCAACCAATGCTGAGAAAGACAGATTTTTCCAACGCAAGTTGGTGCCGATAGATCCTGTCCAATCAGGCATCATATTACCGATTACTTTATCCGTCTCTTTTATAGGAAGTCCATTCTCGTCAATAAGAATATTGCCGGCTCCATCACGTTTAAAGGCATTATTGGCCACAATATCACCGAACTTACCGCCATTTTCTACAACAACAGAAGCAATACGGGTGCTTCCCAGTGTGTGGCGTGAGATAGAAGAATATAATTCAGCACATTCTGTCCGGTTCATACCCCAATTTAAATTTAAATCCCATTGCCAGTCTTTGGTTTGAATAGGTGTTCCTGTAATCATCAATTCTATACCGTGGCTCTGCATTTTACCGGCGTTAATAGTTTTTTGGGTAAAGCCGGACGTAACGGGTGTACTGATACTGAGGATCTGATTGGTTGTTTCAGAACGATAGTAAGTAAAGTCAATACCCAAACGGTTTTTGAGCATACGGTAATCCAAACCGATTTCGAAAGAAGTGGTTTTTTCTGGCTTCAGGTCACGTAACGGAGAAATGTCCGGTAACTTCATTTCCAATACAGAACCACCGTTGACCATACTTGTCGTGCTGGAATACACGTACGCCAACTGGTAGGGGGATGTATCATTACCAACCATTGCCCAAGAACCGCGTACCTTTAGGTAGTCAATAACTTCAGGTAGCTTGACCATCTCTGAAATGATGGCACTTAAGCTGGCAGAAGGGTAGAAGTAAGAACGGTTGGTAGCAGGTAATGTGGAAGACCAGTCATTACGTCCTGTTACATCCAAATACAACATACTCTTCCAACCTACACTGGCATTTCCAAAGACTGACTGAATTTCCTTCTTAGAGTAGCTTTCATAAGCCTGACGTCTGTCACCGTTACTCATGGCAATCCATCCGGGAATCTCAAAAGCACCGGCATCGGCAGAGAGCCCTTCCCATGTTGCATTATAAACAGAAGTACCTAAATTAGCTGTTACAGAAAAGTCTCCAAATGCCTTGTTGAAGTTTAAGATAGCATCTGCGTTAAACTCTTGATTGCTGTTACGTGAAGTAGAATACTGGCCTGTAGTATTGGAGCCGTCAGGCAGGTAAAGCGTGGATTTCTTATAGTTGTTGGAATAGTAGTCCATACCTACACGTCCTGTCAGAGACAGGTAATCGGTGAAACGGACAGAGGCTCTCAACTGGCCAAGTAAACGGTTACGGGTATTTTTGTTACCATTTTCGTCCATGATGATACCATAAGGATTGGAATAAAGGTCGGAAGGACCGGACCAGTTGATGACACGGTTATTGGTATTGATGAGATTGTCACGTAAATCGGCCATACGGATACCACGTGGCAAATAGATCATTTGAGTCATTAATCCATACTCACCTTGTGCCGGGGAGTTTCTACGCTTTTCACGCATGAAATTAATTTTAGCTCCGACTGTCAACCATTTATTTTTGAACTCTGTGTTTAAATCATAGTATTGACGGTTGATGCTATGATTGGGAGTAATACCGTCATTCCTTGAATCAGTGAAAGAAAGACGTCCGGTCAAGTGTTCTGTACCGGCAGAAGCGGTAACAGTGTTTGACATTTGAGTACCGGTTTCATAGAATTCTTTAATATAGTTTTTCTGAGGAAGCAATGCTATCTTGCCATAACTCGTATCGCCATAAATAGTATTACGCCAATTATCTACCATCTGACCTTCCATCTTTGGTCCCCAACTGCTTTTGGCACTGGTACTAAAGACACCGTTAGAACCTTGACCGTACACATTTTGATAGTCATAAGGATCATAAATGGTAGTGAACTCATAATTCCCGTTGTACTCAATTTCCAAGGGTTGCCCTTGCTTACCTTTCTTAGTGGTAATGATGATGGCACCGCTTTGTGCACGAGAACCGTAAAGAGCCGCAGCATTGGCTCCCTTCAAGACAGAGATACTTTCGATGTCTTCCGGATTGATCTGAGAAGCAGCTCCTGATACATCTGTTCCGGAATACTGGTTGGGAGTGTCTTGCTCATCGTCATTGATAGGTATACCATCCACTACCCAAAGTGGCTGATTGTTACCACTCAGAGAATTCAGACCACGCATAACGATACGGGTTGAACCGCCCATACCACCACCAGACTGCGAAATCTGTACACCTGCGATCTTTCCTTGCAGCATGTTGGCTACACTCAAGGATTTGTTTTCCTGCATGGCATCCGTCTTCACTTCCTGCATGGCATATCCTAAGGCTTTTTTCTCACGTTTGATACCAAGGGCTGTAACCACAATTTCACTCAATTGTTCTGTTTCGGGTTCCATGGTGATACGCAAATTATCCTTAGCCTGAACCTCTACATTTTTATAGCCAATGAAAGAAATTACCAAAGTGGCATCAGAAGATGGTATCCCAAGGCTGAAGTTACCGTCCACATCAGTGATTGTGCCGACAGTCGTACCCTTAACCAGGATATTCGCACCAAGAATAGGAAGACCATTCTCATCCAGAACGGTTCCTTTTACCTTTACATTCTGTTGGAGAACCTCAACCGCTTTGTGTACTGAAGTTCCTGCATAGGTATAAGAACTACCTATGCTGAATAATCCGCAAAAAAGAGAGGTAGCAACGACTACCTTTCCACGTCGCAAATAGTTTTCCATAAATAGATTAATTAATATTAGAAAATAATTATAACAAATTGTATAAATGTCCGGTTTGTAGGTAAATAGAATCCATATTTACACTTATATAAATTCTATAGGTACAGTCTATTTTGCCAGTTCTTCCAATACCTGCCAACACTGATAAAGTCCTCTGGGCACATGGAAACATCCTTTCCATTTGCCTCCCTTTAGTGGGAGCAATACCTCGCCGCGACGGTTCAGGTAGCCGTACCATTCAGGATATTCGGTATCCTTGAAGTGTTTCCAAGTATAGTCGTGGACACGTTCAAACCACTCCAGGCATTTCTTGTCACCGGTCAATCGGTATCCTTTTATCATGGAGATGAGCGTCTCGATGTGTACCCACCAGAGTTTTTGATCCCATTCCAGCTCTTGGGGAGGACATCCCTTGCGGTCCATGAAGTAGAAAATGCCGTTGTACTCTTTGTCCCAACCGTACTCCAGCATTCTCAGTGCTGTATCCTTGGCCTTGACAATCAGTTCGGGACGGTTCAGGCGTTTGCCAAGGTCCATGATGAACCACATGGCCTCGATGGCATGACCGGGATTCATGTGACGACCCTCGAAACAGTCGACCAACATGTTGTCAGTATTCAGGGTCTCGACGATAAGACCTCCCAACTCTGGGCGCAAGAACACTTCCATTACTTCGTGGATGCACGTATCCATGGTCTTCACCAGAAAATCCTCGTCCAGCAGATGTTCTATTTCCAAGGCTAAGTTGCAGAGAATCATGGGGAGGGCAAACCCTTTCAGGTTACGCGTACCGGGATGCAGCTTGTTCCACCGCCCTTTTGGATTGTCCACTTTGGAGAGGATGATGTCGAACGTCTTCTTGGCTATCTCCGCATATTCCTGATTGCCAGTGGCGAGGCTGAGCTGCCCGAATGCCATTGTAGCAAAGGTATAGGAGAAAATGTTATAGGGGTCTACCAGCGGATTGCCTTGGCGATCGAGGGAAAAATACCAGTTATAGTGACCGTCGTGGCCGTATTTCTTCAGAAACTCACCGCCTTGGATGGCGCAGTCGAGCCACTCCTGGCGTTTCTCTACTTTGTTGTAGAGCATGGAAAACAGCCATACTTCGCGGTCCTGCAACCAAATGAACTTGTCTGTGTCGAACACTCGACCGTCACGGTCCAAACATGTGTAGTAACCTCCGCATTCAAGATCCTGCGAATGTTGTAACCAAAAAGGAAGCACGTTGTCAAACAACTCGTTTTTGTACTGTTCTGCTAATTTTTTAAAGTCCATAATGAATATGTTTGGGGGTTATTATTTGGGGTTCAGGCTTCGCAAATCCGAAACCTGATTAGATATATAAATAAGGTCGATTTTATTTTTTCTTCATCCAGTAGCGTTCTATCTCTTCCAATGACTTACCGGTAGTTTCTGGAATCAGTTTCCAGACTATCAGCATATAAGGCACGCACATGAGGGCGAACAGCAGGAATGTTCCGGTGGGGGTAAGATTCTGGAGCATCCAGGGGGTGAGCTGCCCCACAAGGTAAGTGCCTATCCAAAGAGCAAATCCGGCGATGGACATGGCCATACCACGGATGCGTGTGGGGTACATCTCGGACAGTAGTACGAAGATAACCGCACTGATGGAGATTGCGCAACAGAAGACATAGAAAAGGAAGAAGAAAAGTAGGAAAGAGTTGGGCAGGCCCATGCTTTCGCTAAAGTGGAAGTAGAATCCGATGAGCAGCAATGATAGCACCATACCGGACACACCGTAGTAGACTAACTTCTTACGTCCCACCTTGTCGATGATGAATACGGCAATGATGGTGGTCACCACATTGACTATGCCCACTAATACCTGGCTGAACAGGGCATCACCGCCTGACAGACCGGCCTTCTCGAAAATGGAGGGACCGTAATAGAGTACAGCGTTTACACCCATGAACTGACCGAGGATGGCAATGGCGGCACCTATCAGCACTGCCTTGAAGATGCCCGGTTGGAGCAGGAACTTCCAGTCGGATTTAGCCTCGGATAAGATGACTGATTTGGTGTCTTGCAACTGGGCATTCACCTCTGTTTCGGTGAGGTATATCTTACGGAAAATATTCACGGCACGCGCATCATGTCCCTTCAAGATAAGCCAGCGAGGGCTTTCGGGTATGAAGAAGATGATGCAGAAGAAGAGTACGGATGGAATACCGGAGACTCCCAACATTCCCCGCCACACTTCGGACACGAGGATACGATTCATCCATTCATTGTCCAGCACCGTACCACTCTGCGAGAAATGAAGTAACTGAAAATTTGCAAGGTAAGCTCCCAAGAAACCAATGGTGACGGCAAGCTGATAGAGAGAAACCAGGCGACCTCGATACTTTGCAATGGAAACCTCGGATATATAGAGTGGTGAAACGATGGAAACCACACCGATGCCGATACCACCCAAAATACGTGCCATCACCAGCTGGTCGAACGAGTTGACAAATGCACAAATGATGCCGGATACGGAGAAGAAGACAGCGGCCACGAGCATCGTCACCTTGCGTCCCCAACGGTCGCTCAGTTTGCCTGCCATCAACACACCGATGATAGATCCAATCAATGCACAGCCGACAAACCAGCCTACTTGTATCTCATCGAGCGAAAAACGTGCTGTTACCAGTGAGATGGTACCGGAAATGACCGCAGCGTCGTAACCAAATAGAAAACCACCTAAAGCGGCCACGACAGAGAGGAATATCAGATAAGAAAGATTTACTGTAGATTTCATGGTTATAATACATTTAATGTACTTACTTGATGTGGAAATACTCTTTGTAACGGTCGTACAGATGGCCTGCCTGCAGGTAAGCGGACTGCGGACTCATGAAATGGGAGAACTCAAAAGTGATGGCCTTGTCATAGCCGGCACGTCCGGCGGCTTCCAACTTCATGCGCAACTTGTCCCACTTGATGGGGAAGAACTTGATGGGCATGTCGCGGTCGAAGCTTTCAGCATTGGTCCAGCATTGCATGCCATACTTATCCGCCAGTTTCTTATTTACTGTGAAAAAGGCATCCAGTTCATCGTAATCAATGTGTCCGTCTTGAAAGGCGCAGGCATCCACAACGTCATGTATGCCGTCGAATATCTCGTTCCATTCACGTTCGTGCTCGTCCACTGATACAGCATCGGCCTTTGTCAGCGAGCTACCGCTGGCCATCACAGCCTTTTTCCCGTCAATCCACGGCGAGATGAAAGTGGGCAGTCCGCCGGAAACGTCTTTGCACTGCTTGCCCATGGCATGGAAAGCATCAATGGCTCCTTTAGTGGCACGGCTTATCTCACCGCTGATGTACCAACCTCCGAAACTTTTGTATTTGCTGCCATAGTTCTGCCAAACCTCGTCAATCACATATTTGTTGTCTTCTATCTCCCAAGAAAGGTCACCAGTGTCCCAATAACGCCCCGAATCATAGAGGCCGAAGTAGAACTTCATGCCGTACTTGTCTGCCAGACGAAGGAACATATCCAACAGGTCGGTAGAAGGTCGGTAGCAACCTTTACCCAACAGATACTTGGAAGGATAAGTGATGAATTTGCGGTAGCCTGAACGGATCATGATGACCGTGTCTATACCAATGGCACGCATGTGGCGGAAATCCTGGTCCCACTCTTTCTCACCCCAGTTCTGGTGAGGAATGTCGTGCGAAATTTCGTCCAAGAAGGTGCCACTGATTCTTAGAGCATTGCCCGCAGCAGATGCAGTGGTAAGTCTTTCTTGCCCGGGATATAAAAGTGAATCCGCTTCGCGGTCTCCGGCCATCAATGATGGAGCCGTCACCATGGAGGCACCGAACAAGGTAGCCTTTTTAAGAAAATCTCTGCGTGTATTC
>CAVCAX010000168.1:0-2408 GCA_963599995.1 Coprobacillus sp. CAG:698
AGTAAAGATACGCTTGTGCGTAGGAAGGGGAATCGGACCGCTAACGATAGCGCCTGTAGCCTTCACGGTTCTCACGATCTTCTCAGCTGACTTGTCAACCAAGTTGTGGTCATAAGATTTCAGTTTAATTCTAATTTTCTGACTCATTGTTCGTTTTAATTAATAATAATATAAATAAGATAAGCGGCAGGCTAAGAGTCATTCGCTAGCCTGCTGCTTCAGATATTTTAGAGTAAATCAGCACGTCCTTTTACTTCTTCCAATACCGCCTTAGCGATAGAGTTAGAAACTTGAGCGTGATGAGAATATACCATTGATGAGGTTGCACGGCCGGAAGTGATGGTACGCAACGCTGTTACATAACCGAACATTTCTGCCAACGGAACCATTGCTTTCACGATACGAGCACCGGAACGGCTTGATTCCATACCTTCAACCTGTCCACGACGTTTGTTCAAGTCACCGATAACATCACCCATATTCTCCTCCGGAGTCACAACTTCCAGTTTCATAATAGGCTCCATCAAGACAGGACCTGCCTTAGCGCAAGCGTTCTTATATGCCTGAATAGCACAGATTTCGAATGACAACTGGTCAGAGTCAACCGGGTGGAATGAACCGTCAAGCAAGGTTACTTTCAGTGAGTCGAGCGGATAACCGGCCAATACACCGTTTTTCATTGCAGTTGCAAAACCTTTCTGTACGGAAGGGATAAATTCTTTAGGAATATTACCACCTTTCACCTCATCGATAAACTGCAATCCGCCTTCTTTGAAATCTTCATCAACCGGACCGATGTTTACGATGATATCAGCGAACTTACCACGACCACCGGACTGCTTCTTATAAACTTCACGCAAGTTGACAGTCTTGGTAATAGCTTCTTTATAGTTCACCTGTGGTTTACCCTGGTTACATTCTACCTTGAACTCACGTTTCAAACGGTCGATAATGATATCCAAGTGAAGCTCACCCATACCAGAGATAACCGTCTGACCTGTCTGTTCGTCGGTTCTCACTGTAAATGTCGGGTCTTCTTCTGCCAACTTAGCCAAACCGTTAGACAGTTTATCCATATCTTTCTGAGTCTTAGGCTCAACAGCGATACCGATTACCGGTTCCGGGAAGTCCATAGATTCGAGAACGATAGGAGCAGTCTCATCACAAAGAGTATCACCTGTGTGAATATCCTTGAAGCCTACACCGGCACCGATATCACCGGCGCTGATCACTTCTACCGGATTCTGCTTGTTCGAGTGCATCTGGAACAGACGAGACACACGTTCTTTCTTACCTGAACGGGAGTTGTAGATATAAGAACCTGCTTCGATCTTACCTGAATACACACGGAAGAAAGTCAAACGACCAACATAAGGGTCTGTTGCGATCTTAAACGCCAAAGCGGCAGTTTTTTCATCTTCACTCGGCTTACGATCTTCTTCTGCACCTGTATTGGGGTTCGTACCTACTACATTCTCAGTATCCAAAGGAGAAGGCAAGAAAGCACAAACATAGTCAAGCAGTGTCTGTACACCTTTATTCTTGAATGAAGAGCCACAAAGCATCGGAACGACAGCCATCTGAACAGTTCCCTTACGAAGAGCTCTCAAGATCTCGTCTTCTGTGATAGTAGAAGGATCATCGAAGTATTTCTCCATCAAGACATCGTCAAAATCAGCAGCTTTCTCCAACATCTTGTCTCTCCATTCCTGAGCTTCGTCTACAAGATTAGCCGGAATTTCTTCCATCGTATAGTCTGCACCCATTGTCTCATCGTGCCAGTAGATAGCCTTCATCTTGATCAGGTCGACCAATCCTTTGAAAGATTCTTCTGCACCGATAGGAATTACAACAGGACACGGATTAGCGCCCAAAACGGCCTTCATCTGGCTTACCACATCAAAGAAGTTAGCACCGGAACGGTCCATTTTATTAACGTATGCGATACGGGGCACATTGTATTTGTCAGCCTGACGCCATACAGTTTCCGACTGCGGTTCTACACCACCCACTGCACAATAGGCAGCAACAGCACCGTCGAGCACACGCAAAGAACGTTCTACCTCAGCAGTAAAGTCCACGTGTCCCGGAGTGTCAATCAAGTTGATTTTATATGTATCGCCTTTATATTTCCATCTGGTTGTTGTAGCAGCAGATGTAATAGTAATACCACGTTCCTGCTCCTGAGCCATCCAGTCCATTGTAGCGGCACCGTCATGCACCTCACCGATTTTATGAGTCAGTCCGGTGTAAAACAGGATACGTTCAGAAGTAGTTGTTTTTCCGGCATCGATGTGAGCCATGATACCGATATTACGAGTCAAATGTAAATCATGCTTTGCCATTTTATTCTTCCCTTACTTTAAGTTTTTAATCTGAATTGGTTATTTCTTATCGTATTAGAATCT
>CAVCAX010000168.1:2418-2955 GCA_963599995.1 Coprobacillus sp. CAG:698
CGGTTGGCTTCTGCCATTCTATGCATATCTTCTTTACGTTTGAAAGCACCGCCTTGTTCATTGAATGCATCCATGATTTCGGCAGCCAGCTTATCAGCCATTGATTTACCACCTCTTTTGCGGGCAAACAGGATCAGATTCTTCATTGAAATTGATTCTTTACGATCCGGACGGATTTCTGTAGGAACCTGGAAAGTAGCACCACCTACACGGCGAGACTTAACTTCAACTTGCGGAGTTACGTTATCCAACGCTTTTTTCCAAATCTCAAGAGCTGATTTTTCCTCGTTAGGAAGCTTTGTTTTAACAGTTTCTAAAGCGGCGTAAAAGATTTCATAAGATGTATTTTTCTTACCATCATACATCAGGTGATTCACAAATTTCGAAACCTTTTGGTCATTGAACACGGGATCCGGAAGGATAACGCGTTTTTTTGGTTTTGCTTTTCTCATTTGTTTGAAAAATAATGTTTTTGTTCTTGGCTGTACTTCTTGACTTCTTCAATTCCCCCACCGGAGAATTTACTCAACCTTTAGC
>CAVCAX010000169.1:0-4353 GCA_963599995.1 Coprobacillus sp. CAG:698
CCTCTGAAGTGCGTATACAATTCTTCTGTGTATTGCTGTTTTGGCGCAATGCTTCGAGTACACCACGCATATCCTCTGTTGAAACCGTCGGAATGTTATCAACCCCTTCGATGGTATATGAAGAATTTTCTACTCCATAATAACTTTTCATTGATTCAAAAAGAGAAGTTTGTTCTACTGCATCATAGTCGGCAGTTGTGCATGAAGTAAAGCCCACTACCAATGCAATTACGATAAAAGAATAAATTGCCTTCATAATACGATCCTCCGAATTTTGTTTTTCGCTTGTTTAATACCGTTTGTTTATTCCCAAAGTTTGTTCTGTTTGTATTCCTCTCGGGGATCTTTATATCTGTTTGTTATGACACAAACTTAAAAAGTTTCTTCAAAAGAAAAAACTTTTTTGAAGGAAAAATGAATGATTTACCAATCTTTTTTGAATGAAATACGCCCTGTGCAAGTAGCGGAGCAAAATATACAACTTACAAAACACACACCATGTGCAATTCACTCACAATCAACGAACAAATTACCGACTGAGCTTATATGAATTATACTCCCACTAAAAAAGATTAATTCACACCTCATGCGAAAATTCACCTCTGTTGCAGAAATACGATTGCAAGAATCACCTCCGAACAAAGATGAATATGCCAATTAAGGGATGTTAAGAATCCGATTACCTTTGCATCAGAACCAAACAAAACCCTATCAACGCATGGAATATAAAAGAAAGCTATTTTTATTTGTTTGTTTATTCGCTACTACCTTATTATATGGACAGGCAGTCGGCATCAAAACAAATGTGTTAATGGACATCACCAAAACCATTAACCTGGGTGCCGAATTCGGCCTGAGCAAGAAATCCACTCTGGACATCTACGCCAATTACAATCCTTGGAAAAGCAGCAATACCCGGATGTTCAAGATGCTCGCCTTCCAACCGGAATACCGTTATTGGTTCTGCGACCGCTTCAATGGTCATTTTATCGGAATACACGCCCACGGAGGCATTTATCAGGTAGCAGGCGTCGACATGCCTTGGGGAGTCTGGGAGGGACTGAAAGACCACCGTTACAAAGGACACTTCTATGGTGCCGGTGTTTCATACGGTTACCAGTGGATCATGAGCAAGCACTGGAACATCGAAGCCAATATCGGCGTAGGATACGCCCGCGTCAAATACGAAAAATTCCCCTGCATAGAATGTGGAGAGAAAATAGACGAAGGAAATAAAAACTACTTCGGACCTACCAAGGGAGCTATCAGTTTAATCTATCTATTTTAAACAAATGCAGCAAACGATATGAAAAAAGTAATATACCTCTTATTATTAGCCGTACTTCCGGAACTGAACCTTCAGTCACAGACGGTAGTGTACAAAGATCAGGTTCGTGTTGAAAACCAATCTGTCAACCGCAGCGACGACAATCGTCTGACAATCGCCATGGATATCATCCTACAGGCCAACATGAAGATCTCTTCCAACCATTCCGCCACCCTTACGCCGATATTGGAGGGCAACGGACACAGCAAGACCTTCCCCGCCGTTGTGGTGTACGGCCGCCGCCGGGCACTCGTCAACAAGCGTGGCAATACAGTGCCCCAAGACGCTTTCGTCATCTTGCGCCGTAAACACAAAACAGAACAGAAAGTAAGTTACCTCGTTCAGTTGCCCTACGAAGCCTGGATGCAGAAAGCCACCCTGGTAATGGATGCCGATTTGTGCGGATGCCGCAACATCGTAGAGGCCAATACGCTCGATCCCATCACAACGCTCAACATCGAACGCATCAAATTACAACCCAATATCGCCTATATCACTCCTAAAGCCGAAGAGATCAAGCACCGGGCCGTGGATGGTAGTGCTTTCCTCGATTTTCCGGTAAACAAAACCGTGATTTATCCGGATTATCGCCGCAACCAGGCGGAACTGGCAAAAATACGTGCAACGATCGACACGATCCGCAACGACAAGAACATCTCCATCACAAGTATCCGTCTCGAAGGTTATGCTTCTCCCGAAGGCAGCTATGCCAACAATGACCGTCTGGCTAAAGGACGTACGGCCGCATTATTGAATTACGTCCGCAATTATTACGACTTTCCGGAAGGAGTACTCACCATGAGTTCCACTCCCGAGGACTGGGCCGGTTTCCGCAGATTCGTAGTAAACTCCGCACTGTCCCAGAAAGAAGAGATCCTGCAAATCATTGATTCAGATGAAAAAGACATGGATGCCAAAGAGAAACGTATTGCCCGCCTCGTAGGCTCCGAGACTTATCGTTTCTTACTCGACGAATGCTATCCGGCCTTACGCCATTCCGACTATACCGTATCTTATACGGTACGTGGGTTCAATACCGAAGAGACCAAAGAGATCATCAATACCCACCCGCAGCAATTGAGTCTGCAGGAGATATTCAACCTGGCACAGACCTACGAACAAGGAAGTGAGAAGTTCAACCATGCTTTCCAAGTGGCAGCATTGATGTTTCCGAATGACCCGACGGCCAATCTGAATGCAGCAGCGATGGAAATTCAGCGTGGCGGTGATTTGAGTATTGCCAAGAAATACCTGGCAAAAGCAGATCCAAGTGTAGGAGCCACGCTCAACAACATAGGTGTGATAGCCCTGATAGAAGGAGACCTTGACAAGGCTGAGCTATATTTCAATCGCGCCCAAGAGGCCGGTATCCCGGAAGCTCAGGCCAACCTATTGGAAGTAATCAAACAACGCAATTTCCCGGTAGAATAAGCACTGCTTCCGCTAACAATTTATTATATAAGCGTTTACAAGGACGCATCTAAACGAAAATATCCCCTCTGAAAAGTTGCCAATTGTAACTACCCAGCCTAAAAGGAGGGCGTCAAAATGAGCAAAACATAGAAAGCCGTTCCCGATCATCGGAAACGGCTTTTCCCATTATGGACCGGCTTCCGCCATTCCATCCTTCCATATAAATTCATTGACAATTCATGTTGCCTTGTTGCAAGACATGCGGTTCATTTCTTTCTCACAAGCTCAATGGCTTCTTTGCCGGTCAAGTGTTCAATATCAAAACGAAGAATAAGCATACGTGCCAGTCCTTTTTCCAACTCTTTTTGTAATCCGGCATCATCTCCGGGATTATATCTGCCTCCCAACAAAGATGCAGCATGCATTCTTTCGTTCCCAATAACTTATGGGGACGGCATACGGATAGCCGTTATCACCGAGTAAAGCAAGTGTACCGGAAGTTGCCATGGACAGTATGGCATCACATTCTGATTTTGAGAGTTGTTGGCGAGAATGCCGCATTTTACGAAATTCCATTGGTTATGATACAATTTTAAGTCCGATAATTGATGAGATTAGCGTGAAGATGAAAAACAAACGCCAAAAAGTTGCCGGTTCCTGGAAAAAGAGTATCCCCATCAAAACAGTTCCGACCGCCCCTATACCAGTCCATACGGCATAGGCAGTGCCTATCGGCAGACTTTGTGTGGCTTTGGCCAACAATCCCATACTTATAATTGTAAACATAAGGAATCCGGCCATCCATCCCCACCAAGGGAGGCCTTCAACGGATTTTGCCCGTCCGAGGCAGTAAGTAAAGCCGACCTCGCAGAAGCCGGCAACAATTAGAATTATCCAATTCATAACAGAATCCTAACCTGTTTGAGGGCTGCAAGAATTCTCGGCGACTCCTTCTAAGGCAATGCAAAATTAGTAAAAATCGGTGGGGTTCAAGGTGCTTTATCAAGAAAAAACGTAGCGGCACTGTCCTTTGCGGTTTCTTCCTCCTTTCAAATGTTATTTTCAAACGATAAAACATTTATTAGATGCCGGTATTTGGTTATATCTTTTTTATTACATAACATAAACATCTTCACATTCATTCTGCTCCCCTATTGTCATATCTTATAAACACCCTTCTTGTTTCTCTACGACAAACGGTCCGATTCTCGTAGAGGAACGGAGTGTTTCTCGTAGAGGAACGGATCGATTCTCTACGACAAACAATACGTTATATATAACACATTGATAACCAGTAGTTTACAAAAGTACCACAATGTAAACAATTTGATACAAAATTACAGTCCATACAACATGCAATTGATTTTACAAAAAAGATTACAACCAGCCTTTCTTTTTACATATTAGCCGGACCTCTGCACTGCTTTTATCTGCCTACAGAAAGTTACTTCAATCGTACATAGCACATCGCCTCATCATAAATCGAAGCTCTTTATCGGATTCACTATCCTCCATTACGCCTTTTATCTCTCAACAGCCTGCCGGATTCTTTATCGGGAAATGGTTAAAATAATCAGGCTTCTCAAAAAGAGAGAAAACAAAAGCTAATTATA
>CAVCAX010000169.1:4398-7737 GCA_963599995.1 Coprobacillus sp. CAG:698
CCATCATCAGATGATAATTAGCCCGTAATTTATTCATTTATGATGAAAACGCACCCCTTTTCGATGCGGTCATGAATTTTGCAGAAAACATCGCACAAAGTTGACAAAAACACCGACGGACAAGTCCAACACTTACCTCTACCTTTGCAGTGTCGAAAGGATAAAAGAAAATGCATATCCTTAATTAAGAACAGAACTTCTCTCTATATATAAGAAAAAAGGGAAGCTACAACAAACAAAACAGTTGAAACAAAACAATAGTGATTAACAAAAAAACAAACAAGAAGAACAAAAATCATTTCAAAGAAAAGAAACCGCTTAAAGCCGGAAGTCACTTCTTATTAAATAAGGCACTTCCAAACTCATCCCACACATGAACAGTACCGATCACACATTATTATTCATTTAACAGGTAATAATGCCTCTCACAAAAAAGGAATAGAAAAAAGGAAAGTACTTCCTATTGAAAAGTACCAATCGGAAAAACAAAAAATCAAAAGTATTAATATTTAATTTTATAGATTATGAAACTTAGAAATTTATTTTTAGTAAGTCTGGCTGCAATGGCAATGGCATCTTGTAGCAATGAAGTAGAAGGCGTGGATAATGGCAATTTTGCAAAAGACGCAAAAATGCAGTTGGCCATCACATTCCCACAAACCAACAAAACAAGAGCCGGAGAAAATGATTTGGCAAAGGGCGAAGCATACGAACAACAGATTAACGATCTTACTGTAGTAGTAGTTAATGGCAGAGACCTGACGGTAGTATCTTATACTTCAGACGAGTTAGTAAATGGGAAAGTAGAAACGACTAAGGTGAATATGACTCCTGTTTTTGAAGTAAGTGCAGGAACCGTGAATGTATATGCGTATGTAAATTATGGAAAAGGCTCTATTACGGCAGGCAATTACACCACTTACGAGGAAAATGCATCTTACGCAGGTTTGTCCATCAACAATAATGTCGCCAATGTAGAAGGCGCCAATTTCCACATGAACGGTTCTACCGCAAATGTAGAAATTTCACCCAACGTAACCAATTATGCGCAAGTAGTAATTTCACGTGTAGCTGCCAAAATCACTGAAGCAACAGCTGAAAAATCGTATACGCACGAAGATCTGGAATACGGTGCAAATCTGACAATCGAATTGACCGACTACAGCTTGGTAAACTTAGGCAAGAAGGTTAATGTATTAAGTGATAATGCAACATCAATTACCAGCGAAAACGCTTATAATTTCTATGCAGGCTCTTCCAATGAAACTTATCAGAATCTATTTGAGAATATGCCGCAAGCTGGCATTGACGCTAAAAATAAAGATTCCTATTGTTTGGCGAATCAGTCATCGGGAAATGCAACACACGTAATCTACAAAGCTAAAGCAACGTTTGCAGAGGTTGATGGTGTGAAGGTAACAGATGAAGACGGTACTTTCTATATCAGAAACAACAAAGAGGGTACTCCTACCGTATATAGCCTGGCACAATTGCAGTCCACTTATCCCGGAGTTTACAATAATTGCGATCAGAATACGACAACCGAAGATTGGAGTAAGTTAGGTGTAAAGAAATACACAGAAGGTTACTGTTATTATAAACATGCAATTACAACGGCAACAGAAGGCGGAAACGCAGCAGAAATTCTCCGTAACAACCTCTACCTGTTAAATGTAACAAACATTAAAGACTTAGGTACTCCGGAACTTGATACTCCGAACCCTGATCCTACAACTTTGCTGGAAGTGGAAGTAATCATAAAAGCATGGACATTCAATCAAAACGACATAACACTCGGATAATTTAATTACATCACACACAAACAATCCCAAAACAGAGAGGGGAATGGGTAGTTCTCTACTTTCCTCTCTCTGTTTTCCTCTCAAAGATTTTTATCCAAACAAAACATACTCCCAAGCGTAAAATTAAGAAAGTATGAAACAAATATTCACAACCATACAAAAAGAAGCAAACAAGATACTGCTGTTCACAGTATTGGCTGGTGCAATGGCCTCCTGCGATTCCATTTTGGATTTTGAAGAGGGAGATTGCAGCATCGAATACCGGGTCAAGTTCAAGTATGACTATAATATGGCCGCCAATGGTAAGGGAGTGAATACTTTCTCGGAAGAAGTAAGGACGGTAACGCTTTATGCTTTTGACAATGACGGGAACTTTGTTTATCAGAAAACAGAAGGAGGAGAGCCGCTTACAGACGGAAATTATTCTATGTTGATAGACATAGAGCCGGGTGATTACCAACTGATAGCCTGGGCAGGATTAGATGACCAATCTTTCGCCGTACCCTTGTTGGGCCCCGAATCAAAGATTGAGGATCTCACCGTGCTGACATTGCGCAATAAAGATTCGCAGACACGCACCAAAGATGAAGAAGGGAAATATATTGTAAAAGACAAACTTTCGGATTTATGGCACGGAAAAATAACCAGACAATCATTCACCCGTAGCAGCAGACAGAACACTGTTACCGTACCGCTGGTAAAAAACACCAATACGATACGCGTAGTGATTGCACAAGTAAACACAACCCCCAGCCGGCCCGTCACACGAGCGATCCATAAAGACAGATTTTCGTATGCTCTTTATGATGATAACGGATGGATGAATTATGACAATACACTGTTAGAAGACAATCTATTGACCTATCTCCCGTTCATCACCGAAGATACCAGTATAAAAACCCGTGCATTAAGTCAGGACAACACTGAATCCGAATATTCGGCGGCAGTAGCAGAAATCAGTGTGGCACGCCTGCTCGAATCGCAGAGACCGATGTTGAGAATTACAGACACGGATACCGGTAAAGAACTACTTCCCAGCGAATCACTCATCGGTTACCTCAGTCTATTGAAGCAACAGGACAAAATAAATATGCCCCTTCAGGAATATCTTGACCGCGAAAACCAATTTTCGATGATTTTCTTCGTAGATGAAAGTTTGACATTACTACAAACAAAGTTGCAAATCAACGATTGGATAATCAATTATGAGAATATCGAACTAAAATAAACAGACAATGAAAAATTGGTTGCACACAATAATAGCATTCATATTCGTACAAATGCAGCTGTCATCTTGTACAGACGAAGTGATGAGCGAAGGACCGGATAACTCCACCAATCTTAAAATCGCTCTTAATGTTCCTGTCGACAACATACAGTCACGCAGTATCAATATTGGGGATGCTGCCGAAAGTGTAATCAATGACATCTATGCACTGGCATTCGATAGCCGGAACGGACAATTTGTCTGCATGTTCAACAAGACTTACACCGTCAGTTCATTGGTGTTCGATGCTATTGTCAACATGGATGAAAT
>CAVCAX010000169.1:7747-12163 GCA_963599995.1 Coprobacillus sp. CAG:698
TCCAATGTGGGGCGAAGTCCAGAATGTCACGCTACAAGAGGGACGGACAACTAATTGCTCTATAAATTTATATCGTGCTGTTTCAAAAATCAATGTAACCGTAAATGAAGGCAAAGGATTGAAAAACGGTGATAAAGACCTGTTCAAATTACAAAGCGTACGTGTATGTTATGCACGTAAAGGCGGACTGGCAGGCTCATTAATCACCCCGGACACAGAAGGTGAACAAGCCATATCCTACCCTTCTATACCGGAAGGGATCACCTGCTTTTCCAGAGACGAAATAGATAAATTATACTTCGAAACCGCGAAAGGCGGAGCATACGCCCTCGATGGGCGGATCTATGTCCCCGAATCGGAACAGAAAGCAAGCACTTCCGAAAATGAACCGATGTGCCTGATTATCGGCGGGTATTACAACGACAGCCAAGAGGAGACCTTTTATCGTGTAGACTTTAAGCCAGGGAATAAAGGGAATACTTTCTATCATGCGGTACGTAATCATATTTATACTTTCAACATCACAGATGTTACCCGACCGGGTACGGACGCCCCCGATCCGGCACTGGATCATACAGTGGTAGGAATGGATGTCACCATAAAAGATTGGACAACCACCTGGATACAAGGTATCGGCGGACAATATACGCTTGAAGTAAGCACAGGAGGATTTGTTTTTGCATCAACAAATATCAGTGAGAATCTGCTTAAAGTCAACTCCACCAATAATGAAGGTTGGCGCATCGAAAACCCAAACGGGAGTTGGTTTAAATTAACCCAAAGCCCGGAGGGAGTTATCATAATCCCGGAGGAAAATACAGGTGGCGAACGTTACGGAACATTCATCATCAAAAGCGGCAACCTGGAAAAAGTAATAACTGTCCGCCAAAAAGGAAAAGGAACAGCCAACTGTTACATTGTAAGCGATGACGGTAATCATATAGAACAAGACTTGATTGTAACAGTAAAAGGTAGCGGTGAAGTGGGATTAGTTGCCGATGGAGTGACACTCGAAGAAAAAGACCCGTATATATCAATCAATGAGATAGGGGACGTGCAAATCATTTGGGAAACTTCTGACGGTTTGATTCAAATTGTAAAAGATACTTTGAATGATATCAATAAAGCAAAATTGTACACAGAAAGTGGAATTATCAAATACAAAGTTTATTTAGAGAATCAAAACAAGGATATCATCGAGAGCAACAGGATAAATTCACAATCTTACAAAGGCGGAAACGCACTGGTCGGAGCTTTCGGTAAAAAAGGAGACGGTTCTGTGGATTATAATAACCTGCTATGGTCATGGCATATTTGGGTATGTCCCGATATCGACAAAGACAATAACGGCATTATCAGTGAAACTGAATTGAACAGTACAAATGAAGAATGGATAACCGGCTATACTTTTATGGACCGTAACATGGGTGCATTGAGTAACGAACCGGGATTGGCTTCATTGGGATTACTTTACCAATGGGGACGAAAAGACCCGTTCATCGGAGCAGCGAGAGTAAGCAAAGACCGGACAAACAACCGGATGTATACACATCTTCCTCTTGAAGATTATGGATATTACTGGAGAAATTCACAAGGGGATATGGATATAAAATCGACTATCCAAGCACCTACAACCCTTATCAACGGGCAAATTAAAGGGGCGGATTTTAATAATCTCTGGGGTACGGCTTCCGGTTTGGAAGGAGAGTCCAACGCCGGCAATAAGACGATATACGATCCGTGCCCATTGGGATATCGTGTACCTAACGTAGCTGCCGTAATCTTCAAAGGAGTAGGCCATGCGGTAAATATCAGAAATTCAAACAGTGAAAACGATAATTGGTATTCAAACAATCAATTCTGGCCATTAGAAATAGCCAAGACCAGTGGAGGATGGGAATACTATAACTATATTAGAGATTGCAGTTCTTACGGCTTTTGGCTGAGATATGACACACATAGCACAGAGCCGTCTATTGAACAATATTCTTCATCATTCAATACAAACAAGCAAGAGAGAAACCCACAAAAGCCAATGACTTGGTTACCGTTAAGCGGAGTATACGAAGGAGATATCAACCAGTTAGCCACCCTTAACGGACAAAGCAGTTTACAAAGCAACAGCATCATGTGGACAAACTCATCTGTATCGTTCTCCAGTGGAGGAAAAACGATAACCCGTCCGGCCGGTTTATTTTTGCATGGAGTAAAAAATGCCCGATCCGACTATGATGGAAACCACTTTCACAAACTGAAAGAATCAGGTAGCGACGGGGCACTTTACGCCAAACCGGAACATGCCGGAGCATTGCGTTGTGTCAGAGATACGAAAGTAAATATACCTGAAGAAAGCGCCATCAAATTACCTGAAACGATCTATTTAGCAGGCGAAGTCGGAGACATGCAAACTGCGGAAATCACCTCTCTTTCGGGTAGTTGGGAAGTAATCGATCCGGGAGCTATGTGGTTTGTCATGACACCGGATGCAGGACCTGTCGGTAGTAAACAGAGATTAACATTCAAATCCACACAAGAAAATACAGGGGATTCCCGTACCGCTTATATCAAAATTAGAATAAATGATGAGAAAGGCACCATCGGAACAATAAAAGTAATACAAGAAAGCTCGGTTGAAACTGAAGAATTATTTTTCAACTATAGAAACAACAGCCAAAAAGGAGTCAGCACCGGTCAAAACAACTGGAATTATGCAATTGAATACCAAGAAGGAAATAACTGGCTGAATATCAGATCCAGTGGTTCTATGATGTATATTAATACCGCCACCAATAATAATAACTCTGCTAAACGTCATGCCACAATCACAATAAAGAATTCATCAACCGGAACCCGTATAAAGATTATCAAAGTAACCCAATACGGGCGATAAAATCATAAAGGAATGAAACATCTACAAAAAATATTATACAGTCTGCCATTCCTTGTAGGATTCTTATCCTGCACGGTTGATAAAACAGATGACCAATATCTCGAAAAACCGGGAACAACCGTTCAGGTTATGCTTAACTTGTCAATTCCGAATAGTGAACTGCCCCCGGCAACACGTGCCATCCATACCGACGAATCAGCCATTCACTCACTCTATGTTTTAGAGTTTGAAAACGGTATATTGAAAGGGAAATCAGACATTACAGATAAATTCAATAACGCAAAAGGAAAACGTATCTATATCAGCATTGAAGAGACTGAAAAGGATATTATTTTAGCTGTCGTAGCCAACAGTAATATAACGAGCATAGAAAAGGGTACGGAAAAAACAGCCGCTTTGAAGCAGCTAACCTATACAAATGCCAACGGGTTATCAGTCATTCCCATGTATGGCGAATCGAAAGTATTTGAAGGAATCAGCAAGGACAATTCTTATGATATCAGCATGGATCTGATTCGTGCCACAGCTAAAATAGAAGTACAATACAGCTCTACGCAAACCGAGAAAGAATTTACCTTTTTAGGAATTAAAGTACTGAACACCAATGCAAACGGTTATGTAGCCAATATTGGAATCCCAAGTGGACAGAACATCACAGAAAGCATCAGTGCCAACCCTGTGAACACCGGAGAGATGAAAACGGCTTCCGTATATGTACCTGAAACGATAAACAACTCCTCAAACAAAATATCAATACTCATTCATGGACGGTATAAAGGAGACGACTGCTGGTATCGTCTGGATATGATTAAAGATGAGAAAAACAGCTTAGTAGACAAGTTGGAACGTAATTATAGATATGTATTCGCCCTTCAAAATATAAATTTTCCGGGACGTAGCGAACAAGATGCATTAAAGGGGGAAGCCGACAATAAAGCGATCGAAGCACGTTTAATGACACTTAGTGCCGCTGAAGCGGACATATTGGATATCACAACTGATGATTATTACTTCTTAGGTGTCAATTCAGCCATATTGCAACTCACGGACAACGGAGAAATATGTTTTGTCAAGCTGAAGGTTTTAACAAACAACACATCCGAGGGTTGGGTAATTGTAGATGCACCGGAAGGTGTCACGTTTAATCCCGGTAGAACCGGCGGTACTGCTGCCACAGAAGATTTAAGAGCTGTGTCCAGTGTTTGGATCTACATTGATACGAAAGTCGTCAAAGAAGATTTTAACTTCTACATAACAACTAAAAAAATCAGAAAAACAATAAAGATAATAATGCCCGATAAACAACATAAAAACACCGATTATGGAAATACTTGAAATTTTATCCAGGGAGTCCGAGAATACACAACATGTGTATGTGTACGAGGAAAACGGCCGCTGGTATGCCTATGAACAATCAGCAAGACTGGTCAAGTATTTACTTGCAGAGCTTGTGAAAATCAAACAATTTGTCAATACGACCTACGAGATTATAATCGACCGTGTGGAAGTTGACCTGGCAATGCTCA
>CAVCAX010000169.1:12173-13236 GCA_963599995.1 Coprobacillus sp. CAG:698
ATCCTATTGTGCTCCGACTCGGAAATGGTGATAGAATGTTCCGGACTATAACTGACCGAAAGAAAAAAGAGAAATAAAAATTTCCCTTTATCGAAATATTGTTTGTTTTGTTTGTGTTCCTCATCCCACTTACAATGCCATCTGTGAAGATAGCAGTAAGTGGGTGGGGATTTTTTTCGTAAAATGTATTGCTTTATATCTTCCGAATACGTATATTTGGAGAAAATAGAAAGTAAACCCATTAATCAATTCGCCATGAGTAGTAATATTTTTCTAATCATCGCACTGGTCACAACAGGCATTTTCGCAATACAATTCATCCTATCCCTCTTTTTCGGTGATCTAAATGCCGATGCTGACATCGATACAGACATTAGCAGTGTAGTGTCTTTCAAAGGTTTGACACACTTCGGTATCGGTTTCGGATGGTACATGTATCTGCAACAAAATACCGAAGTGATTACGTATGTAATAGGCATACTCGTAGGGCTACTGTTTGTTGTTGCCGTATGGTTCCTTTATAAAAAGGCGTACCAATTGCAACAGGAAAACCGTTCGGAGAAGACAGAACAACTCGTAGGACGTGAATGTACGATTTACTTCAACCAAGGTAGCGGAAGGTACACCGTGCAGGTGAACCGGGACGGAGCCATGAGAGAAGTAGATGTCATCTCCGAATCTTCCAAAGTCTATCGGACAGGAGACAAGGCGATCATCGCTGCTTATAAAGAGGGAACACTGTACATTCCTTGAGAAGGGAGAATTAAAAAAGCAGAGGTGAAAAAGAAAGGTCGGAAGAAGGAAAAGAAAGGTGAGAAAGGGAAGTTGAAGAAGCCGAAGAAAGAGAAAAGAGGAGAAAGCCTAAATATAAAAATAAGTTGAACATTAAACATTTACAATTAAAATGACGCAGGGAATTATTATTATGGCCGTGATTCTGGTAGCGGTGATTTTGCTTACATTCATCGGAATTCTATCCCGCTATAGGAAATGTAAGAGTGACGAAGTATTGGTAGTTTACGGTAAAACAGGAAGAGACAAGAAGTCGGCGAAGCTTTATCAC
>CAVCAX010000169.1:13246-20114 GCA_963599995.1 Coprobacillus sp. CAG:698
GTATGGCCCATCCTTCAGGGATACGAATTCCTGTCGATGAAACCGATGCAGATCGACTGCAAACTCACAGGAGCACTGTCGGCACAGAATATCCGCGTGGATGTGCCCACCACCATAACAGTAGCCATCAGCACTGATCCGGAAGTAATGCAGAACGCAGCGGAACGTATGCTGGGATTAAGCATGGACGACAAGCAGAACTTGATCACAGACGTAGTATACGGACAGATGCGTCTGGTGATTGCCGATATGACAATTGAAGAGTTAAACTCCGACCGTGACAAATTTTTGTCGAAAGTGAAAGACAACATCGATACGGAGTTGCGCAAATTCGGTCTGTATCTGATGAATATCAATATCAGTGATATCCGGGATGCCGCCAACTACATCGTCAATTTAGGTAAAGAAGCGGAAAGCAAAGCGTTGAACGAAGCACAAGCCAACATCGAGGAACAGGAAAAACTCGGTGCCATCAAGATTGCCAACCAGATAAAGGAACGTGAAACAAAAGTGGCGGAAACCCGAAAAGACCAGGATATCGCCATTGCCGAAACGAAAAAGCTACAGGAAATCTCCGTAGCCAATGCCGACAAAGACCGTATCTCGCAAGTGGCAATAGCCAATGCGGAAAAAGAGTCACAGGTGGCGAGAGCGGAAGCTGATAAAAACATACGTATCGAACAGGCCAATACCGAAAAAGAGAGCCGTATTGCGGAACTGAACTCCGACATGGAGATAAAACAGGCTGAAGCCGGCAAGAAAGCGGCTATCGGACGAAATGAAGCACAGAAAGAAGTAGCCAAATCTAACGCTGAATTAGCTGTGACGCAGGCAAATGCCGATAAAGAGGCCGGAGAAGCAGCAGCAAAATCGGAAGCCGCCGTACAAACAGCAAGAGAGGTCGCCCAAAAAGAGGTGGAAGAGGCAAAAGCCCGAAAAGTAGAATCATCACTGAAAGCGGAAAAGATAGTTCCGGCAGAAGTGGCCCGCCAGGAAGCCATTCTACAAGCGGAAGCCGTGGCTGAGAAAATTACCCGCGAAGCGGAGGCCCGTGCGAAAGCCACGCTGGCACAAGCGGAAGCTGAGGCTAAAGCAATCCGGCTGAAATTGGAAGCCGAAGCCGAAGGTAAGAAGCGTTCGTTATTGGCCGAAGCCGAAGGATTCGAAGCCATGGTGCGTGCCGCAGAATCCAACCCTGCCATTGCCATCCAGTATAAGATGGTGGATCAGTGGAAAGAAATTGCAGGTGAACAGGTGAAAGCATTCGAGCATATAAATCTGGGAAATATCACCGTATTCGATGGTGGAAACGGTGGCACAAGCAATTTCCTCAATACCTTGGTGAAGACGGTAGCACCAAGTTTGGGAGTACTCGACAAACTGCCGATTGGCGAAACCGTAAAAGGAATCATAAACCCGGAAAAGAAAGAGGAGAAGAAAGAAGAAAAACCGGAAGAGAAGAAAAAATAAACGGACGCTGAATTCCTTTTTACATCATTCACAAATCCCGTTCAAAGAGGGTAAGTCAAAACTCAAATCCCGTTACCATCCGTAACTTTTCAGAGGATTTATTTTTGTTTTGACTTACCCTTTTTCGGGTTATTCACCCAATCATTTCACATAAAAAGTTTATCTTTGCGCCCACAAAATAAAAACGGAATTTATACCTATGCGCTTTCACCATCATTATCCAATCTGTCTATTTCTGTCTATCGTACTTATCAGTTTCGCCGGATGCAAAAAGAAAGATATGTCGCTCAAGCTGAACGAACCGCGAAACATCAAAGGGGTCATCAGCTACAAACGCTCTTTCGGAGATTTGAACGATATACATCTCAAAGCCGCTCAAAGCCTGGGAATCCGCCCGCTTCTCATTCCGCGCGCCGCCGCTCTATTGGATACGATAAGCATCAACTTTCTCGACTCGCTCACGTCAAAAGGGTTGAATCCGAACCAGATAGTGGTAACCTCCGTGCTCCGTACAGAAGACGATGTGAAACGTTTGCGCCGCAGAAATGTAAATGCATCGAAAAACTCCGCCCACTTTTACGGAACGACTTTCGATGTAAGCTGGAAGCGTTTCAAAAAAATAGAAGACGAAGACGGACGTCCGTTACAGGATGTATCTGCCGACACTCTGAAGCTCGTACTTGCCGAAGTTCTGAGAGATTTGCGCAAAGCAGACAAATGCTTCATCAAATACGAGTTAAAACAGGGGTGCTTCCACATTACCACCAGATAAGCCGGGTTAAGAATGAAAGGTATCGGATTGGGGGAATTAAAATATTTCCGTCCTAACATTCAAAGTATTCAAACCTTTCATTAAATTTGCGGATATTTTTCTTTAATACAATTCAATGATAGAGAAACTGATTGTTCTGGAGGATATCGATCCGGTAATCTTTTATGGTGTCAACAACGCCAACATACAATTAATCAAAGCTTTATATCCGAAGCTACGCATTGTTGCCCGTGGCAATGTCATTAAAGTGATGGGTGACGAGGAAGAGATGTGCGCTTTCGAAGAAAACATCATCAAACTGGAGAAATACTGCGCAGAATACAATTCACTGAAAGAGGAAGTTATTATTGACATCGTCAAAGGGAATGCCCCGCAAGCCGAGCAGACCGGAAATGTAATCGTATTCAGCGTAACCGGCAAACCGATTATCCCGCGTAGTGAAAACCAATTGAAACTGGTAGAAGGTTTCGCCAAAAACGACATGGTATTCGCTATCGGCCCTGCCGGTTCGGGAAAGACATACACAGCCATCGCACTGGCCGTCCGTGCACTGAAGAACAAGGAAATAAAGAAAATCATCCTCAGCCGTCCTGCGGTAGAAGCCGGAGAAAAGTTAGGCTTCCTGCCCGGCGATATGAAAGATAAAATAGACCCGTATCTGCAACCGCTCTATGATGCTTTGCAAGACATGATTCCGGCTGTCAAGCTGAAAGAATACATGGAACTGAATATCATCCAGATTGCTCCGCTTGCTTTCATGCGCGGACGTACGCTGAATGATGCAGTCGTCATTCTGGATGAAGCACAGAATACCACCACCCAGCAAATCAAAATGTTTCTGACCCGCATGGGCATGAACACCAAGATGATTGTGACCGGAGACATGACGCAGATCGACCTGCCGGCTTCGCAAACATCGGGATTGGTACAGGCGCTCCGTATCTTGAAGGGAGTAAAAGGCATCAGCTTCGTAGAGTTGAACAAGAAAGACATTGTCCGCCATAAACTGGTAGAGCGCATCGTAGACGCCTACGAGAAATTCGACAAGGAGGTGAAAGCCGAACGGGAGAAAGCCCAAAGCGAAAAGGCACAGGCAGCCGACAATGAAACAAACAAAAAGTAAATTCTGATTGCAACCATCAGCATACTTACGTGTAAAATTGAGATAATGGTCATGACCATAGGACATAAATTGTAAACAAAATGATGAAAGCATTAACAAAAACTGAGTTCAACTTTCCGGGACAAAAGAGTGTGTACCACGGAAAAGTACGCGATGTGTACAACATCAACGGTGAAAAATTAGTCATGGTAGCTACCGACCGTATTTCGGCCTTTGATGTAGTACTGCCTGAGGGTATTCCGTATAAAGGACAAATGCTGAACCAGATTGCAGCCAAATTCCTCGACGCGACAACAGACATCTGCCCGAACTGGAAACTTGCTACCCCGGACCCGATGGTTACAGTGGGTGTACTTTGCGAAGGCTTCCCGGTGGAAATGATTGTACGCGGCTACCTTTGCGGAAGTGCATGGCGCGCCTACAAGAGTGGCGTACGCGAAATATGCGGAGTGAAACTGCCGGACGGAATGCGTGAAAATGAAAAATTCCCGGAACCGATCATAACCCCTACCACGAAAGCCGAGATGGGACTGCACGACGAAGACATCTCCAAAGAAGAGATTCTGAAACAGGGACTGGCTACTCCGGAAGAATATGCAATTCTTGAGAAATACACATTGGCTCTCTTCAAACGCGGTACGGAAATCGCTGCCAAACGCGGACTGATCCTGGTCGATACCAAATACGAATTCGGCAAGCACAACGGTACCATTTACCTGATGGATGAAATCCACACACCGGATTCAAGCCGCTATTTCTATTCGGAAGGCTATCAGGAACGTTTCGAAAAAGGAGAAGCACAAAAGCAACTCTCCAAAGAATTCGTACGCGAATGGCTGATGGATAACGGATTCCAAGGAAAAGAGGGACAGAAAGTGCCCGAAATGACACCGGAAATCGTACAGAGTATCAGCGACCGCTATATCGAACTTTTCGAAAACATCACCGGAGAAAAATTTGTAAAGGAGGATACGAGCAATATCACCGCACGTATCGAAAAGAACGTAACGGATTTCCTGAAAAAATAATGAACTACCCACAAGAACAAATCAAGCCTTACGGCACGGAGGGAAAGAAGAGCGAACAGGTGGAACAGATGTTCGACAACATCGCCCCGGCGTATGACATGCTGAATCATACCCTGTCATGGGGTATTGACAAAAGTTGGCGACGCAAAGCGATCAAATGGCTGCGTCCTTTCCGTCCGCAACGTGTGATGGATGTAGCCACCGGTACAGGTGACTTTGCCATACTGGCCTACAACATGCTCCGTCCCGAACAACTGATAGGAACGGATATCTCCGAAGGCATGATGAATGTGGGACGTGAAAAAGTAAAAAAGGTGGGTCTCTCGGACAAAATTTCCTTTGTCCGGGAAGACTGCACTTCTCTCTCGTTTGCCGACAACAGTTTTGACGCTGTCACCGTCGCCTTTGGCATCCGCAATTTTGAAGACCTGGACAAAGGGCTCTCTGAGATGTGCCGTGTGCTCATTCCCGGCGGTCATTTAGTGATACTGGAATTAACCACTCCCGACCGTTTCCCGATGAAACAGTTGTTTGCCCTTTATTCCAAAATCGTCATTCCTGTTTTAGGCAAGCTGTTTTCAAAAGACAACAGTGCCTACCGCTATCTGCCGCAAACGATTAAAGTCTTCCCACAAGGAGAGGTCATGACGAAAAGTATTGCGCGAGCAGGATTCAGCCGGGTGGAGTTTCGACGGCTGACATTTGGCATCTGTACACTTTATACGGCTACGAAATAATGAATAATGCACCAATATGCTGATACGCCAATATGCCAATGGGTTGCGCTATGAAACAACCTTCAAATTGGTACATTGATATATTTGACACATTAAATAATTATTATCAATATGCAGAAATATGGTTTAATCGGTTATCCGCTAAAGCATTCGTTTTCTATCGACTATTTCAACGAGAAGTTCCATTCGGAAGGGATAGATGCGGAATATGTCAACTTTGAGATTCCGGAAATCAATGACTTTATGGAAGTTATTGAAGAGAATCCGAACTTATGTGGCCTAAATGTGACGATACCCTACAAAGAACAGGTGATTCCGTTTCTGGATTCATTAGATCCGGATACAGCCAAAATAGGTGCGGTAAACGTTATCAAAATTATTCGCCAGCCCAAAGGAAAGGTAAAATTAGTCGGTTACAATTCCGATATTATCGGCTTCACAAAATCAATACAACCCCTGTTGTTGCCATCCCACAAAAAAGCACTGATTTTAGGAACGGGCGGGGCTTCCAAAGCTGTTTTTCACGGGCTCAAAAACTTGGGAATCGAAGGGACGTTCGTTTCACGTACGCACAAACCGGAAATGTTGACCTATGAAGAACTGACGCCGGAGGTAATGGCGGAATATACCGTGATTGTCAACTGTACACCGGTAGGTATGTATCCGAAAGTCGATTTCTGTCCCAACATACCTTACGAACTGCTGACGCCCAACCATTTGCTTTATGATTTGTTATATAATCCGAACGTTACACTCTTCATGAAAAAAGGGGAAGAGTATGGCGCCATCACCAAGAACGGACTGGAGATGTTGCTGCTACAAGCATTTGCCGCATGGGAAATATGGAACAAATAACATAGAACATGAAGAAAGGATTTAAAAGAGGCTGGCTATTGGGGGGTATCTTTTTATTGTTGGTACTGACCGGTTGTACGATCGGGGGAAGTTATTATATGCTCAACTTTTCACTGACTCCGAATGCCAGAATACGCGCCAAAGATGCCGATTCTTACAGATATCTATATGCCAATTATCCTTTTCTTCGTTCCTGGGTAGACAGTCTCAATCAGGTAAATGCCTTGAGAGATACCTTTATCTTAAACCCGGAAGGTGTGCGTCTGCATGCCTATTACATTGCCGCTCCAAAGCCTACCACGAAAACAGCAGTCATCGTACACGGCTATACCGACAATGCCATAAGAATGTTTATGATCGGTTATCTGTATAATCACGACTTACAGTTCAACATCCTCTTGCCCGACCTGCAGCATCATGGCGAGAGTGGTGGTCCTGCCATACAAATGGGATGGAAAGACCGTCTCGATGTACTGCAATGGATGCATGTGGCCAACCGGATTTACGGTGACAGTACCCGGATGGTTGTTCATGGCATCTCTATGGGAGGTGCTACCACCATGATGGTGGCTGGAGAAGAGCAGCCGGAATTCGTCAGGTGTTTTGTGGAAGACTGCGGATATACCAGTGTATGGGATGAGTTTTCACATGAGTTAAAATCGGCTTTTCACTTGCCAAAGTTCCCGCTGATGTACACAACGAGTTGGCTGTGCGAACAGAAGTACGGATGGAATTTCAAAGAAGCCTCTTCGCTAAAACAAGTTGAAAAGGCAGTTCTTCCCATGCTTTTCATACATGGTGATAAAGACACCTACGTGCCGACCTGGATGGTCTACCCTCTCTATGAAGCCAAGCCGTCTCCCAAAGAGTTATGGATTGTGCC
>CAVCAX010000169.1:20124-26286 GCA_963599995.1 Coprobacillus sp. CAG:698
CAAGTATATCGAATAAAAAAATAAAAGTAACTATATTTGTGGACGATAACAAAAGCTATTATGAAACAAATACTTACTTTTATCCTGATCACATTTCTCTTCCTGCCCTCCCAAGCACAGGAGAAAATATATACTGTAGATAATATTCCGAAAGTACATCTGGAAAATAAATTCCGGTATGTATGCAATCCTGCAAACATCTTATCTCAGGCAGCCTGTGACAGCATTGACCATATACTCTACAATCTGGAAGAAAAGACCGGAATAGAAACAGTTGTTGCCGTGGTTCCTTCCATCGGGCAAGAGGATTGTTTCGATTTCACCCATCAACTGCTCAACCGGTGGGGAGTAGGCAAAAAAGAGAAAAACAACGGACTGGTCATTCTTTTGGTAACCGACCAGCGTTGTATTCAGTTCTATACCGGATACGGGCTTGAAGGTGATCTGCCCGATGCCATCTGTAAACGGATACAGACACAAGACATGATTCCATACCTGAAAACAGGCAATTGGGATGCAGGAATGGTTAGTGGCATAAGCGCTGTATGCCGGCGTCTGGACGGTTCGATGGAGAATGATACCGCCGGCGATGACGAGGACATTTCATGGTCGATGATCCTGCTGATTGTCGCCGGTTTTGTAGGAGTGATATCAATTTTCAGTACACTTGCGGTAAGAGCTGCCACGCGTTGTCCTCAATGCGGCAAACACAAGTTGCAGCGCACCGGCAGCAAAATCGTATCCAAACGCAATGGAGTGAAAACGGAAGACGTCACCTATACTTGCCGGAATTGCGGACATACCGTAGTGCGCCGGCAACAAACGTACGATGACGACTATCATGGACGTGGCAGTGGCGGCAGCGGTCCGTTCATCGACGGCTTCGGAGGAGGAAGCGGCGGCGGTTTCAGTGGAGGCAGTTTCGGTGGCGGCATGGGCGGAGGCGGAGGAGCCGGTTCCCGCTTCTAAAGGTTTCCGGCACGGACAAACGTCCCTGCAACTCTTAATGCCAAGAATAGAAAAACAGGAAAGTATAAACAACAATAAAAGCAGAAAGAAAATGAAAAAATCAACGATCATCATTATTGTCGTAGTGGCGGTTATCGCTATATGGGCCGTAAGCATGTACAACGGTCTGGTTACTATGGATGAAAATGTAAACAGCCAATGGGCCAACGTAGAAACACAGTATCAACGCCGTGCCGACCTTATTCCTAATCTGGTAAATACAGTGAAAGGGTATGCTTCTCACGAGAAAGAGACGTTGGAAAGCGTAGTGGAAGCTCGCAGCAAGGCTACTCAAATGCAGATAAACGCTGATGACCTGACTCCGGAGAAGTTGGCAGAATATCAAAAAGCACAAGGTGCAGTGACTTCCGCCTTAGGAAAGTTACTCGCCATCACCGAGAATTACCCAGACTTAAAAGCCAACCAGAATTTCCTTGAGCTGCAAGCACAACTGGAAGGAACGGAAAACCGTATCAATGTGGCCCGTACCAACTTTAACAATGCCGCACAGGCCTACAATACAGCCATTCGCCGTTTCCCAAAAAGTCTCTTTGCATCTATGTTCGGTTTTGACAAACATGCCTATTTCGAAGCAGCCGAAGGAAGCGCAACCGCTCCAACGGTAAGTTTCTAAATAAAACTCTTTCAGCCGAACTCATGTTAAATGTTGGCTATACGGAAAAAAAGCAGTACTTTTGCCACCGTATACAAAACCCTATAACTCATGAGTAATCAACGATACATGATGCGAGGTGTCAGCGCATCAAAAGAGGATGTGCACAATGCCATCAAAAACATAGACAAAGGTATTTTTCCACAAGCTTTTTGTAAAATCATTCCCGACATTTTAGGTGGAGATCCGGAGTATTGCAATATCATGCACGCCGATGGTGCCGGAACAAAATCATCTCTTGCCTATATGTATTGGAAAGAGACCGGCGACCTGTCCGTATGGAAAGGTATCGCACAGGATGCACTGATTATGAACATCGACGACCTGCTTTGTGTAGGTGCCGTAGACAATATCCTTGTATCATCGACTATCGGTCGCAACAAACTTCTTATTCCGGGCGAAGTCATCTCTGCCATCATCAACGGGACAGATGAATTATTGGCCGAACTCCGCGAAATGGGAGTCGGTGTATACGCCACCGGAGGTGAAACAGCCGATGTTGGCGACCTTGTACGCACGATTATCGTAGACAGCACCGTAACCTGCCGCATGAAACGTGCGGATGTTATCAACAATGCCAACATCCGTCCGGGTGATGTGATTGTCGGTCTTGCTTCTTTCGGACAGGCCACATACGAAAAAGAATACAACGGTGGTATGGGAAGCAACGGACTGACCAGCGCCCGTCATGATGTATTTGCGAAATACCTGGCAGAGAAATATCCCGAGAGCTATGACGCTGCCGTTCCGGAAGAGCTCGTCTACTCCGGCGGATTAAAACTGACGGATGAAGTGGAAGGCTCACCGGTCAATGCAGGTAAGTTAGTACTCTCTCCCACCCGCACATACGCCCCGGTAGTAAAGAAACTGCTGGATGCGCTACGCCCCGACATCCACGGTATGGTACACTGTTCGGGTGGCGCACAAACCAAAGTTCTGCATTTCGTAGACAAAGTACGTGTAGTAAAAGACAATCTGTTCCCCGTTCCTCCGTTGTTCAAAACCATCCAGGAACAGAGCGGCACAGACTGGGCAGAGATGTATAAGGTATTCAATATGGGACACCGTCTCGAAGTATACCTCTCACCCGAACATGCTGAAAAAGTTATCGCCATCAGCGAATCTTTCGGTATCCCCGCACAAATTGTAGGACGTATCGAAGAGAGTGATCAAAAAGAATTGATTATCAAAAGCGAATTCGGAGAATTTAAATATTAAATAATGTGCCAATATGCCAATGTGCCAATTAGAGAATGAGAAAATAAGGATTAACACATTGGCGTATTATTCCATTGGCATATTGGCACATTGACACATTAATTATTCCATTGGTACATTATCATCGTTAATCAAACAACAGTCTTCATGGCAGATAGCAACAATATATTAGAGAAATTAGACGGTCTTGTGGCTCGTTTTGAGGAAGTTTCTACCCTCATTACCGACCCGGCAGTGATTGCCGATCAAAAACGTTATGTAAAGCTGACCAAAGAATATAAAGAACTTGATGACCTGATGAAGGCCCGCAAGGAATACATGCAAATATTGGCCAACATTGAAGAAGCCAAAGATATACTTGCCAACGAATCGGATGCCGACATGCGCGAAATGGCAAAAGAAGAGTTGGACAACAGCCAGGAACGTCTTCCCGAACTGGAAGAGGAGATAAAAATCCTGCTTGTACCGGCAGATCCACAAGACAGTAAAAATGCCATTCTTGAAATACGTGGCGGTACGGGTGGCGATGAAGCTGCTATCTTTGCCGGTGATCTCTTCCGTATGTATACCAAGTTCTGTGAGTCTAAAGGTTGGAAACTGGAGGTATCCAGCGCCAATGAAGGAGCAGCGGGCGGATACAAAGAAATCATTTGCAGCATCACGGGGGATAATGTATACGGAACAATGAAATATGAATCGGGAGTACATCGTGTGCAACGCGTACCTGCCACTGAGACACAGGGGCGTGTGCATACATCTGCCGCTTCCGTAGCCGTACTTCCCGAAGCGGAAGAGTTCGATGTCGTGATCAATGAAGGAGAAATCAAATGGGACACGTTCCGTTCCGGTGGTGCAGGTGGTCAGAATGTGAATAAAGTAGAATCGGGAGTCCGCCTACGTTACATCTGGAAAAACCCGAACACAGGCACTTCCGAAGAGATCCTCATCGAGTGTACGGAAACCCGTGACCAACCGAAAAACAAAGAGCGCGCCCTCGCACGTCTGCGTACTTTTATCTATGACAAAGAGCACCAAAAGTACATTGACGACATTGCCTCCAAACGCAAAACAATGGTTTCTACGGGCGACCGTTCCGCCAAGATCCGCACCTACAACTATCCGCAAGGACGTATTACCGATCACCGAATCAATTATACAATCTATAACCTTGCCGCATTCATGGACGGAGATATCCAAGAATGCATAGACAAGCTGACTGTAGCCGAAAACACGGAACGCCTCAAAGAGAGCGAACTCTAAAAAGGAAGAAGGAGAAGAAATGCCAATCGCCAAATCGTAAATCGTAAAATCGTAAATATAAAAGATGAACAAACAAGAATTATTTGAAAATATCAAACGCAAAAAATCATTCCTTTGCGTTGGTCTTGATACAGACATCAAAAAAATACCGGATCACCTTTTGGATGAAGCCGATCCGATCTTTGCTTTCAACAAAGCAATTATTGACGCAACAGCCGATCTGTGTATCGCCTATAAACCGAATTTGGCATTCTACGAAAGCATGGGTGTAAAAGGTTGGATCGCTTTTGAAAAGACAGTGAAGTACATCAAAGAAAATTACCCCGACCAATTTATCATTGCCGATGCAAAACGCGGTGACATTGGAAACACCTCTGCCATGTATGCCCGTACTTTCTTTGAAGAACTGGACATAGACTCGGTTACTGTCGCTCCATACATGGGTGAGGATAGTGTTACGCCCTTTCTGACCTATGAGGGGAAATGGGTAATCCTTCTTGCCCTCACCAGTAACAAAGGCTCACATGACTTCCAATTGACAGAAGATGTCAATGGAGAACGCCTTTTTGAAAAAGTATTGCGGAAATCTCAAGAATGGGCCGGTGACGAACAGATGATGTACGTGGTAGGTGCCACTCAAGGACGTGCCTTTGAAGATATCCGTAAAATCGCTCCCGACCATTTCCTGCTCGTGCCCGGTGTAGGTGCACAAGGCGGATCACTTGAGGAGGTGTGCAAATATGGGATGAACGCTACCTGCGGATTGATCGTAAACTCTTCCCGCGGAATTATTTATGCAGACAAAACCGTAAACTTTGCACAAGCAGCCAGAAAAGCCGCACAAGAGGTACAGGCGCAAATGGCAGAAGAACTGAAGAAAGTGATTAACAATCACTAATCACCTATCACTAAACAGATGGCTTACGAAAGAAAGATAATAAATGATCCGGTATTCGGATTCATCAACATACCGAAGGGGTTGCTGTATGACATCGTACGGCACCCCATCTTACAACGCCTGACCCGTATCAAACAGGTAGGGTTGTCATCGGTAGTATATCCCGGAGCACAGCATACCCGTTTCCAACACTCATTGGGAGCATTTTACCTGATGAGCGAAGCTATTATGCAACTCGCTTCTAAAGGGAATTTTATCTTCGACAGTGAAGCCGAAGCCGTACAGGCGGCAATCCTGTTACATGATATCGGGCATGGTCCTTTCTCGCATGTACTTGAGGATACGATTGTAAAAGGCGTATCGCATGAGGAGATTTCTCTTATGCTGATGGAACGCATGAACAAGGAGATGAACGGACAACTCAGTCTGGCAATACAGATATTCAAGGATGAATATCCCAAACGTTTCCTCCATCAACTCGTAAGCGGACAGTTGGACATGGACCGCCTCGACTACCTACGTCGGGACAGCTTTTATACAGGAGTCACGGAAGGCAATATCGGCTCTGCCCGTATCATAAAAATGCTCGATGTAGCGGATGATCATCTGGTAGTAGAGTCCAAAGGCATCTATTCCATCGAGAACTTTCTTACGGCCCGCCGGTTGATGTATTGGCAAGTATACCTGCACAAGACATCGGTAGCCTACGAGCGGATGCTTATCAGCACCTTGCTACGAGCCAAAGAGCTTGCCCGCAAAGGCGTGGAGCTGTTCGCTTCACCGGCACTCCGTTTCTTTCTGTACAATGATATCGATCCGGAAAAGTTCCATGAGAATCCCGAATGTCTGGAGAATTTCATCCAACTGGACGACAACGATATATGGACTTCACTTAAGGTATGGAGTACCCATCCGGACAAAGTGCTCTCTACGCTCAGTCTCGGAATGATCAACCGCAATATCTTTAAAGTGGAAATTTCTTCCGAACCCATTAGTGAGGAAAGAAAAAAAGAATTAACTTTGCAAATAAGCCGGCAATTAGGCATCACACTTTCCGAAGCGAACTATTTTGTTTCTACCCCCAGCATCGAAAAGAATATGTACG
>CAVCAX010000170.1:0-8109 GCA_963599995.1 Coprobacillus sp. CAG:698
GAACTGAACTTTTCTCCGGGAGAAAAGTGTATTAACCAGCCGGGTAAGACTGCATATTCATCCTCTTTTGCCTAAAAATATGCAGAAAAAGTGTATATTATCTATTATTTTATGCATCTTTTTCTCTATTTGCTACTTTTGGAAAGAAGCGCGTGTTAGTAGAAACCGTAATATATGAGAATTATGTCAGTCTATTCGAATTTATTACAGCTTTTCGATAACGTCCTTTCACAAGATCCAATATCCCCACTTACCCCATCAAAAACGTTTGAAATGAAAGGGGCATACCGGCATGAAAAGTTTTTTTATATCTATGCAATTTTAATCCAAAGTTAATTGTTAATTTTGTGCCCTTTATAAAATAACCGTTTTCAAGGAACGGTCAATTTCTAAGATAACCGATTTATAAAGTAATTGTTAAAGTAACCGTTTCATAAAGTAACCAATAATAACCTTGTATGAAATCAGACATAGAAATAGCCCGCAGTACGGAGCTTAAGAGAATAAAACAAGTAGCAGAAAGCATCGGCATCCCTCGTGAAGAAGTAGAAAACTATGGCCGTTACATTGCCAAAATCCCCGAACAATTGATCGATGAAGAGAAAGTGAAGCAAAGCAACCTGATACTCGTCACCGCTATCACCGCCACCAAAGCCGGAATCGGTAAAACCACCGTTTCTATCGGTCTTGCTTTGGGACTCAACAGAATTGGCAAGAAGGCGATTGTGGCTTTGCGCGAACCTTCTCTGGGTCCTTGCTTCGGAATGAAGGGAGGAGCTGCCGGAGGAGGATATGCCCAGGTGCTGCCTATGGATAAAATCAACCTCCACTTCACAGGTGATTTTCACGCAATCACCTCGGCACACAACATGATTTCCGCTTTGCTTGACAACTATCTGTATCAGAATCAGGCAAATGGTTTCGGCTTGAAAGAAATTCTCTGGCGCCGGGTTCTCGATGTGAATGACCGCTCGTTGCGTAATATTGTCACCGGACTGGGAGCCAAGACGGACGGCATCACCATGCAGTCGGGATTCGATATCACCCCCGCTTCGGAAATCATGGCTATCCTCTGTCTGGCCAGTGATGTGGAAGACCTCCGCCGACGTATCGAAAACATTCTCCTCGGGTTCACCTATGAAGGCAAGCCGTTCACGGTAAAGGATCTTGGCGTGGCAGGTGCCATCACCGTGTTGCTGAAAGATGCCATCCACCCCAATCTGGTGCAGACAACGGAAAATACGGCAGCTTTCGTGCATGGCGGTCCTTTTGCGAATATCGCACACGGATGTAACTCCATACTTGCCACAAAAATGGCAATGACCTTCGGAGATTATGTAGTGACGGAAGCCGGATTCGGCGCCGACCTCGGAGCAGAGAAATTTTACAATATCAAATGTCGCAAAAGCGGTATCCAGCCACGCCTGACTGTGATTGTTGCTACTGCACAAGGACTGAAAATGCACGGAGGAGTCAGCCTCGACCGTATCAAGGAACCTGATATGGAAGGACTGAAAGAAGGACTGCGGAACCTCGACAAACACGTACGCAACCTGCGCTCTTTCGGACAGACGGTAATCGTGGCATTCAACAAGTATGCCAGTGACACGGATGAGGAAATGGAACTCCTGCGGCAACATTGCGAAGAATTGGGAGTAGGATTTGCCATCAACAATGCTTTCAGTGAAGGAGGAGAGGGGGCTATAGAACTGGCAAACCTTGTGGTGGAAACCATCGAGAAAAAACCGTCCGCTCCTTTGTCATTCACTTATAATGATGACGACAGCATCGAACAGAAAATAGAAAAAGTAGCCACAAACATTTATGGCGCCAGCGTCATCACTTACAGCACGATAGCCCGTAAGAAAATCAAACTGGCGGAAGAGATGGGAATCACACATTACCCGATCTGCATAGCAAAGACACAATACTCCTTCTCTGCCGACCCGAAAATTTACGGTGCGGTCAATAATTTCGAGTTCCACATAAAAGACATCGTACTGAATAACGGAGCCGAAATGATTGTGGCCATCGCAGGAGAAATCATGCGCATGCCGGGACTTCCCAAAGAGCCGCAGGCCAAGCATATAGATATTGTGAACGGGCAGATAGACGGGTTGAGTTAGAGTTTTGCCTCCGGAAGAGGGGTTACTGTTTTCGAGAACGGAGAGACATCTTGTTTTACCTGTCAAAGGATGAGATTAAGCCCCTAAGCCTGAAAGAAAGTATATTAAAACATCTGAAACATAGGAATCCCCCTTGTCACAGTTGTCAGTGACAAGGGGGATTCTGTCAATAAAAAGTTTACCCCCGGAGAAAGTCCGGGAGTACTTGGGATCCCTCCTTACAAGAAGAAGGAAGGGATATATATAGAGTCCAGTGTGTTATTTTCTGATTTTCTCGAGCACACTGTAAGATTGCAGTTCATTTTTCCGGTTATATTGTTCGGAACGGACAATACCGATATTAGGTGCATACCATTCATATCCATAACCTTCTATTTTCCCTTTCGGAGTCCATATATCGATATCATATTTAATCTTTGTGCAGTAGAACGGACCGGCAGGTGTATCGACGCTTTCCGTGGCAACAAACCGGCGGTCGGAAAGTGTCACCTCTGCACGGTTGTTTTTGTTACCTTTCTGATACAGCCGCACGGTAGCATCCTCAAATTCGTCATCATCTCCCGGATCCATCGGATCGGACAAGGCATCCGGATAGTTCATCAAATCGCCCGTCATGTACACATCCGCATTCATCATATCCATGGCAGCAGGAAAGGTCATGACACCACTCATGCTCATAGAGAAATCACCGTCATTGCAACGGGCCACCATCTGACCGGAATTGATTGTTTTTCCGATAGCATTGGAGAATGTGTAGTTGGCAATCACTTCTGTACCGGAAGGGTAACTGTACACTTGGTCTACGCGGTAAACAAGTATATTCAGTAGTTTACCATTTGCCGCATAGCAATTTCGCGTTACTTGCTCTCCTTCTTGATTCGGAAAGAAGAAAGTACAACTTTCCTGAGCCATTGCTATGCTGCCGGTTGCAATCAGCATAACACCTGTCAATAATACATTTTTCAGTTTCATAATTAAGTATCGGTTTATTGTTTTTCTCATTTTCTGTAGTAAGAACGGATTTCCAGACAGAAGGTTCACAGGCGGATAAAAAAAATCCCGCGTAACCGGAAAAGATACGCGGGACGTTTGCAAGATACTTCCTTGCTATCATTTGATTTTTCAGTATGCGAAGATCGGGTATTTCTCCATTGTCTTATTGACACGTGCACGTACCTGTGCGATCACTTCCTCATTATCCACATTGGAAAGCACCGTTTCGATCATCTCGGCAATTTCGAGCATCAGATCTTCTTTTGCACCACGGGTTGTGATGGCGGGAGTACCCAAACGGATACCAGAAGTCTGGAATGCCGAACGGCTGTCGAACGGAACCATGTTTTTGTTCACTGTAATATCAGCGGATACCAATGCTTTTTCTGCCACTTTACCTGTCAGATCAGGATATTTGGAGCGCAGGTCTACCAGCATGGAGTGATTGTCCGTACCACCGGAAACGATTGTAAAGCCACGGTCGATCAAGGCCTGTGCCAATACGGCGGCATTCTTCTTTACCTGCTTCTGATATTCCTTATATTCCGGTTGCAGACATTCGCCGAAAGCCACAGCCTTTGCGGCAATGACGTGTTCCAGCGGACCGCCCTGAATACCAGGGAATACGGCAGAGTCAAGCAGCTGAGACATCATCTTGATCTCCCCCTTCGGAGTTTTCTTTCCCCATGGGTTGGGGAAGTCTTTCCCCATCATGATAACGCCTCCACGAGGACCGCGAAGAGTCTTGTGTGTGGTTGATGTGACGATGTGTGCATATTTAACCGGATTGTCGAGCAGCCCGGCAGCAATCAGTCCCGCCGGATGCGCCATGTCGATCATCAGGATGGCGCCTACTTTGTCTGCAATTTCGCGCATGCGTTTGTAGTCCCATTCACGGGAATATGCCGAACCTCCACCGATAATCATTTTCGGATGTTCGCGCAAGGCGATCTCTTCCATCTGATCATAGTCTACACGGCCGGTTTCCTGATTGAGGTTATATTCGCACGGAGTATAGATGATTCCGGAGGTATTCACCAGCGAACCGTGTGAAAGGTGTCCGCCGTGCGCGAGGTTCAATCCCATGAATTTATCTCCCGGATTCAAAACAGCAAGAAATACCGCTGCATTGGCCTGTGCTCCGGAGTGCGGCTGTACATTGGCCCATTCAGCGCCAAAGATCTGTTTCAGCCGGTCGATGGCGATCTGTTCACTCTGGTCTACCACCTCGCAACCGCCGTAATAGCGTTTGCCGGGATAGCCTTCGGCATATTTATTGGTAAGGCAGGATCCCATTGCCTCCATTACCTGGTCACTTACAAAGTTTTCCGATGCGATCAGCTCGATGCCTTTGAGCTGACGTTGATGCTCTTTTTCGATAATATCGAAAATTAAATCGTCTCTTTTCATTCTGGTTTATAATAAAAAATAAGTTTTTAATGCGAGATTCTTTATTAAGCGCACAAATTTATGGAAAAAGAATGATAATCCGACAAAAATATTCAGATTTATCTATTAAAATATCACCCCGAACGAGAAACTGAGTACCTGATCGCGTCTCCGGAAGATGATATTGCTTACTCCCGTGCTTTCGTCGGTATTGATGCTGTCGTAGGTCACCGACTTGGAAATGTTGTGTAACCCCTGCTCGTAACGGAAATCGAAAAAGATACGCGAGATGCTGACTCCCACACCGATCACCGCACTCAGATTGAAAGGATAAAGCCGTTCGTCGATTCCTTTCTGGTCGAAGTTCTCAAAAGTAATCTCGTTTTTCTTCCCCCAGATGTAGCGCAGTTTGGGACCGGCGAAAACAGACATGCCGTACGGGCCGTTTTTCACCACGTTATAACCGTATAACACCGGAAAGTCAACGCTGTGTATCACCGAGAAAACCGAAGCATAGTCAGGTTCTATATCCGGGTGGTGCGATCCCAGTTTATCAAACATTATTTCACATTTACTGACGTTGTAGGATACTTCGGGTTGTACGAAATGCTTCTTCATGTTGATGCGCATGAAAAGTGCACCGAAATAGCCGACTCTGTAGTTGTTCTGAATTTCATTGATCGTGACATCTTGAATCTTGAAATCCGACACCAGAAACATGGAAGCGTTGAAACCGACTTTCACCCCGATATTGAATCTGCTGTTATTGGGGCGACCAATGATATCCTGCGTGCTTTTTTGCGCCAAGACGGGGCATACGCCGACAATGCCGCATATCCATATTGCCACCACTCTGCAAAGATGCAAAGCCGGGCATCGCTTCAACTTGTCTCCTTTATGGTTCTCTCTTCTTCTGATCGGCATATCGGTAGGGTTATTCAGTTCTATTCTTCTTTTTCTGCACGCTCCAGCCAAACTTTCCTATTTTTGCTCCCAATTCGTAATATCCGCCATGAACATACACCAGCGGATTAGTCTCTGCCAGTTCGAGCTTGCCGGTTTCGGCGTTCAGATGCTGTTCGTCTGCACGTACATTCACCACATCGGCTATGAACATATCATGCGAGCCTAAGGAGATGATTTCTTTCACCCGACACTCAATGCAAAGCGGTGATTCTTCGATGAGCGGCGCCCTCACCACGGTCGATTTACCCGGCGTCAGCCCCATCTCTTCAAACTTATGGTAATCACGTCCGGAGCGTACTCCGCACCAATCGGTAGGGAAAGCCATATCTGCCGTTGTCAGGTTAATGACAAACTCCATATTCTTCTTTATAATAGAATGGGAGTGGCGTTCCGGTCGTACGGATATATAGCACATGGGCGGGTTCGTGCAAATCGTTCCCGTCCATGCCACTGTGATAATGTTGTATTCACTCTCATCGTTCCCGCAACTCACCATAACGGCAGGCAGCGGATAAATCATTGTTCCCGGTTTCCAGTCAACACGCATAAATTAAATGAAATTACAATAATGAAATTTACGATTGGACAATTTACGAATTACGATTGGGATTACCTTTTTTATCATTCACGCCAACCGGTAAAGACATGATCCACCAATCATGCACAAATTATCCAATCATAAATCCCCCAGGATTTATCAATCGTAATTCGTAAATCGTCCAATCGTAAATCCCTTAAATGATTGTAAACTCTTCTCTTTTCTGTTCTTTCTCGCAATAATGGCATTTTACGATGCAGTTGTCTTTATCCACCACATGGAAAAGGGTATGCATCGGCTCATTATTGGTAATACATTTCGGATTTGCGCATTTGATGATTCCTTTCAGATCATCCGGCATTTGCACTTCCTTCTTTTCCACAACTTCATAGTCGCGGATGATGTTCAGTTTCACATGCGGAGCCACTACCGAAATACGGTTGATTTCTTCATCGCAGAAAAACTTGTCCGCAATTTTTATGATTCCTTTTCTTCCCAACTTCTTGCTTTCGAGATTAAAGCCGATTGTGATATTGTTCTTCATGTGTTCCAATCCGAGCAACCGTACTATCGTAAACAGTTTTTCACTGGGGATATGGTCGATAACTGTCCCGTCTCTGAGGGCAGCCACTTGCAGGGCCTGTTTATTTTCGTTCATAACTTATATTTCTTTTCTCACTAATCACTTATCGTTATTCATCACTACTTATCACTGTTCATCACCCCTTCCAGTGTGATGCCCAGCACATCGCAAAGAATGGCTTCACGTGCATACAATCCGTTTTGTGCCTGTTGGAAATAGTATGCTTTGGGGCTTTCGTCCACATCGTATGCAATCTCGTTGACACGTGGCAGCGGGTGCAGGATACGCAGGTTCGGCCGTGTTTTTTCAAGCATCCGGGCACGCAGGATATACACATTCTTCACCCGTTCGTATTCCATAAGATCAGTGAATCGCTCACGTTGTACACGCGTCATATACAGGATGTCCGCTTCGGCAATCGTCTCTTCCGTAAAGTCGGTATGCTCTACGTATTTTATGTCATGCTCTTTGCAATAAATCTTGTACTCCTCCGGCATTTTCAGTTCATCGGGAGCGATAAAATGGAAAGTCGGGTTGAAGTGGCGCATGGCCATCAGCAGGGAATGGACGGTACGTCCGTACTTGAGGTCGCCCACCAGATAGATGTTCAGGTTCTCGAGCGTCCCCTGCGTTTTGTAAATGGAGTAGAGGTCGAGCATTGTCTGCGAGGGATGCTGGTTGGCGCCGTCACCGGCATTTACGATGGGGATTGTCGTCACTTCGCTGGCATATCGTGCCGCTCCTTCCAGATAGTGCCGCATCACGATGATATCGGCATAATTACTCACCATTTTGATGGTGTCTTTCAATGTCTCTCCTTTGGATGAGCTGGTAGCTTTGGGATCGGTGAAACCGATAACACGTGCACCGAGCCGGTTTGCGGCAGTTTCAAAGCTCAGACGGGTACGGGTGGAGGGTTCGAAGAACAGGGTTGCCACTACTTTGCCCTCGAGCAGCCGGCGGTTGGGGCGTTGTTCAAATTGCTTCGCCATTTCGAGCATATAGAGAATTTTCTCTTTCGAATGTTCGGCAATGGTTACTAAACTTCTGTTTTCCATTCTGTTATCTTTAATATTGATAGAACTTGTTTTCAGACTGTAAAGATAGAGATAAAATGCGGTATCCGCAACAAAATAAAAAGCAAAGTTGTGCTTTTTCTCGCAGAAAATATGCACCGTCCTTAAAGCCGGTATGCACCGTGCTTACGGCTTCTATGCACCGTTCTTACAGTTCCGATGCACCGTGCTTAAGAGCCACACAAACCGTGCTTATACTTTCCCGCACGGAAAGCGCCCCCTTGTCCTATACATTTATATATTTCTCATAGTTGTTTCTCCGTGCGGAAGCATCACTTTTTTTTGTGCGTTCGCTAAATTATGACTAACTTTGCACATTCAATAACCAGATAAATTCGTAATCGGACATAATGATAAGAAAGATAATAAAATTCCTTTGGATTTTTCTTGCAGTAACAGTTTTGCTTTGTGTGGGTGTTTTCACCTCTATCTCCAACG
>CAVCAX010000171.1:0-7983 GCA_963599995.1 Coprobacillus sp. CAG:698
CAGATAATCCTGTCCGGAATGAAATTTAATAATATGTCAATGTGCCAATATGCCAATTGGCGGCGCTGTTTATCCGAATGGCAATTGACGCATTGGCATACTGGCACATTGAATAATTATTTCTTATGGCAAGTATTTTAGTAACAGGAGCAAGCGGATTTATCGGTAGTTTCATTGTGGAAGAAGCATTGAAACGTAAGTTTGCAGTATGGGCCGGTATTCGTTCATCGAGTAGTAAGAAATATTTGCGTGACCGTAAGATTCATTTTTTAGAACTGGATTTTGCCCACCCCAATGAGTTGAGAGCGCAGTTGTCCGGGCATAAAGGTACTTATAATAGGTTTGATTACATCGTACATTGTGCCGGAGTGACTAAGTGTCTGAATGAAAACGAGTTTGATTTTGTCAACTATCTGCAGACGAAGTATTTCGTCGATACATTGCGGGAGTTGAATATGATTCCCAAGCAGTTCATTTATATCAGTACGCTGAGTGTTTTCGGGCCGGTGCACGAAAAAGATTATGTTCCGATAAAAGAGACTGATGTGTGTGTGCCGAATACGGCTTATGGACTTAGCAAACTCAAAGCGGAGTTGTATATACAGAGTATTCCCGGTTTTCCTTATGTCTTCTTCCGACCGACAGGGGTATACGGTCCGCGCGAGTCGGATTATTTCCTGATGGCAAAATCAATTCTCAACCACCTGGATTTTTCGGTCGGCTTCAAGCGGCAGGATCTTACTTTTGTCTATGTGAAAGATGTCGTTCAGGCTATCTTTCTGGGGATAGAGAAACAAGTGTCCCGTCGGGCCTATTTCCTTTCTGATGGAAAAGTCTATAAAAGCAGTGCATTTTCCGAGCTGATACGAAAAGAACTGGGAAATCCATACGTTATTCGATTGAGATGCCCGCTAATTGTCCTTAAAGTAGTATCTTTGTTCGCTGAATTCGTGGCTACCCGTTCGGGAAAAAGCAGTACGCTGAATTCGGATAAGTATAAGATAATGAAACAACGAAACTGGCAATGCGATATAACCCCTGTCATGACGGAGCTGGGATACGTTCCGGAATACGATCTTGAAAGAGGAGTGAAGGAGACTGTTGCCTGGTATAAAAAAGAAGGATGGCTCTAAATTTATTTAAACGTGTAGAGACCCGCAAGGGACTGTTCGCTGTCGAGAAGGTGTCGCTGATATATAATTTGTTGACTTCCATATTGATTCTGTTCCTCTTTCAGCGGATGGATCATCCGTGGCACATGCTGCTCGACAGGGTTATGATTGCCGGTATGACGTTTCTGCTGATGTATCTCTATCGGTTGGCGCCTTGTAAGTTTTCCGCATTCGTGCGTATTGCCATTCAGATGAGCCTGCTCTCTTATTGGTATCCGGACACTTATGAATTTAACCGTTTCTTCCCCAATTTAGACCATGTTTTTGCTTCGGCCGAACAATGGATGTTTGGAACTCAGCCTGCTCTTCATTTTTGTTATTTTCTTCCCCACAAATGGATGAGTGAGGCCTTCAACTTAGGTTATTTCTCTTATTATCCGATGATTCTGGTCGTTACACTGTTTTATTTTATTTACCGGTTCGAGTTATTCGAGAAACTCTCTTTTGTATTGGTTACTTCGTTTTTTGTCTATTATCTGATTTATATATTTGTGCCGGTTGCCGGTCCTCAGTATTATTTCCCGGCCATCGGGTTGGAGAATGCGGAACAGGGGACATTTTTTGCCATCGGTGATTATTTCAACTATCACCAGGAGTTGCTTCCCGGTCCGGGATATGAGCATGGTTTCTTTTACAATCTGGTAGAAGGTTCACAGCAAGTCGGCGAACGGCCGACGGCAGCTTTTCCCAGTTCCCATGTGGGAATTTCTACTATTCTGATGATTATGGCATGGCGTGGCAGTAAGTGGTTGTTTGCTGTCTTGATGCCGTTTTATGTATTGCTTTGTTGTGCTACCGTTTACATACAGGCCCATTATCTGATTGATGCGGTGGTAGGGTTTGCCTCTGCATTCGTGATATATATTCTTGTGACGAAGATGTTCAAGAAATGGTTTGCAGTGCCGATGTTTAAGTAAACCGGAAACAAAAATACAAACAGCACTTACTCTCCTTCCGGTTTTATTTTGTCGAAAATATGGAAGAGCTCTTCTACCGATTCTGTTCTTAGCATGGCAATGCGGGTTTCCCTGAAATTCGGGATACCTTTGAACAAAGGCGTTGCAGCCAGGTGGCGGCGTATGTGTATGATGCCCCGGCGCTCGTCCAGTCGGGCCACACTGTTGAGCACCTCATCGCGGAGTACGTTTAGATACCATTCGAAAGTCTCGGGAGGGAGTTCGTTCCCTGTTTCCAGAAAATGCTTTACTTCGCGGAAAATCCACGGTCGGCCGATACTGCCGCGACCGATCATGATGGCATCTACCCCGTAACGGTCAAAGCATTCTTTTGCTCTTGCGGCCGAGGTGATGTCGCCATTGCCGATGATCGGGATGTGCATGCGCGGGTTGTTTTTTACCTCACCGATCAGCGTCCAGTCAGCTTCTCCCGTATACATCTGTGCACGTGTACGTCCGTGGATGGCCAGTGCAGCAATGCCGCAATCTTGCAATTGTTCGGCCAGATCGACAATGATCTTATGATCGGCATCCCAGCCCAACCGGGTTTTTACGGTAACCGGTATTTTCACGGCATTTACTACGGCTCGGGTGATTTCGAGCATTTTCGGGATGTTCTGTAACATTCCGGCACCGGCACCTTTTCCGGCCACTTTCTTTACGGGGCATCCGAAGTTGATGTCCAGTATGTCGGGGCGCGCTTCTTCCACGATTCGTGCGGCTCCTACCATGGCTTCGGTGTCTTTGCCGTATATCTGTATGGCAACGGGGCGTTCTTCATCGCAAATCGTGAGTTTCTGCGTGGTTTTGTTGACCGAACGTATCAGTGCATCGCTCGAAACGAATTCGGTATATACCATATCTGCTCCAAACTTTTTACACATCAAACGGAAAGCGGGATCGGTCACATCCTCCATCGGTGCTAAGAAAACGGGGTGTTCACCCAAGTCTATATGGCTTATTTTCATTTGTTGTCTACTTAATTATACGGTTTGCGATTGAAGTAACTTTCTTTATCGCTGCAAAAATACGGATTAAATTGTACCTTTGCATCATGATAAATCTATTTTCAATCGTAAATTATGAATATAACTGACTTTGAGATAATGGCTCCGGTAGGTTCCCGCGAGTCGCTTGCGGCAGCTATCCAGGCAGGTGCCGATTCCATTTATTTTGGTATTGCCAATCTGAATATGCGTGCCCGTTCGGCCAATACTTTTACGATTGACGACCTGAGAGAGATAGCCCATACCTGTGACGAACATGGAATGAAGAGCTATCTGACGGTAAATACGATCATCTACGATGCCGATCTGGAGTTGATGCGTACCATTGTGGATGCGGCAAAAGAGGCCGGAATTTCTGCCGTGATTGCCGCTGATGTGGCGGTGATGAGTTATGCCCGCCGGATCGGTCAGGAGGTACACCTTTCTACTCAATTGAATATATCGAACGTGGAGGCTTTGCGGTTCTATGCACAATTTGCCGATGTGGTGGTGCTTGCCCGTGAATTGAATCTGGAACAGGTAGCGGAGATTTACCGCCATATCCGGGAAGAGAATATCTGCGGTCCTTCGGGAGAGCAGATACGCATCGAGATGTTCTGCCACGGTGCATTGTGCATGGCGGTTTCGGGCAAATGTTATCTTTCATTGCATGAGATGAACAGTTCGGCCAACCGGGGTGCCTGCATGCAGGTATGCCGGCGCTCTTATGAGGTGCGCGACAAGGAGACCGGTGTGGAACTGGAGGTGGACAACCAGTATATTATGTCTCCTAAGGATTTGAAAACCATTCATTTCATGAATAAGATGATGGATGCTGGTGTACGTGTATTCAAAATAGAAGGTCGTGCCCGTGGACCGGAGTATGTACGTACGGTGGTGGAATGCTATAAGCAGGCTATTCAGGCCAATCTGGACGGCACGTTTACCGATGAGAAGATCGCCGGATGGGACGAGCGCTTGAAAACCGTATTCAACCGTGGCTTTTGGGACGGTTATTACTTGGGGCAACGTTTGGGTGAATGGACAAAAAATTATGGTTCGGCAGCTACGGAACGTAAAATCTATGTGGGGAAAGGTGTCCGGTATTTCAGTAACATCGGAGTGGCAGAGTTTTTGGTGGAAGCGGCAGAGTTGAATGTAGGCGATAAGTTATTGGTGACCGGTCCGACTACCGGTGCGTTGTTTGCCACACTCGAAGAGGCTCGTGTAGACCTGAAGCCGGTGCAGACCGTGAAAAAAGGAGAGCATTTCTCTATGAAACTGGATAAGGTGCGGCCGAGCGATAAACTCTATAAACTCGTTTCAACAGAAGAATTGAAGAGATTTAAAGGAATTGAATGAATAATGTGTTAATGTGCTAATATGCCAATTTCCCCTGCGGCATAGTCGTGACGGGTACATTCTTCAACCGGTACATTGACATATTGTTTAGTTGGCATATTGACACGTTATTTAATTGGTATATTGGCACATTTGCATATTGGTAAATTATTTCTTATGAATAAATATATTTATGAGCTGGAAATGAAGGTGCGTGACTATGAGTGCGACCTTCAGGGTATTGTCAATAATGCCAATTATCAGCATTATCTGGAGCATACCCGTCATGAGTTTCTCTCTTCTGTCGGAGTTAGTTTTGCCGTACTTCACGAGCAGGGGGTCGATCCTGTGGTGGCCCGTATCAGTATGGCGTTCAAAACTCCTCTAAAGAGGGGTGATGAATTTGTTTCCAAACTTTATATGAAGGAGGAGGGGATCAAATATGTATTCTATCAGGATATCTTTCGTAAAAGTGATCAGAAAGTAGTGGTGAAGTCAACGGTTGAGGCGGTTTGTGTGGTGAACGGACGCTTAAGTGAAAGCACATTGTTTGATACCGTTTTTGCACCTTACCTCTGATGGTGAGTGCTGAAGAGTGTATTTGCAGCATTGCCTTGACGCTGATCCCGGGGATCGGGCATATCGGGGCAAAGAAATTGCTGGACGGAGTTGGAAATGCTGTCGATGTGTTCCGCTATCGAAAAGAACTTCCCGATCGTTTGCCCGATGCTAATAGTCGTGTAGTGACGGCTTTGGATTGCCCGCAGGCTTTGTCGCGTGCCGCGCAGGAGTTTGAGTTTGCAGAGAAGAATCATATTTCGTGTCTTGCTTTTACTGACGGGCAATACCCTTCCCGCCTGAGGGAGTGCGATGATGCTCCAGTCATACTCTTTTTTAAAGGCGTGGCCGAGCTGAATTCGTTACGTGTCATCAATATGGTAGGCACCCGTAATGCCACCGATTATGGAAAGCAACTTTGTGCTTCTTTTCTCCGTGATTTGAAGATTCTTTGTCCGGATGTACTTGTGGTTAGCGGCCTTGCTTACGGCATTGATATTCATGCCCATCGTGCAGCTTTGGCCAATGACCTTTCTACAGTCGGAGTGTTGGCACACGGATTCGACCGTATCTATCCTTCCGTTCATCGGAAGACGGCTGTTGATATGTTGCAGAAAGGTGGTCTTTTAACGGAGTTCCTTACCGGAACCAATCCCGATAAACATAATTTTGTAAGCCGTAACCGTATTGTGGCAGGTATGTCTGACGCCACAATAGTGGTGGAATCGGCTGCTAAAGGAGGTTCATTGATTACTGCCGATATTGCCGAGAGCTATCATCGCGACTGCTTTGCTTTTCCCGGACGTACGATGGATGCTTCTTCCATCGGTTGCAACCAACTGATCAGGGATAATAAAGCGGCTCTTCTTCTATCAGCCGAAGATTTTGTAAAGGCCATGGACTGGGGAGTTCCCTCTGTCTCTACAAAGGCAGAAAGTATTCAGCGGAGTCTGTTTCTTGAATTGTCGGAAGAAGAGCAACGGGTTGTTTCTATTCTTGACAGGCAGGGCGATCAGCAGATAAATGCCTTGCTGGTAAAGGCAGATATTCCAATACATAAGATGAATGCCATACTTTTTGAGTTGGAGATGAAAGGTGTGATACGGGTATTGGCGGGCGGTATGTATCAACTGCTTCGGTAAAGAGCAAAAAAAAGGAGCAACGCCTTGCTCCAACCTTTGTTAACCTTAAATCTAATACTATGAAAAAAATCACAGTGCAAATGTAGAGCTTTTGCCCGTTCCCTCCAAATTTTATTCTTGATATTGGTTCTCTTTTAATTTCTTTCACGGTTTTTTGCTGTTACCGCACACGAACGTATTCAGAAGGGGTGTATTCAATATAATTTAACCAAAGTAAAAGGTGTGTTGATATCATTACTTCGGCTATCAGAAACGGTATCGGAACGACTCCCGTAGTTTTATATGATAATAAATAAAGCCGTGGTTTGTTGATGAGATTACAAGAGTATTACTTGCATATTTCAAGGATTTTGACGAATTTTGTATATAGGTTATCACTGCTGTTGCACTGATAAAACATTGTACCAACGTACGAACTATAATAAACGAATAGAAAACACCCCTTCTGACCCATGATACTCTCACAGCCAACCCTTGACTTTATCCGCGATCACGCTCACGAGGATATACATGCATTAGCCTTACAAGCTCCGAAGTATCCTGATGTAGACATGCCGACTGCTATCCTGCAAATAGCCGGCAGGCAGGCTGCTGTCCATAAAGTTCCCTCATGGGCAGCCGTCGAAGGGATTCTATATCCCCGTCATCTTTCAATGGAACAATGCTCTTCCGAAACAACAGCACTCTACAAAGCCTCTTTGCTAAGCGGAAATACTCTCACCGATCTAACTGGCGGTTTGGGAATCGATTGTGCATTTCTGGCTACCAAATTCAAACACATATCGTATGTGGAACGTCAGGAAGAACTCTGTGAAATTGCTTCACACAACTTTCCCCTGTTAGGCTTGAACCACATTACAATATACAATGAAGATGCCATAACCCACTTAGGTCAAATGGACAGGGAAGACTGCATCTTCATCGATCCGGCACGAAGAAACGAGCACGGAGGGAAAACGGTTGCCATCTCAGACTGTGAACCGGACGTAGCAGAGTTGGAAGAACTCTTATTATCCAAGGCCGGGCGGGTCATGATAAAATTATCTCCTATGCTCGATCTTGCTCTGGCATTGAGAACGATGAAGCATACACAGGAAGTGCATGTCATTTCTGTAAACAATGACTGCAAAGAGCTTTTGCTGATAATCGGAGAGACCTCTCCCACACATCGGATACCGGTTCATTGCATCAATCTCACATCCAAAGGAAAGCAGCATTTTGTCTTCACCCGTGAGGAAGAAGCAGAAACTGTATGCGCCTATACCGGGAAAGTAGGGGCATACTTGTACGAACCCAATGCATCTGTTCTTAAAGCAGGTGCTTTCCGTTGCATCGCCGCTTCGTATCATACGAAGAAACTACACCCCAATAGCCATCTGTATACCTCCGACGAATGGATAGAAGACTTTCCCGGAAGAGCTTTCCTGGTGACGGGACAATGTTCCTTTAACAAAAAAGAGATCAAAGAGTGTCTCGGAGATATCAAAAAAGCAAATATCACCGTCCGGAATTTTCCGGCCACAGTAGCAGAAATCCGGAAGCGTACCAAGCTGTCTGAGGGGGGAGAGGCTTATCTGTTTGCCACTACCTTATCCAATGATCAGAAAGTATTGATAAGATGCAGCAAAGTATCTTCCAATTCGTAGCTTCGAATCATACAACAGAAAGACATACAGTATAGTATGCCAGGTCGGCATGATTTTTCGGCTATGTCTTGTTTTATGATATTCCCGGGATATCACTATATAAAAAAACTGTGTCAGCAAAATTAGTATTTAGCTCTTGCTGACACAGTTAGACTTATATTTTATACAAAGCTATTTGTGAA
>CAVCAX010000171.1:7993-11274 GCA_963599995.1 Coprobacillus sp. CAG:698
TGTGAACAATCAGTTTAGCAATATTCAAATCCTTTCCATTATCAAAAAAGACAATGTAAACTCCGTCTGAAAGTCCGTTTACACCAAATTTATCCTGTCCGGGATAATTGAATGAGCATAGCAAATGCCCCTGTATGTCCCTTATCGAGATATTTCCTCTCCAATCGGCAACAGTCCTGAAATGGACAAAGTCAGAACACGGATTCGGATAAACAAAAAAATCCCGTCCATCAGACAACAACTTATCAAGAGACACAGAATTATCCGGATTTAACTCAATATAATCTATATCATACGGAGTACGTATGGTAGCAGGGGCTAAATGAATGGTATTAAAACCTGCTTTCAATTCTACCTTAAAAGTATGAACCGACCACTCACCGCCAGTCGAGGGATATTTTACTTCAGTTGTCACACCGTTCACCGTTACATTATATTTAAGGCTTGCACTACCCCGATAACAGGTCGACAGATTATAAGTTCCAGCCTCCCGAACAGTTACATTATTAAATTGAAGATAAGTGCCTAAGCGTGAGACGTAAGCACCGCTCGAACTGGTACCGTCAAAAGTACGGTTTGATTCATGAGGCTGTGCTGCTTCAGCTTCCAATCTTATAGCCGTGTGAGAGGATTCATACAGGTATTTTGTTTCCGGATAAAATTCTTTCAAATATTTGTCCGTTACAATTTCGATTCCGTAATAATTCATGGCATATTCTTTCTGCTGGAGTTTCAGCCTTATTTCTGATTTTCCATTAGTGAGGCTAACAGGAATATTGAAAAAGCAAGTCGGATAAGTGAACTGCTTCAACTTTCTGCAAGAACCCATACTGCCGATGAGAACATTATCGACATAAACTTCATAATCCCCTACTTCATCGGTTTCCCAACCTTGATGTTTTATGGCAATCCAATGTTGTGTATTGGGTACTTCCGATACTTTCAAGGTGTATGACAAACTTGCTCCTTTGGCTACACGACGATAGTAACGGTTAAAGTTCTTGTCGAGAGAGCTACGTCCACCATAATTATGTTCCATCTCGTTTACATTAAGGATAATACGGTCTGTAACATAATTACTTTCCCATTTTTTGTCCTTCTCACCGACAAAACGCTGATAAATGGAAGTCCGCATGTGATGAGCTGCATAAAACGGGATTAAATGATAAGTCTGCTCTGTTCCCTTTGCCACAAAATCCAACGCATCTCCTTGTCTTGAAATCCACGTAGAAAGTTCCTCTTTGGATTGGTCAAAGTTTGGAAAATCTGGGAACTTCTCCACCTGTGTATCTCCATGTTGATCCCAGACATTGCTGACATAATCGGAAGAAACGGTACCCAAATTCGGTACCATTACAAGAGGTCCATAAAACAGACTCACTACATTGGGTTCCTCAGATGGTTCATAACGCAATTCTACCGGCATGGTTACTTTTACCACATCCCCGGCTTTCCAGGTAGCTCCTACAGCAAAAAACTCTCCTGATTTTATATTGATATTTTGTACTTGTCCATTAATGGATACCTGGACACGGGAAGCATCCATCCATTGTGGACAACGGAATTGAATTTTTCCTGTAAAGTTCTGATTCTCAATTACAGATAACTTTATTTCATTCTCTGCAGGATAATCTCCTTCCATCTTCATGGAAAATCCTTTTTCTTTATACTCCAGAACCGATGGGATATATAAATTCACTAAAATATCGTTGTTGTTATGGAAATAAATCGCCTCTCCGTATTTGGAATGATTCTCCAAGCCGGTTTCCCAACAGCAATAGAAACTATTATCATCCATATACTTGCGGTATTGTCCGGGCATTAAAGATTGGTAATAACAAAATCCGCCGCCAACCGAATGATTATCAGGGTCCTTTGATGCCAAAATATGGTTATAAAGAGCTTTTTCGTAGAAATCCAGATACTTAGCATCCCCAAAAACAGAAAACATTGCTTTGGTAAAGCGCAACATATTGTTTGTGCAACAGGTCTCTGCGGAAGTATTGGCTAATTCATCCAATAACTTTCCCGGCTCTCCATAACGTTCCCAGCGTCCATGTCCTCCCATAGAAAGTACATGATGATTGACAACTATATCCCATGTATTCAAAGCTGCATCCCGGTTCTGCTTGTCTCCGGTAAATTCATAATCACGGATCAGTCCCATATACTTGGGGTCGTATACATTTGCATGACGAGAAGTCAGCACATCAATTTTTTTCGCCATTTGGTCTCTGAAATTGAGACTATGTATCCATCTCTCCGCATTTTCTAAAAAACGCTTGTTTCCTGTCAGTGCATAAGCATCTATGAATAGTTCTGTCATTCCACCATGCTCCGCTTCCAGAGCTATTTGAAGCCGTGCGTCATCCGAAATCAGATCCGTCCACTTACAAGCCCACTCCATGCATTTTATAAATACAGTTTTCGCCTTCTCATATTGTGTGTAATAGTACACATCGCGTATTCCATAAAAGATACGATGCAACTGATAAAATGCCATACCGGCCATTGCCGAATTTGTATAAAAATCTTCTCCGTTATTATTAGGATATACTCCGTCATCAGTGGCTGCCATCAATACATTATATGAAGCGGCTCCCTTGCTGCGTCCAAAATAAAAGAATCCATCCAGATTTTCTCTTTCCTGGCAATCGGCAATTTGGTCGATCATCCATTTTACGCGCTCCAACAGACGTTCGTCACCCGTACTCGCATACATCATGGCACACCCTGCCATATAATTGGAAAATCCATTGCCGCTGTCGTGTTGCCATCCGCCATAATTTCCGGCCGATGTCGGAATATCTCCTCCACGCAGAACATTGTTCAACAAACGTTCCGGATCCAAAGAGAGTAAATAATCCAAATGCTGATCCTGCATCTTCCTAAAATAGCTTCCGTCTGAAAGACGGACATTAGAAAGATTAAAACTTGTCCACTTCTTTTCAATTGCCCTTGAAGACACATAGAGACCATCTGCCTCTTCTGCATGGGCATGATACCCTATAAGTAAAAAAACTGAAACAATAAAACCTATTCCTTTTTTCATACGAACTTCTATTTAATCACCCTTGTTGCAGATGTCTGCAACAAGGGTGGTTTTATTAATAAGCGAGTGTGGACACACCCTCATACTCAAGCCTTATCGTACAATAAAACTCTGTCTGAGATTTTCGGCTGCAACAATGTACATGCCTTTTTCGAGATTGACTGTGCGTACAAACCTGTCTCCCTTTGCCATAAACGTATCCAATAAGGCACCGGAAACTGAATACAGA
>CAVCAX010000171.1:11344-16219 GCA_963599995.1 Coprobacillus sp. CAG:698
AATACAGATTCACTTTTTTCCGATCGACGCCGGATATGGTCAGTTTTCCATCGTTATAATTTGCAGCCATCTTATTGCCGGCTACTGATGATACAATACCTACTGCGCTGTTTTTTAAAGTATTATCTTTCGGTAGTGGTACAGCCTTAGCAGAAGGAGTGGCAGCACCTGCTACATACGTCAATCCTTTAAAGTCTGTATTATGTGCATCACCGGAAGTAGCTACTATGTCAGGTACTCCATCATTATTAAAGTCGGCTACAGCATAAACAGGAGTTTTCAGTGAACACCAGCGTTGCATATAACCAGTCATTGTAGGAGTAGACTCAGCTACACCCATTTCACCTTTGAAAATGTGTGTACTGAAACCGCCTTTTCCATCACCTAATTGCAAAACTCCCACCAGCGCTTGCAGATTGTTACCTTTACTCATATCATCCAAGTCGGTAGTCGGCAACCAAGTATTATACCATAAATCCAGATTTCCATCCTGATTAAAATCGGCAACTACCGGAGTGGCTCTTTCTCCTCCAAGGGGAGTTACCTCTTTACCGTTAACGTCTTTATTATATGCCGTAAAGCCACCTTTACCATCATTCAGGAAAAAGCCTCCTCTGTATCTCCAAGGATCTGATGACACCTGATCGTTATTTCCAAACCAAATATCGACATGACCGTCATTATTAAAATCCCCTACTTGTACACGAGAGCCTTCACTAGAAAAATAAAGCCCGTCCTTTCTTTCTGATTTTACCAAAGTAGTCGTTGTAAATGTACGGTTTTTATTATTAATAGATACAAAGACGCCACTGCCGTCTCCTTTCTTATCCAGGTTACCGGCATCATTCCAGCATTTTCCGGATTTACCGGTTACAGAAACCACATCCGGATATCCATCGCCATTTAAATCCGCCACAACAGAACCACCATCGGCCACCGGTGCCAATCCATTCTCCACATGCGTTTTACGGGTAAAGTTACCATTGCCATCTCCCCAATAAATAACTTGTGTACTTGATCCGTATTCACTGATTACCTCAGCCTCTGTATCAGGAAGTCCTATCCAACCGGAAATCAATACATCATAATTCCCGTCATTGTCAAAGTCATATAAGTGTAATCCTACCCCTGCTCCACAAACTCCGTCTTCCAGTTCTTTTATCAATGTCCACACAGGCTTTCCGTCTCCATCAAATGACAACTCATGCAAAGAAGATTTTAAATTACTTTTCAATCCGAGATTAAAACCAGGATTCCACCATTCTGCTTCTGTTACAGAACCGGTAGTAGCAATCACAGTTTTATTGTCTGCTATTTTAATGTAATGGGCAGCTCCCATATAATATGCTCCGCTATCCGGAAGTCTATGAACGGTAAACTTACCGGTTCCATCACCTAAATAAAGAATATTCGTAGGGGAAGGATTGGCGACTTCTCCAAAAGAAACATTCCCGGAGACAAGAACATCCTTATTTCCGTCACCGTTAAAATCGGCCGTAATAACTGGAACATTCCATCCGTTTGCGAACCATGTATCTCCACCGCCTTCTTCTATCAAGCCAGAAAAGTCATACGGTCCTACCGCAAAAAGTTTCTCTAATTCTGCTTGTGAATCCACAATTGTTTGCGCATTCATCATACTTGTGCCGAGACACAAACTACAAAGTAAAAATAGTTTCTTCATAACAATGATAATTTTAAGATTAATAAGATGTTAATATCCTTCATTCTGGTGTAAGTTCGGGTTGGCCTGAGTTTCCTTTAAAGGAATTGGATATAGCTGTTTGTTCACATCATTTGTAGCTTTATGAGAAGACCATGCTTTGGCAATCCATACAGATTTACCGGATGTGGTTTTAAAACGTATCATATCTTGTCGACGACGGCCTTCTTGGTCAAACTCCCAACCTAACTCATCCAGAAAACGCCCATATACGATATCGTCACCACCGGCTTCCGGAGCGTTCGGATCAGAAGTTGTATATTTCCATGTTCCATCCGAATTCTTCGGATATCTACCACGTGAAGGTACACACTCCTTATGTCCGTATTTGTAACAGCTTCCTTTCATTAAATCGGCACCGGTAACAGCCGCAACAGACTGATCGCTAAAACATCTGCGTCTGATTCTGGTAACAATCTCCGCTGCATCATCCGCCTGGCCTAATCGTAACAAACATTCGGCTTTCATCATCAATACATCAGTATATCTGAACGGGAAAACATCATTGTTCATATTGTTTCCATCCAATCCCATTTCATACTCGTATTTAGCCAGACGGTATCCCATATTTTCCGTACAATTATCCCCACTGCTCCCTTCGCAAGATAATACCTCGTTGACTATGATAAAATCCTGTCCAGCTATACTTCCAAGACCAGCTTTCATCAAATTCCCTTCATTATCATATTGAGGACCATATAGATAGTTCTCTTTTAAACGCTTGTCGTCAGAATGATAAGAATCGATAAACTGAGGAACCATAATCGAGCCGCCGTTGCCCCAACCTCCTGTTATCTGGTAAGTTTGTGCATGTTGTCCATTCAGATTTGTAGTGAAAAGACTCAATCCTTGTGCATTCTTTTCATCAAAAACAACCGCAAAGACAGCTTCTTTACAAAAATCATTCTTGGCAGCAAATATCTCTTTCTGGGTAGCTGTCAGAGAGAAGGCTCCTGATTCTATGATTTTGTCACACATATCAATGCAATCCTGCCAGCGTCCCTGGTCTCCGTCAGCATGTACATACACTCCCCAGTTCAGATACAGTTTAGCCAATGTTGCATAAGCGGCCCACTGAGTAAAACGTCCGTATGTTTTCTTGTTGACATCCGTATAAAGATAAGGTAACGATTTCTTCAAGCCTTTCTCTATCTCTTCTGCGAGTTTTGCCCGCGATATCTGTTCGGGCAGATAATCTGTATCGCCATTGTATTTGACAGACCATGCCACATTACCATACAGATCACATAAATAATAGTAATAGCAACAACGTAATGCCTCCAATTCATTGATCAAATTCTCAACATCTCCAGACTGTTTTCCATTTTGCAGTTCCCAAATAGTACGGTTGCATGCATTGATGCCATCATAGCAAGAATTCCATGCACCATCAATCTCAGGCGAACTGGATGTATAATTATGATTGAACAACTGATAAGCATAAGTCCATCCCCAAGGTTTCACCGGGCAAAATACTTGATCGGTATCCCATGACATTCCCAAAAGTAACCGGACACACAATCCTTTAAAAGGAGTATAAGCCGTACCGATTTTAGCCAATTCGTCCAACGGAGTAGGTTCATACCTTTCTTCCACTATTTCAGAATAAATCCGATCGTCCAACTCAATACAACTTTGCATTGAAAATGCGAAACAACAACATGCTGATGCCAACAGTATCTTTCTTACTTTTTTCATATTTAATCGATCGTTTTTTTAGTTAGAAATTCAAGTTTATGCCTAATGTATAGATTCGAGTATTCGGATATTGGTTCATATAGTCCATCCCCGGGTTAAGCCCGACACGTGATGCCGATTCAGGATCGTTGCCCGAATAACCTGTAAATATGAAAGCATTGTTTACGGTAGCATACAGACGTAAGGATTTCAAATACTTCATTTTTTGTGTATTAAATGTATATCCTAAAGTAATATTATCAATCTTCCAGAAATTACCATTTTCTACATAATAACTTGTAATTTTCTCAACCGGGTTTTTATTCACTTCTACACCGAATACCGGTTCGAAAGCAGAAACCGGTTTGTTGTTCGAGCGACGGTTACTTACGTTTTCATTGCGTAAACGGAACTGATTGATGATACTATAATCAAATGCCCCGCGCATCATGATTCCCAAATCAAAATTTTTAAAAGTAAACTGGTTATTGAATCCTAAATAATACTTAGGCAGGCTGTTTCCCAAAATCTGTCCATGAGTCTCTACCGTGATACCACCGTCATCTGTTGTGAAAGTCTCTCCGGGGCGGGTCGGATCATCAAATAGCCATTTCCCCTCTTCGGTAATTCCCACCACTTTGTACCCCCAGATTTGTCCGATCGGTTCCCCTACTTTGATACGGTGAGTACAAGTATATGACCCTTCTTCTGCATTTGTGAAAAAGTAATCACGAGGATTTTCCACATCATACTGTGCAAAATCAAGTGAACTCAATTTGTTTGTATTATAAGAGAAAGTTACGGTAGGATTCCAAGAAAAACTTCTTGTCTTGACAGCTACTCCGGAGATCATGACCTCAACACCTGAATTACGGATTTTTCCAATATTTGCAGTCGTCGTTCCGTATACATTGGGAGGGACAGGTACGCTGAAATCCCAGAGCAAATCACTCGTAATACGATTGTAGTAATCAACAGAACCCGAAAGGCGCCCTTTAAATAAAGAAAAATCCAATCCGACATTATATTCGTGCTTCTTCTCCCAAGTAAAGCGAGTATTTACATTGTTTGCCGGTCCAAGAGGAGTCACCCATTCACCGTCATAGTAAAATGAATTTCCTGTTCCCAGATATTTTAAGCGGGATATTGTCTGATAATATTGGGAAGGAGAAATACCCGTTACCCCATATCCTACACGCAGTTTCAGATCGTCGATGAATGTTAGATTGCTCATGAAAGCTTCCTTGTTAATTCTCCAAGCAGCACTTACGGAAGGGAACAATCCCCACTCCTGGTCAGACCCGATAAATTTAGAGTCGCCTTCATAGCGCAAACTGGCTGTCGCCATATATTTCTCATTAAAATTGTAGTTCACTCTGGCAAAGAATCCGATCAAATTTCCGGAAGTCTTATTGCTATACATACCCGCTTTCCCGTCTTTTAAAGCCGATCCCAAACCCATATTGTGATAAGTC
>CAVCAX010000171.1:16229-24000 GCA_963599995.1 Coprobacillus sp. CAG:698
GTTGGTCATCCAAAAATGTTCCCACTCATTACGAATATAGCTATACCCGCCAAGCACGGACAACTGATGTTTATTGAATGTCTTGTCAAACTGTCCTGTAAACTCAAGCATAGCATCTTCGCTTTGTGTCGCTGCACGGGAAGCAAACAACGGAGTTGCCGAATAAACCGTATTACTGATATCTTTAGAGGATTGCGCATATCCGCGAGTTTGATTATATCGCTGATAAGACATTAATAAATTGAATTTGAGTGCAGCAATCGGAGTGAAAGTAATATTACCATAAATGCGGCCGGTAAAATTGTCATTGTTTCCTTTACGTTCTTTCAACAGTGCCAGCGGATTTTCCCAAGTAGCGATATCTACCCCCAAAAACTTAGGTTGACACCATTCTCCATTTTCCATTTTGACCGGTGCAGTAGGATTGGCTGTCAATGCCATATTATAAGCATAAGAGTTAAAACTACCGTCGCCATCTGCCGTTATCGTATAATCCTGTTTATTAAGAATCGTATTCAAATTGAATTTCAACAGTCCATCAAACGCTGTATGATTAATGGTCAATTTTCCGGAGAAATCTTTTTTATCAGAATTCAAGAATACCCCCTGGGCTTCTTTCACAGAAACATTGGCATATACATTCGTTTGCTCATTTCCCCAATTCAGGCTCAGGCTGTGGTAGTGCGAAACCGGTACACGCGTAATCTCATCAAGCCAATCAGTAGAAGCACCATAATCGGAATTTTCTTCAATATAGCCACTGCCGTTATTCAAAAGGTTACGATACTCCGCAGCTGTCAATACTTCCGGAGTACGGGCAATCTGTTCGGTAGTAATATATCCGTTATAGCTGATTGAAGTTTTCCCGACAGAAGCCTGTTTGGTAGTAACCAATATCACACCATTATTTGCACGTGTTCCGTAAATAGCTGCTGCTGAACCATCTTTTAATACATCGATAGAAGCAATATTATCCGGAGAGACCAATTTTAAATCTCCGGGTACTCCGTCGATCAAGACCAAAGGAGTACTTCCTGCCTTCAATGAATTCGTACCACGCAACACTATCTCCACTCCTCCGACAGGGTCTCCACTCGGAGTGCTGATATTTAAACCGGCAATCTTACCTTGTATCAATTGTCCGGCATCCTTCACATTTCCGGCAAGAAAATCATCCGATTTTACACTTGCAATAGCACTTGTCAGTTTTTTCTTCTCTATAGAACCATACCCTATAACTACGACCTCCTCCAAGCCGGTAACGTCTTCTTGCAATGTCACTGTAATCGGCTTGTCATCCACAGTTATATCTACAGGAATATATCCTAGATAAGTAATCTGCAAAACATCTCCTTTTTTTACGTCGATAGCAAATGCACCGTTTAGATCGGTAATCGTTCCTTGAGTGGAATTCTTTTTAATAACATTTGCACCTATAATAGGTTCACCTGCCTTATCTGTAACTTTACCTTGAATATTATCCGCAAAAACATGCGTACTAAAAAGAAGTCCCAATAGTAATGTTAATACTTTCCATGCTTTCACCTTTGAATTTTTCATAAGCACTCAATTTAAATTAAACAAATTCGACATTTAATGATTAGATAACTAATTCAAAAAATAATTTCTACCACAAAAGTAAATTACACCGATTATTTTGAAGGTCAAAAATGACCCAAAAAGAGACAAAAACAGTTCAATCAAATCTTTTTAGAACATTTTTAAATGAATAATGAAAAAGCTGATTTTTACTGTTTGCACTGACACAATTCACAACCTCTAAACGAAGAAAGACAAAGCACAAAAACAATTATTGCTTTTCTCCATTTTCGTATTTATAAAAATTCACATACTCTTTGGGAAGCATTCCAAATTGTTTTTGAAAACATTTTGCAAAATAAGAAGATGTACTGAATCCGGTCAGGAATACAATCTCGCTAATACGGTATTTACCGGATTTCAGATAAGCCGCTGCTTTCTTTAACCGGTACAAACGGATATACTCATTAGGAGACAACTCCGAAATTCCTTTAAATTTCCTGCTCAGAGTCGAGCGGCTCAATCTCAGCTCACTCGAAAGTAAATCCACATTCAGTTCCGGATTATCTATGTTGTTTTCTATAATCGAATTTACTTCTGACAAGAATTTCTGATCTGTATCATTAAATGCCATAGCGTTAATCGCATCAACAGGATACAAGCTGAACAGGCGTTTGAGTTCTTTTCTTTTCTCAAGTAAATTACTGATTTGTGCTTTCAGGTAAGAAAATGAAAATGGTTTTTCAATATATGCATCCGCCCCGCAATCAAGAGACTCGATCTTAGAGTTCAGATTATTCTTGGCAGTAAGAAATATAACCGGGATGTGGCTGAATTTATAATTCGAGCGGACCTCTTTCAATAGCCCCAAACCATCTAGTTCAGGCATCATTATATCACTTACAATCAAATCCACATCCTTATTCTCAAGTTGCTGGATCGCGACTAATCCATTTACTGCCTTTATTATATTATACTCAGGACTTAGCCATTTTGTCATCAGTTCCAATAAGTCAACATTATCTTCCACCAACAATATGGTACTCCCCACTTTAACAGGTACGGTGCCAGTAACCGTACTTTTTTCAATATCCTCTTGCTCCTTTTCACTTATCCCTATGTTTTGTTCCAATCCGGCCTCCGCTTTCTCATCTACTTTCAGAGGTAGCGAAAGTATGAATTGATTTCTACTACCATCCGATGATACCTGATAACTAAGGCTGCCATCATGCATCTGCGCTAATCCTTTTGCCAGAGGTAATCCCAATCCACTTCCGTTACTGGCATATCCTTTCTCGCCATCTTTAATTTGATAAAAAGGTTCGAATATTTTATCTTTTAAAGCTTCCCCTATCAGATGTCCGTCATTCTCTACTGTCAACAGAAAAGCGTCAGACTTATCAGACAGTTTCAACTCTACTTTTATATAAGCAAACGCATATTTGATGGCATTGCTAAACAAATTGCTGATTATCTTCACAAAAGCTTCACAGTCCACTTTCGCCCAAATAGGATCTGCAGGAATATTTATAGAAAAATCTAATGAATGCTGTCTTGCCGTCGGTAAAAAACGATTATAGGTATCGCTAAGTATCTGAGAAATATTCGTGTCTGTAAAATAAAGCTTTAACCCCTTATTTTCAATTCTTTGAAAATCGAGTAATTGATTGGATAGTTGCAACAAACGGCGTGTATTCTGTTGCATTACCATCAGATTTTCACGAACATCCTCTTTCAAATCCTTATCTTCAAGCAAATACTCCAAAGGAGCACTTATCAAGGTTAATGGAGTACGTATTTCATGAGTTACATTCGTAAAGAAATCTATTTTGGTCTTGATCGCTTCTTGTTCTTTTTCCTGTTCAATCGCTGCAATTTGCTGCTGATGCTTATTTATAAACTGTTTTCTTAACAATATATACACAATGCAAAGTGTAATAATCCCTAACAACCAATAACATACGCGAGCAGCTTTGGAAAGATAAAAGGGTGGCAGTATGTGTATATCGATACCTTTTTCTTCATCACTCCATATTCCAAAGCTATTGGCGCCTTTTAAGTGGAAGACATAGTCGCCCGGAGGTAAATTCGAATAAAAAATGCGGTTGTTACGGTCAAGCAAATTCCAATCTTTATCCAAACCTTCCATTTTGTAAGCATAACGGTTTTGTTTAGGAGATGAAAAACTCAATACCACAAATTCAAACGCAAATGTTGACTGGTCATGTTGTAGCGTTATCGATTCAGTTGTATTGATAGATTGTTTCAAAGGGGAAGAAGGAGCAATCTTCACTTCTTCATTAAATATAGAGAAAGAAGTAAGTGCTACAGTAGGTTTATTCTTATTTCCCACAAACGTTCTAGGATCAAATGCAACCATTCCTTTTACCGTACCGAAATAAATGACTCCATTTGAATCTATCAGTCCGGATTTGTAATTAAATTGATTGGATATCAATCCGTTATTTCTTGTATAAGTCTGCACGTTACCGGTTTTTATATTTAATTTCACCAAACCATTATTGGTACCGAACCAGAAATTGTTTTCAGAATCTTCTACTATCTGATATACCACTCCATTAGGTAAGCCATTCTTCTCATTAAAACGGACAAAATTATCATTCTCGGCATCGTATCGGCAAATGCCTCCCCCTTCTGTAGTGAACCATACATCACCGACAGATGAGATATGCACACTCAGCACCTTATTGGAAGGAAGGCTCTGTTCATCTTTTTCATTATAAACATACGATACCATTCGCTTTGTTTCCGGATGATAACAGATTACTCCCGAATTAAGGGTTGCAAGCCAATAATATCCGTTTTTATCCTGTTTTATATCGTAGACGAATATATTGCCCAATTCATGAAGACAGACCATTTCGTCTTTCGTGATATCATAGATATACACCCCTCTAACTGTTCCAATCCATAATTTGTGATCCGATTCGGAACAATACAATGAAAACACATCTTCATTGACTTTATCGCCGATCTTTTCCGAAAGAGACATATACCTTGTTTCTCCTGTAAGTAGGTCATACCTGTCAATTCCACCATTATAATAACCGATCCACAAATATTTGTCATCACATGCCAGACCGTGTATGTTAAAAAGTTCGGGAAAATCTCCGATCCTTTTTTGCTTGTAGCGAATGATTTTTTTAGTCTTCGTGTCAAAGCACGAAAGGCCGTTATCTTCTGATCCGATCCAAATGCGTCCCCTATTATCCTGACACATCTCACGAATACGTTCACCGGATATCGATAGAAAATCCTGTTGGGGATAATACTGTATAAAAGGGCTGAATTGATAAGGAAGATAGTTTATACCATCAAAATAGGTTCCCAGCCAGATTCCATTCTCCCTATCTTTACAGATTGAATAAATAGCACTGTCAGAAATAGAACGGGAATTAGAGATCTGATGATAATAATGTGTGGTTTCCTTAGAGATTTCATTATAGCAATATAATCCGATCTCTGTACCTATCAATATTTCGGAAGATGATTTACGCTCAAGAGTATGTATTAACGGAGTGTTCAGATTCAAGTCTTTATCTTTATTTTCCACTGCCGTAAGATGATCGTTATCCGTCAATACTAAAAGTCCCAGTTCAGTTGTGCCAATATACATTCGGTTATCACCACACAACAGTACATTCGTATTGCAATCACTGATGTCAATTCCTTTTGTTTGCAGTTTTTCAAATTTCTTCTGAATATGGTTGTAAAAAAACAATCCTCCGTTTAAGGCCCCTACCCAGATCTTTCCTTTATCATCTATCTCCAGGCATTGTGCATAGATATGATCCTCGAGTTCATAATGGTATAGACTTTTTTCAAGTTTGTTATACATGAAAACACCCTGTAATCCTGCCGTTATCCAAAGATTATTGTTTTTATCAAGGTGTATGTCATTGACCCTTTCATTGATTTTCTCACCTTCAGCGGTACTGATCGACAACGGAGTAAAGTTATCATTCATACTGTCATAGGCATACAATCCCATGTCTGTACCAACCCACAGAACACCATCCGCATCCTTACATAAAGACAATATATAGCTACTTCCCAAACTGGTCAAATCATTGGGGACATATCTGTAAACCTTAAAAGCCAACCCGTCGAAACGGTTCAACCCATCTTTTGTGCCGAACCACATGAAGCCATAATCATCTTGAATGATGCTGGTTATCGTATTCTGGGACAATCCATTTTCCATGTTGAAATGTTCAAAACTCAAGCTTTCGGAAGCAAACAGTTTTTCTATACCCATAAAAATTATTCCCGGTATAACGAAAAGCCGGAAAAAGGTTTTTAAGATCATAGCATCAGTAAAGTTTTAATCGTTTCTAAATCCACTCCCCCAGACAGGAAACTGCGAAATCCTTAAGGTCGTACATCCGTACGGAATCAATGTAATCTCTTCCGGATGGATTTTCTCCATCTGATAATATGGACTGAAGGGTAACGGTCCGGCTGAATGATTGTACATCTTCCATTCATCAATACGGGTTGCTTTTGTTTTTAGTAAAATCGGGCAATCTTTCTGATTCCAAGGATAGACGAATCCATTTTTATTCTTTTCAACTTTGAACCCGTCCTCCGGACTATATACATTCTGCTCCAGTAGAGCATAATTCCATGGAGAATCAGATGTCACTTCATAATAATATTCATCCGGGGCATCCTTCATCTTTTTTTTCTTCCACTTCTCATCCATTTTTAATGCATATACCAGAGGGCCGCGTTCAACCCATGCAGAATTCTCATATCCCCGTTCGATTGATACATGCATTGGGAATTCCAACGATATGTGGTCACCATTTTTCCATTTTCTATCCAAGCAGATAATTTCCCCCGGTTTCATGTTTTCCTGTATTTCCCCATTGACCTTTACCTTAGGAGATTTGCACCAACCGGGTATACGTAAATAAAGTGGAAACCGAATGCCTTCATTCTTTTTTAAGGTTACCGTCAACCCGATACATGAATCAAAAGGATAGTCGGTCTTCTCATGAATAGTTATCTCCTCTCCATCCGCTACTATTGCATTAACGGTTGATGCCGAATAAATTAATGCGCCCAAACCTTTATCGGGAGTAGCATACCAAAGATTCTGTACGAATTTCGGCCAGGCTTGATGCATGTTTGCCGTACAACAGGGAAAACCGGTCAGTACACCGAACAATTGCGCAGAACCATGATAAGAAACATTGAAATTTCGGGCATGATGGCTTATTTCAACCTGATTGGCCTGTTGGAAATACTGTCGGGCTCCGAAATCATCCGTTATCTGTGAGGGAAGAGGATTAAAGGCTATTTTTTCCAGATAATCGGCAAATTCCACATCTCCGGTAATTTCGATCATACTTTCCAAAGAGAACATCATTTCAGCAATCGTACACAATTCTGATCCTTGAGTCGGATTGGCATTATGTAACCATTCATCAGATCCCCACAACCCATGTGCCAATCCATAGGTCTGGCGTAGTACTTTCAACCCTCTTTTTACATCCGAGACAGCTTTATCCAGGTCATGTAATTGCCCGTAAATAACCGGTTGTTTTATTCCTTGTGCAATATTTACGCAATGAGTACTCCAAGGGCGTAGGAACTCCGGAGAATTCATGCGATATGCCCAATCAACCGTTTGAGAATTAATCAATTCGGCCAGTTCCAGTAAAAAGCGGTCTCCAGTTATATTATATAACCATAAAACAACTTGCAGATTATCTCCTCCCCGTTCTTTCGCCCAGAAAGTCCAATGATCCAAAGGGGTTTTAGGTAATTCTTTCAGTTGGTATTTAAAATAACCGGTCAACACAGCAAGTACTCTTTTATCACCACTTGCCATATAATATTGCTGAAGAATCTTTAAAACGACCATCTTGGGCCACCAATCTCTGGCATTATCACGTTGTAAGCCGGGGATATTGTTCGGATAATCTTTACATGGTCCAAAATAGCCATCGGGCTGTTGACTCTGAATCGCCCATTCCACCCAACGTTGCGCTTTTTCTTTCAGTTTGTCATCATCAAGGATATAGGCTAAGGGCAGCAGCCCGTCAATCCAATAAGGTCCCCGTTCCCATTGGTCACCGTCACCACCGAGCCATCCGTTCCGGTCCCCCATTACCGATTTATATACTTCATCCAGATGTCCGGTCAGTCCATCTTTCTGCCGGAGCAATTGTTCTTTCAACCATCCTTCCGGACGAATGGAACC
>CAVCAX010000172.1:0-5197 GCA_963599995.1 Coprobacillus sp. CAG:698
TATGACATTGGAAACGTGTTTTAATAATTTAAAATCGTACATAATATATTTATTGGGGATGGTTTATAATCTGTTTATGTCCTGTTTGCAGGTTTATAGTCCTTTGGCTACAGCTTTGACACGGTATATATTCAAGATGTCGCCTTTGTAGACTTTAAAAGGGTTGTAGTTGGGACTTGAACATACGATATAATCGCTGTCGTCTGCTTCTTCTATGTATTTGATCATTCTATCTTCACGCGTGATGATAATGTTGTCTCCTTCCGGCAAAGAAGTTGTTATTTCTCAAGCAGCTCTTTCAGGAATGCATCGAGCTCCTGATCCAATCCCTTCAAAAGTTCGTCGTTTACCAGTAGCGTATCATCGTCTATCAAAAGCAATTCGGCAATGGTCTCTCTCTCTTCGTCAACCAAAGCGAAAGAATACGGCTTGAGTATGGTCAGTTTGTCAAATTCTCCGTTATCCTTCATCTTACAGAGGACAGGGCGTAGTACGCGTTCTGCGTTTTCGTAGAAATCGTCATTCTCGTATGTCGACCACTCTTCTATCTGTACATTTGCCAATTCGTTGTCTTCGTCATCAAAGATGCAAAGCTCACCGGAATTCTGATTAGGCTGTATATGAAAATCTGTAACGATCGTTTGTTCACAACCGCAGGCAAACCTGCCGATTGCCTTTCGGATAGCCGATTCAATTACGGATTGTGATTGTTGACTCAGTTTCATGGGTTTTCCTCCTTAAGTTATTTAGTCCAAAGGTATAAAAAAAATGCCAACCTTTATATGATTTCATTAAAAATCATCATTAAATCGGCTCATTTGCATATTTAATACCGATAATCCGTTCAATCTTTTCTGTAAATCCACTAAATAGAGGCTGATCATCACATAATTCGGTATCCGGAAAAGGTCTTGCTTCCCTTTCTTTTCATCATCGATTTTCTCTACTTTCCGAGCCAGTTCCTGTGCTTTTAGTGCCCATTTCTCTGCTTCCGGAAGGTTGTCTTCCATTTCATGATAAACGGCAATATTGTGTGCTGCATACATCTTCTTTTTGTCGCTTTTGGCTGCCTCAAAGGCTTGTTTCCAAAGATTGAATGCTTTGTCCCACGACTCTTCACGGACATATACAATGGCATCGCGCATATATACGGAACCGTTGGCATAAAGCTGGCGCGTAGCCGAGGTCCAATAGGGTAGGAGATGCTTCACGGGGATGGTTCCGGCAAATTCGGAGGCCTCTTTCAGCATCTGCTCTTTTTTGATCAGATGGTTTTCCACATAGGTAGGCGTGCTACCGTACTCTTCCCAAAAGATACTGTCGCTCGGAGTGATAGTCAGCATGGGGCGTATCCGGTTCGGTATGTAAATTTTGACTGTTGGTTGTGCCAGCAGGTCGATAGTGCCATAATAGCATTGCCAGTCGGTAAGGAAGTGAATGTTTTTGGTCGCTTTCAGTTGCAGGTTTTCCAAAGCTATCAGAAAGTCCACATCCAGTTCGTCGGCCAGTTCGTTTACTTCTTCCTGGCTTAATGTCTCTTCACGTGCCATTTTATCATTGGCGCGTAGTACGGAATCGCAAATGACGACTTCGTCGAAATAGTTTCCGTCTGCCATGGCTTTGGCCAATGATTCTGTCGCTATGCCCGCATCCCCGTGGCTGTAGGCGGTGACGCGGTTCGACTCGTTGTCCGAGATCGACATTCTTGTTTCTATCCATTTATTGTCGGGGATTGCACCGGCGTTATTCACGATACCTACCCGACGCAGTTCGGGAGGAAAATTGATCTCTGCCGGCACCATGTAGTCAATGGAAATCTGTTCGATTGTTTGGCATGAACCCAATATCAAACAAGAAAGCAATGTAAGAAAAAACGAGCACTTTACCATAGTCTTATTCCCTTTATTTAGCAAAAATACGATTTTGTATGGATAAAAAAAAGTTCAAAACAATATTTAATTGTTTTGAACTTTTTTAGAGAGTGAGCCGGTGGGCAGTCTGAATGCTGATTACTGTCCTTGCCCGTGGCAGTTCTTATACTTTTTACCGCTACCGCATGGACAAGGATCGTTACGGCCTACTGTTTTCCCAACGCGTATCGGTTCGCGTTTGGCTGCTTCGCGGGTATCCTGCTGTGCAGCGGCTTGCTGGTTCGGGTCGCTCAGATCTTGTTTCTGTTCGCGGTATTTGCTCAGGTCCTGGCGGCGTTCGGGAGCAGCTTCGCGTACTTCTACGCGTTGGGGCTGTTCGGGAGCTTCCTGTACGGGAATCTGTCCACGCATCAGGATTGAGACAGTCTGGTTATTGATCTTGTTCACCATTGCGTCAAACAGGTTTACAGATTCCAGTTTATAGATCAGCAACGGATCTTTCTGTTCATAGCTGGCGTTCTGTACAGAATGTTTCAACTCATCCAGTTCGCGCAGGTTCTCTTTCCAAGCCTCGTCGATCACGTGAAGCAGAATTGATTTCTCGAAAGATTTCACTACCTCTTTGGATTCGCTTTCATAGGCCGCTTTCAGGTTGCAGGAGATGTTGTACATCCGTTTTCCGTCTGTGATAGGAATCAGAATGTTCTCATACATGTGTCCCTGATTCTCATATACCTGTTTGATGACGGGATTGGCAATTTGTGCCAGACGTTCCGATTTACGTTTGAAGTTGGCCATTGCTTCGTCGAATGTTCTTTCTATCAGTTTATCTTTCTTCTCGTTGCGGAATTCTTCTTCTGTGAAAGGAGCATCCATTGCCAAGACTTGGAGCAGATCGAGTTTGCAGCTTTCGTAATCCGCATTGTTTTCGATGGCTGCGGCACAGCGGTCCCAAATCATGTTCACAATGTCCATGCCGATGCGTTCACCCATCAAGGCATGGCGGCGTTTGGTATAAACCACCGTACGCTGCTTGTTCATCACGTCATCGTATTCCAGCAAACGTTTACGGATACCGAAGTTATTCTCTTCCACTTTTTTCTGTGCACGTTCGATGGAGTTCGAAATCATCTTATGTTCGATCATCTCTCCCTCTTTGAAGCCTAACTTATCCATTACGCTGGCGATACGGTCGGAGGAGAAGAGACGCATCAGGTCATCTTCCAGAGAAACGAAGAATACGGATGATCCCGGGTCACCCTGACGTCCGGCACGTCCGCGCAACTGGCGGTCTACACGACGGGATTCGTGACGTTCCGTACCGATGATGGCCAAACCGCCGGCAGCTTTTACTTCCGGACTCAGCTTGATATCGGTACCACGACCGGCCATGTTGGTAGCGATGGTCACCGTACCTCTCAAACCGGCTTTTGCCACGATGTCCGCCTCTCGCTGGTGCAGTTTGGCGTTCAATACGTTGTGCTCGATCTTGCGCATGGTAAGCATCTTGCTCAGCATTTCCGAGATTTCCACGGAAGTGGTACCTACCAGTACAGGACGTCCGGCTTGAACCAGCCGTTCGATCTCTTCGATGACGGCTTTGTATTTTTCGCGTTTGGTTTTGTAAACGCGGTCGTTCATATCTTTACGGGCGATGGGACGGTTGGTGGGGATCACTACCACATCCAGTTTATAGATGTCCCAAAGTTCGCCTGCTTCCGTTTCGGCTGTACCAGTCATACCGGACAGCTTGTGATACATACGGAAGTAGTTCTGCAGGGTGATGGTGGCAAAGGTCTGTGTGGCGGCTTCCACTTTCACACGTTCTTTCGCTTCGATAGCCTGGTGCAGTCCGTCGGAGTAGCGGCGTCCTTCCATGATACGGCCGGTCTGTTCATCAACGATTTTCACCTGTCCGTCTATAACGACGTATTCGTCGTCCTTTTCGAACATAGTGTATGCTTTCAGCAATTGGTTGATGGTATGCACACGTTCGGATTTGATGGCATAATTGGTAAGCAGGGCATCTTTCTTTTCCAGCTTCTGTTCGTCGGTCAGATCTTTCTCGTTTTCCAGTTCGGAGAGTTGTGCTGCGATATCGGGCAAAACGAACAAGGTCGGGTCGTCCGAGTTACCTGTAATCAGGTCCACACCCTTGTCCGTCAGGTCTACACTGTTCCGCTTTTCATCGATAACAAAATACAACGGGTCCGTAGCTTCGTGCATACGCTTGTTGTTCTGCTCCATGTATATTTCCTCTGTTTTCAGCATACCTGCCTTGATGCCTTGTTCACTGAGGAATTTGATCAATGCCTTGTTCTTCGGCAGTGCCTTGTGGCTGCGGAAAAGAGCCAGGAAGCCTTCTTCCACCTCTTTCTTGTCATCGGAAGCAATCAGCTTTTTCGCTTCCGTGAGGTATTTGGTCGCCAATACTTTCTGTGCCTCTACAAGACGTTCCACCAACGGACAGAGGGTTTCGAAAAGCTGGTCTTCGCCTTTGGGCACAGGACCGGAAATAATCAGCGGAGTACGGGCATCATCGATCAATACCGAGTCTACCTCATCGACGATTGCATAGTTGTGCTGGCGTTGCACGAGGTCTTTCGGACTGATGGCCATGTTGTCACGCAGGTAGTCGAAACCGAATTCGTTGTTTGTTCCGAAAGTGATATCTGCCAGATAAGCCTGGCGGCGTGCATCCGAGTTGGGCTGGTGCTTGTCGATACAGTCGACGCTCAGTCCGTGGAACATGTAAAGCGGTCCCATCCATTCCGAGTCACGTTTGGCCAGGTAGTCATTCACGGTTACAACGTGCACACCGTTTCCGGTCAGTGCGTTCAGGAACACAGGCAGGGTAGCCACCAAGGTTTTTCCTTCACCTGTCGCCATTTCGGCGATTTTACCTTTGTGAAGCACGACGCCTCCGAATAGCTGCACGTCATAGTGAATCATGTTCCATACCGTGTCGTTACCGCCGGCATTCCAGTGATTCTGATAGATGGCCTTGTCGCCTTCGATGCGGACGAAGTCCTTGGTTGCAGCCAGTGTACGGTCGAAATCGGTCGCCGTAACCACCACTTCCTCGTTTTCCGTGAAACGTCTTGCGGTATCTTTCACGATAGAGAAAGCCACCGGCAATACTTCATCGAGTGCTTTTTCGTATATTTCGAGAATCTCTTTTTCGAGTTTGTCTATTTGAGTGAAAATTTCTTCACGGTCTTCCAGCTCTACGGTTTCGATACTGGCTTTCAGTTCTTCCACTTTGGCGCGTTCCTTGCTGGCGGAGTCGTGGATGTATTGCTTAAGTTCCTGTGTCTTTGCACGGG
>CAVCAX010000172.1:5207-8183 GCA_963599995.1 Coprobacillus sp. CAG:698
TGGCAACCTCCGGGTAAGCGGCTTTGATCTTGTTTACCCAAGGTTGGATTTCTTTCATGTCTCGCGTGGATTTGTTTCCGAAAATCGAGCTTAAAAATTCATTAAATCCCATTTGTATATTCTATTTATTTATTATTTACTTAGATTGAAAAAAAACGTGTTTTTACCGTATGGTAAGCGGAGTTGCAGTGCAGGCATTGGGAGCCCTTATCCTCATGGCATTGGCCAGAGTGGGTGCGATATGGTCTACGGTAACGGGTGTTTGTATTATCTCCGGTTTTATCGAATATCCAAAGAAGATAAGCGGTGCCGGTATGTGTGCGTGGCGGATAATCTTATTCTCCGACGGATTGTTCTCGTTGACAACCGTCCATCCCGGAAGTACATCGATCAACAGATCTCCGGAGCGCTTGCGGTGGAACCCGTTGCGTATCAGGTGGATTTCCGGTGTCCATGCTCCCAACAGCAGGCGGTGTGCGGAGTAAACCTCATTCACACCGCTGAACTGTATCAGAAAACCGGCCGCCTTATCCTGTATTTCGATCAGGTCGAGTTGTTTCTTCTCAATCAGTTTGTGGTTGAGGTATATTTGCTGGTCCTGATAAGCTTCTACATATTGGCCCTCGCCGTAAGTGGCCATCAGAAACATATTCAGCAAGGCGGCACAGCGGTTCAGGTGGAATTCACCGCCCGGAATGTGGTAGAGTCCGTGGTCGGCAGCTTCCGTATCTGTATATCCGGTGGAGGTGATACAGAAAAGTATGTTTTGAAGTCCTATCTTTCTGTCGAGCATGTCCAGCAGGCGGGCGATGCTGTGGTCGAGCCTGACATACGTGTCCTGCAGTTCCATGGCGCACTCCTGTGATGTCTTGTGGGCATAATTGCCCGCATAATACATCAACGAGAGCATATCCGTCACTTCATCCTTTCCGATGGTGCTTTTATCCAGCAGCTCTTCGGTCAGGAGATTGACTTCATCATTGACGAAAGGACTGGCAATGAAATTGCGGAACTTGTTTTTCCGTTCATTGTCGAATTTGTATTTGAACGGCATATCTCTCCATTCGGGGAGGTACACATATTTCTCTATCGGATGAACCGGTGTCCAGGTGATCTCTCCGATACGGAAATCAATGGCCTGCCGGTCGTTATATTGGCTTACCCACCAGGGGAATTCTGTATAATAAGTAGTGCTGCACCATTTCCCGGTATTTTCATTCAGCCAGAAGGCGCCGTTTCCGCTATGTCCTGCTGCGAAGATGGCAGCATCGCGGAAAGGGGCAATGGCGTATACCAGTCCTTTATTGCGTGTAGCGATTTTCAACTCATCGGCGATGGTTGAGGTCAGCAGCAAGGCCGGTGAACTGTTTTCGTCCGTGTAGTTCCCCATAAAAGCGGGATCGTCCACACAACTCACCGATCGCAGGGTGGGAATATCCATCCATTGATTGGCGATGATGCCGTTTATCGACGGAGTGGTGCCGCTGTAAATGGCGGCCACAGCCGATGCCCGGTCTACTCTGTTGAATGTATATTCGGCGTTGAGGAATACTTTACCCTCTTTCCAGAGCCGCTTGAACCCTTTTTCGCCGTATAGGGAGGAGAACGCTTCCAGATAATCCGTACGAAGCTGGTCGATTGTCAGTCCTACCACCAGCTTGGGGGTGGATGACATCGGCTGGGCCTGCAGTCCGGTAATGGTAAGTACGGTTATTATGGAAGTCAGTAATCCTTTCATTTCTTTCTTTTATAAGTCAAAATAAGATTGCTTGCAGAACGTATCAGCAAACTGAGTGCCAAAGGTACGACAGCTAAATCAATTCTTTGCGGTATTAGTGGAAAAAGCAGTATAAAAAGTGTTAAAACTGCAAAGTTCAACACATGATACCAGCATTTTCGACCTTTTCTGGCAGCATTTACCAGGATCGGGAGAAAAATAAGCTGCCCCGGATGAAAGACGAAAAGAAGGTAATTGGAACTTACAGTAGGGTGCTCGGAAAACAGAGCGAGGAAAGCCAGTATGCAACCGGCAATGCCTGCCGTGCCGAACCATATAATGTCTATTCCCCAAAAGCTTTTGTTTTTGCGGATACCATAGATGGTGGCTGCTGCTGTGAGTATGAACAGAAGCAAAGCTGTGCGTATGGGAGTCAGGATGTCCCAAAATCCTGTAGTGCCGGTGGACGGGTCGTCATCGCAGCTGATAAGTAATGCGTCTTCCGATACCAGGGGGCGTTCGTCTCCATCGTTTACAATTTGGGCCGATGCTATTGCGTCTTCCAGATAAAAGGGGATGAACATCATCTGACGGCTGGTGATGGGGCGGTCTGCTTCACTGCCGATGCAAAGGTCGATGCCGAATTGCGACCACGGATGTCCTTGGGTGTATTGGTGTATGATTTCCCGGAATGACTTCGTGCCGTCTTTTGCCGGGTAGTCATAAATGATTTTTCCTTCGATGCATTCTTCTATTTTGTCTCTCGGGCGGGTTGAACAGTTGTCGTAAAAGAAGTTATACCGGTAGGTCCGGTTTTCCGGTCTGCTGTTTTCTATGAGCAGGGAGGCCAGTTTTCGGCTTTCGTTCGGAGTCAGGTTCAATGTTTGTTGCCGTACACTGCGTTTTTCAAATATGTATTCGGCGGCAAACCGGTCGTATGGAATAGCTCCCAATATATAGTCAGTCTGTCCGAGGGCGAAACGGAAGATGAAGTTGGGCGCTCCGAAATTGAACAATCCGTAATTGAAAACAACATCAATTCCTTTGGCAGGGGCTTCATAACGGATGGCGGTATGTCCGAAGTAAGAGTATATCTCTTTCCCGGGGTCGCAAGTCAGCAAACTGAGGCGGATCGAATCCGTGTCGTTGCGGAAAACGCCTTCGTTACGGAAAACGTCTTCTCCTTTTACTGCCAGACATACGAGGCATAGAATTAATATTGTTTTTATTCTTTTCATAATGAACAATTATTCAGAGAG
>CAVCAX010000173.1:0-2196 GCA_963599995.1 Coprobacillus sp. CAG:698
GCTTCAACAGAAACCCCTGCTCAGTCTGCCGGACAACAGTAAGCACACTATCTAAAAGAAAAGCCATCCCCACTTCTGTCTATTCAAGGGATGGCTTTTTGTTATACATCATTTTAAAACATCTCGAAATTTTAAAGCATCTCGAACCCATTCCACAAATTTCCTATCGGAACGGGTGCGTCCAGTTCTATCACTTCTTTGGATACCGGATGAATGAAATGCACATGGCGTGCATGCAGACAGATACTGCCATCCGGATTGGAACGGGGAAAACCATATTTCAAATCCCCCTTAATAGGACACCCCATCTTGGCCAACTGGCAACGTATCTGATGATGACGACCGGTCTTAAGATCGACCTCCAAAAGATAATAATTTTGCGAACGCCCGATAAGACGATAATGCAGAATAGCCTTTTTACTGCCGGGCACTTCCTTTTCATAGGCATAACTCTTATTCTGCTTTTCGTTACGCACCAGGAAATGCACCAATTCGCCTTCCGGCTCCTTGGGAGCCACTTTCACAATCGCCCAATAAGTTTTCTTCACCTCACCGTTCTTGAACATCTCGTTCAGGCGGGACAAAGCCTTACTGGTCTTTGCGAAAATAACAAGACCGCTTACGGGGCGGTCCAGCCGGTGAGTTACACCGATGAAGACATTACCGGGCTTCGCATATTTCTCCTTTATATACTGTTTCACAGTTTCGGAAAGAGGAGTATCCCCGGTTTTATCTCCCTGAACAATCTCGGAAGCGGTCTTATTGACTACAATTATATGGTTGTCTTCGTATACGACGGTCATGGGGGTATCTTACATATTCATACCACCATCTACCTGAATCACCTGACCGGATACATAAGCAGACATATCCGAAGCCAGGAATGTTGCGATATTAGCAACATCTTCGGGAGTTCCTCCACGGCGCAAAGGTATTTTCTTTGCCCATTCCGCCTTCACTTCGTCAGGCAGAGCTGCTGTCATATCCGTAATGATAAAGCCCGGAGCAATGGCATTGGCACGAATTCCACGAGAGCCCAATTCCTGTGCAATGGACTTAGCCAAACCAATCATACCGGCCTTTGATGCTGAGTAATTGGCCTGTCCGGCATTTCCGTGAACGCCTACCACAGAAGCCATATTAATGATACTTCCGGATCTCTGACGCATCATAACCGGGGTACAAGCATGAATGAAATTGAAAGCAGACTTCAGATTCACATTGATTACCATATCCCACTGCTGTTCGCTCATACGCATCATCAGCCCGTCACGTGTGATACCGGCATTGTTTACCAATATATCAATACGGCCAAAATCTTTTTGGATTTCTGCTACGACCTTTTCAGTATCTTCAAAATTGGCCGCATTCGAGGCGTATCCTTTGACTTTTACGCCCATTGCTTCTATTTCCTTAGCTGTATTTTCTGCATTTTCGTCAATCACGAGGTCCGTGAATGCAATGTTAGCTCCTTCTGAAGCGAATTTTAAAGCGATAGCCTTACCAATACCACGAGCGGCACCGGTTACAATAGCTGTCTTTCCTGTTAATAATCCCATACTAAATTGATTTTAATTAATTTTCTGTTCTATGAAGTGCGCCAAATACAATATTGGCGACATATTTTTTCCGGGTTTCCATATCCAGATTGGCTCCTATATGACCGCGAATATAAGGTACTTCTATCCCCTTCACACAATAATGCACCAATGAAGCTGTCATATCCACATCGTCAATGCAGAACACCCCTTTATCTTTTCCTTCCTGCAACACTCCCTTAAAAAGCATTATTTCCTTGGCGTCAAACTTTTTACGGACTTTCTCCACTCTCCATATATCGCGGAAAAAGTTTGCACGCAACGTACCATTACGATATACCACCTCCTTCACTGCATCCAAACGCGTATAACTCATCTCGATAATCTTTTCATCCGGTGAAATGTCTTTATCCGCCACCCGTTTCATCATGTCCGAAAGTATATCCAACTCAGACTCGACAACAGCCAAATAAATCTCATCCTTACTCTTAAAATAAGTATAGAGAGTTCTCCTGCCTTTTTTGGAAGCGAGGGCTATATCATTCATTGTGGTATTCTCCACTCCCATCTTTGCAAACAGCTGACGGGCGACATCAACTAATCTGGCTTTTGTTTTGGATACGGTCATAGGTTACAAATTGCACATTGCTGAATATTT
>CAVCAX010000174.1:0-2009 GCA_963599995.1 Coprobacillus sp. CAG:698
GAAGCCTCAAACGGAACTGTTACGGTATGCCCTAGTATGCCGAGTATTGAGTATTGGTTCTTGTTACATTTTGTGGATGACACAAAACTACTGAAGAACTATGGACAAGTTGCGGGCATGCTGGCACCTCACTTGAAACCGTGCTTTTCAGATAAAACAAAGCCTTTAAAGAAGTTGCTAAAGAGTGAAAAGTATCTCAAAGATGTAGCATGGGTGGAAAACTTATGTGCTGGCGGAAAACTTGCGTTGGCTATAGAACGAGCAGAGAAGAATATTAAAGCTGCAGAGGTGGCAGACGAGCTAAAAAATCAGTCTTATTCTTATGTATATAAGGTATTCAAGAGATAGAAATATTTGCATTATATACACTAATATCCGATGTTTAATCATGCTTTTCGACTATATAGGGGAATTTTGCTTCTATCCCGTTTTGTCATGTTTGATTTTTGTTATACTTTTATAGCGTTTTAATGCTTGTGCCTGATTTTGAAAAGCAATGTGAAAGATTATTCCGATACTGCTTTTTATTTGATTTGCGGGCATGGATGGGTTCTGAGGAATCTGTTTTTGAAATAAGGAAATAGTAGTTAACGAGCGTAAGCTGATTCTTGTCTCTAAAATCGCCAAATTTAATGAGACTGCACAAGAAAAAGAGTAACGGTTGTTTAGCTTGTAGTATTATACCTGTATCTATTCTTACCTTTCATCTTTATTGGAATGAGAGGGGAGGATGGCTCTTCTTATAATATACGAAGCGTAGACAAAATTGTTCATTTGTGCAGTGGGTGTTTGGCGATACCCGGAGACGGATGACAATTGGGTCTGCGCTTTTTGTATTTCTTATTGTGTCATTTAAATGAATTAACAACAATGAAACCGGGGCGTAACCGGTTTCACTAATACTATTGTAAATGAAAACAATCAGGGTAGGAAGAGGTTCCAATAATGATGTTGTGATTAAGGACGGTGTTGTCTCTGCCAACCATGCTGTAATTACGGTATCCGATTCGGGAGAGATAACCATTGAAGACTTGAATTCCAAGAATGGAACTTTCGTGGACGGCAAGCGGGTGAATAGGGCCAAACTTTCAACGGCCTCCGTGGTACTTTTGGGCAATCATTCCATAGACTGGAAACAGATGATACAGACAGCCGCCGGCAAGCCTGCCATATCTCCCAAACCACCGGTGACCTTCCCCGATGATGTGGCCGGACAAAAACTTATCGGCAGAAGTCTGACATCGCAGATCAGGTTCTCGTTTGATGATGTTTCCGACCGTCATGCCTGGCTGTACAGACGGAAAGACGGCAGTATCTGGATAATCGACAATCATTCCACAAACGGTACGTATGTCAACGGCAGCCGGATCACAGGTTCCTGCCGGTTGAGAAAGGGTGACAATGTATCCGTCTCCAACAAGCATCCGCTGAACTGGGAAGCCGTATATCCGCTCCGGATGAATTCCAACTACAAACTTATGCTGTCAATCGCCGTCTCTGTGGTATTGATTGTCGGTATCTGTCTCCTCCAACCGTGGAGGTGGGACTTATTCAAAATCAACAAGGATTGGACGGAAGTGTATTCGGAACATAAAAACGATGTCGTGTTGATCTATTTGAAATCGACTTATGCAACCACCATTCAGGGCCGGCCGCTGAGCGAATACATGAATGGATACGACCAATTGGATTATTGCTATATAGATGATGAGGGAGATGTTACTCCGGGAATCATGAGAAGTTCGGGCACAGGCTTCTTTATATCGAAAGACGGCAAGTTTCTTACCAACAGGCATGTGGTGAGCTGTTCGGGAAACAGACAGAAGAACGAGGATTTGATCAAGCGGACGATTCAGGCTGCCTTGTTGCAGAATGACTTGACGAAACTGGCTGCGAATATCGAAGTCGATTATGTAACTCTCAGCGTGGGCATTGCGCAGAATGATACTTATATCGACAATGAAAGCAACCTTATCCCCTGTACGGTTCTGAGCGTAAGTAAGCAGGAA
>CAVCAX010000175.1:0-1821 GCA_963599995.1 Coprobacillus sp. CAG:698
ACAGCAATAGAATAGCGTCAAAAGTGACGTTTTAACTCATAATAATCAATACTAATTAAGAAAGAAGTAGTTCGATTAGGATTCAACGCTGTGTATCAAACGTTAAAATGGCTTCCTTGTTCGTCCGCCGACGAGGAAGCCATTTAACACAAAAACTAAACTAGACTTAACTAAACTATTCTATTCTCAGAGTTTCACAACCCCTTTCTGTTGGATACAAAGATATGCATTTATTATCTGTAAAACAAATAGTAATAGACAAATCGGCACTTTTCACCGATAAAAGGTGCTTTTTTCAACTTCTTTTATCAAGAAAGGCTTGAAAAGTGAGTTTATAACTGTCGCTGACGGGAATATAGGTCTTGTCAAAGACAATTCGGCCACGGTCTATAATACGTATCTTGTCTTTTTGTACGATGAATGAACGGTGTACTCTCATAAAACGATTGGGAGGAAGCAATTCTTCCATTGCTTTCATACTCATTAATGAGAGGATAGGTTTCGGCTGGTCTTCTGTATATATTTTGATGTAATCTTTCAGTCCTTCGATGTAGAGTATCTTTTTCAGTTCTACCTGAATGAGCTTATAATCACTTTTTACGAAAATGCTTTCAATCTCTTCGGGCTTCTGCACAAGTTCGAACCATTGTAATGCTTTATTGGCTGCCTGCAGGAAATCTACGTATGAGATTGGTTTCAGCAGATAGTCGAGGGCGTTTACACGGTAACTGTCGATGGCGTATTGATTGAAAGCGGTGGTAAATATGATGCGGGTATGGCTGTCGATCATTTTAGAGAATTCCAGACCGTTAAGTTCGGGCATTTGTATATCGAGGAAAAGAAGATCGACAGGATTGCCCGGCAGTTCTTTCATTGCTTGTACTGCACTGGAATATTTGCCGGCCAGTGCGAGGAATGGAGTCTTGTTGACATAACTCTCTAATAAATCGAGAGCCAAAGGTTCGTCGTCTACGATAGCACAATTCAGGGTCATGGTTTTAGTAATTAGTAATTGGCTACTTTTATCACCAATTTAGATGAATACTCTTTTTTATCTTCACTTGTTCCGCGTTGCCATTGATAACGCCCCGGATAGATTAATTCCAACCTTTTGCTTACCTGCTCCAATCCGATGCCCGAGCCGCTTTTGTCTGTCTCGGCTTTGGGATGGTAGCTATTGGTAATCTCACACCTCACTTCACCGTTGCCCTCAGAAAAATGAATACGTATGAAGCTGGGTTCGGTAGGAGAGATGCCATGCTTGAAAGCATTTTCTATAAGTGAAATAAAAATCAGAGGGGCTATCTCCGTACGGTTATCCGAAGAAATGTCGATATGTGTTTCTACGGTCACATTGGAAGAAAGACGGATGCGCATTAATTCGATGTAATTGCGGATAAAGTCCATCTCTTTTCCCAAGGCTACGTAGGTCTGCTGATTGTCGTATAACACGTGGCGGAGGAGCTTGCTCAGCTCTTGTACGGCCAATTGCGCTTTGTCGGTATTGAAGGCGATGAGTGCATAAATATTGTTCAGCGTGTTGAGCAGAAAATGTGGATTCAGTTGATTCCGCAGGTTTTTCAACTCAGCTTCGGTACGGCTCTTTTCGGCTTCACGGCGGGCATCTTCTATCTGTCCCCAGCGGATACTCATCTTGATAGCCGCAGACAGTCCGATGGTAAGCACCATTGAGAACATATCCCGAACAAAGAAAATCCAACCGGGAGGCAGGTCTTTGTGGGGAGTTTTCGGCGGAGTGTTACAAAAGAGTACACTTTGCCACAGGTGAAGTCCGCCACTCATGAGTATGATCAGCGCGAG
>CAVCAX010000175.1:1831-3636 GCA_963599995.1 Coprobacillus sp. CAG:698
GCATGTATTCGCGGATACGCCCACCGAATAAATACCGGGGGATAAGCAGGAAGTAATTGAGATAGAACACTATAAAAAACGAGAGGGAGACTCCGCTATGGCGTAAGTATCCCATCCAGTCAATTGTCTCTCCTCCGCGATTGATGATAAAGAACGGAAATCCGAATACAATCCCCCAACCGATGACATGGGTCAGGACTTCGGCAAACCGAATATGTCTGTTGGTATGTTGTTTCATGTCTGCAAAGATAATAAAATAAGTGATAAGTGACTGGTATCAATCACTTATCACTCACTGATTGCTTTATTCGTATCGGATCGCTTCTATCGGATCGAGGTCGGCAGCTTTCTTTGCCGGATACCAGCCGAAGAATACACCCGTGACGGTACATACGGCAAATGACAGGAACACGCTCCAAGGCTGTATGAAGATGGGCCAGTGGGCTACACTTTTTACAATCCAACTGGCACCGCAGCCGATAATGACCCCGATGATACCGCCTGTGATACTGATCAGAATGGCTTCTATCAGGAACTGGCTGAGGATGTCGACCCCACGCGCACCGACAGACATACGAAGACCGATCTCCCGGGTACGTTCTGTAACAGATACATACATGATGTTCATGATACCGATACCGCCTACTACCAGAGAAATGCCGGCAATGCAGGCCAGGAGGGTGGTCATCAGATCGGTGGTGGAATTCAGCATGGTGCTGAGCTCTTGCTGGCTGCGGATGGTGAAATCGTCTTCGTCCGAATCTTTCAGCTTGTGTTCGCGACGCAGAATTCTCGTTATCTCTTCCGTAGCATAGTCGGTCATGTCCTCCGAAAGGGCGGAGGCATAGATGCCTTGCAGATAGGTTACGGCAAGCAGACGTTTCATGACCGTTGTGTAGGGAGCCAGCACGATGTCATCCTGGTCCATACCCATGGAGTTGTATCCTTTGGATTTCAAAACCCCGATGACACGGAAGGGGATTTTCCCAAAGCGGATGACCCGTCCGATGGGATCGCTTCCGTCAGGGAACAGGTTGTCTACAATGGTTTTTCCGATGATACATACTTTGGCAGAACTTTGTATGTCCGCTTCCGTAAACATCTCTCCGTTTTCCACTGTCAGTTGGCGGATGCTTAGATAATCCAGTCCTACACCGCTGACAGATGACGGGTAGTTGTTGTTGCCATAGACGAGTTGCCCTGAAGAAGAGACGTTGGGACTTATTCCTGCCAGATAGTTGGACTCATCGCGCAGCTTCTCGTAATTTTCCAACTTCAGCGTTTGCATTTCCGAAGCGTCCCGACGTACTCCTCCACGCATGTCGCCACCGGGATGTATCATAATCATGTTCGATCCCATTTCGGCAATCTGCGTCTGGATACTCCGCTTCGAACCCTGTCCGATGGCCAGCATGGTAATAACCGAGGCAACGCCAATGATTATTCCGAGCATTGTCAGAAAAGCCCTTAGCTTGTTGTTGGCCAATGCCCGAAGGGCTATTTTGAATAAATTGGTTCCATTCATTTTGTTTATAATTAAGCAATTAACGATAATAGATTTACGATTTGACAATAATATATTTACGATTAGACGATTGACGATTTACGATTGGAAATACTTTTTCTCCAATCAGCCACTTTCTGAAGCGACCTCAATCGTAATTCGTAAATCGTCCAATCGTAAATATTCTCAGTCTTCCTCCGGCAGTGGCAGGGCAGCTAATGCTTCTGCTGCCGACTGGATGTTCGGGTTCGGAGTATCTTCCTTGATTTGTCCGTCGCGAAGGACGATGTTCCGACTGCTG
>CAVCAX010000176.1:0-3703 GCA_963599995.1 Coprobacillus sp. CAG:698
CTTTTTATAGAAAGTTGGGAGTTTGGATTGAAAGAAAAATTAAGTAGTTTCTATTTTGTGAAAAAAGGTTTTACAGACGATGCTCCCATAATAGCCGATACTGACGGTAAATATAAAGTGCTTTTCAAATTGGATAAAGTGGAGAACGATAAGATTACCATAATTTCTCCTGTTTCTTCTAAAAGGGAAACGCGTACACTGACTGATGAATTCTTTGACCCTGAAACATACGTTTATACGTTGGTATTGGATGTTGCCAAAACGCCTATAGTAGCAGGCGAATGGACATTTACCATGAGACGGTCAGGAACTTATGTATTTCAGGCAATCAAGAAAGAACTGATAAAAGCTGAAAATAGCTGATAAAATAATTATTAACCATTAAAATTGTATGCAATGAAAAAAAAGGTACTTTTAGTAAGTATTTTAGCATCTCTTGCTTTAGGGGGTGCTAATGCGCAAACTGCTCCGAGTTATCTGGTCGACTATGTAGTAGACATGGGTGCGGAGTGGCATGATATGCTTGATACATGGGAACCCGGAAAATCTTTCAGTAATAAAGAAGGATATGCCGATGACAATTTCTTTATTTCTCGCGTTCGGCCTAAAGAGCGTATTATGAATGAGAAAACCCAGATTGTAGAAAGCAGAACCAATGAACGAAAAGTTTTGTGGTGGTGTCCTATCGGAGAAAATTCCAAGAAGTGGGGACCTCTGCCACGTTATAATTTCAATGCTGATAACTTTAGTATGTGGCAATATCTGGAATATCATGGTAACTGGTCTAATGGATGGATTCGGGTACCGGGAGTCTTTAATGATGTTGCTCATAAGAATGGAGTCATGACGGGGTGCTTGAATTTCTTTGAGGGAAGTGTAAGCCCGGGATTGAGTAAGTTGGTGACAAAAGAGAACGGCCAGTTTAAATACGCAAAGAAATTCGTTCAAATTTTGAAATATTACGGTCTTGATGGGGTAGGTGTCAATCCCGAAGGAAGCTTAGGGCAAACTTTGGCAAATAATGTGAAAGATTTTTTTGCTGCCTGCCATGACGCTGCTGAAGAAATAGACTGGCACTTTAAAGTGATTTGGTATGAATCTCAATCGAATAGTGGCTTTGTGAATTGGACGGACCAATTAAGCGATGGAAACAGTGAATGGTTTTCGAAAGACGGCAAGACAGTAACAGATGCCTTTTTCTTAAATTATAACTGGAATACTACAAAACTGAATACTTCATTGGCCGAAGCTAATCGATTGAAAAGAAATACCTACGATGTATATGGTGGAATGGATATTCAGGGACGTGGTCTGCACAATAATTCAGGTACAAGTGGAAACTGGGCACTATTGAAAGACTATCCTTTCTCTATTGGTTTGTGGGGAGCACATGATGATAATGTGATTCATCAGGCTTCTACAGAAAACGGAACATCTGATTTGGCTATTCAGAACTTATATCAGAAGAAGTTGGAGCTATTCTTCTCCGGAGGTAAACGTAATCCCGCTATTTGCCCGGCAATAAATAATGTGCGTCGTGGATTTAGCGAGACTGATTTGAAAGGATTTCATGGAATTGCAGCATTTGTCAATGCACAGAGTACGTTGAATACACTGCCGTTTGTGACCCGATTTAATTTAGGTAACGGTACTTCTTTCAAGAAGGATGGTGTTACGACATTTGATAAGAATTGGTATAATATCGGTATGCAGGATTTCTTACCGACATGGAGATGGTGGATTACCGATTCATGGACGAATGCTACCTCGGCTCCGGCTGATGCCATCAATTTAGATTTTACATTTGATGATGCATGGTATGGTGGTTCTTCATTAAAGATTCAAGGGGCTACTGCTGATTCTAAAATCCGTCTTTATAAAACAGAGTTGACTCTAACAGAGGGATGTGAAGCGAATGTGACTTACAAGATGATAAATGGCGGTACAGATCCTAAATTGGCTCTTTGCCTTTCTAAGAAAGGAAGCGAAAATGAATTTGTTTCTTACACATTGCCGGCTGTGACTAAATCTGGTGAATGGTTTACTGCAAAGGTTAAGCTTAGCGAGTTGGGCTTAAATGCAAACGACCAGATTGCATGTATTGCATTGGAGGCAAAAAACACTGCTTCCAATTATGAATTGCTGTTGGGTGAAATGTCTATTATTGATCCGGCTAATGTACTTACTCCCGAACCTATTACCATTACAGATGCAAAAGTATTGGGTACTACATTTAATACAGGAGATATAAAAGTAATTTGGCGTTGTGGTGATAAGAATTTCAATGAAATAGATGGTACGCCTGTTTATAATGAAGATGTGAATGCTTGGTATTATGAAATATATGTTCGGGGAGATATAAGTACCGAACCTGTTTTATGTACTGCTACTACTTCTTGGGCTGCGTATGTGGTGGGTGCTCCGCTTACTTTTACGGATTCCAAAATACAAGTGGGAGTTTGTGCCGTTAATCCGGTCGGTGAACGCAGTGAGATAGTCTGGTCGAAAGAGATGGACCGTGGTGAAATTAAATCTCTTGAAACGGTTATAGTAGATAAAGAGATTATAAAACCGGAACAGCAGTTTACTGTAAAGTTCTATGATGATACTCATGCTCCTGCTACATTTAAGTTGAGGAGAGCTACTGCTGGTGAGCCTATTGATGCAGGAACATTCAGTGATGTAAAGGAATTCACAACCTCTTTGGAAGAAGTGGGATTCTATGACTTGGAAGTGACTGTTGGGGGTGAAGTTACTACTTATCGCGGATTTGTTCAAGTGACTCCGGAAGAAACGGGAGGCATTAATGAATTGACAGGTCTGACAGTTGATAAGGAAAAAGCTGCGGTAAATGAGGACGTGACATTCACTTATGAAGGAATAAAACGGGACGGTTCTGTATCAAGAGCTTTACATTTGACAGATGTACAGTCATTTACTCTTCCGAAAGAACTATGTAATAAAACTCCGTTTACAATTGCATTTTGGGTGAACCTTGATGAGAACGTACAACCTGCCAATGAGGGAACTGCTTTGTATAGCCAACGTAGTTATACAGATGCTTGGCCCAAAAATGCCTGGGGAGATGTGTGGGTAGATATTGCTCCCAATGATAATTATTTGTGGGTTCGTCTGTTGGGAAATGCAGGAAATAAAGGAACAATTGCAGAAGACTACAGAGTAATCCCTAAAAAGTGGGCACACTTTGCATTTAGTGTAGAAGGAAGTACAACGAAAATGTATTTCAATGGAAAGAAAGTAAGTGAATATACAGGTCCACATAGTTATAAAGGAACAGGTACTCCCCGTTTTGGTGGAAGTGCTTCCGGACGTAGTGGATTTGTTGGCTCTTTGGACGAAATTCAATTCTATAACCGGGCTATTTCTGATGACGAAATACTTAATGCCATGAATGGTTTTGATCCTGATATTGATGAGTTACCTGATGGATTAATCGGCTATTTTAACTTTGAAACCGACCCAGATCCTGAAGATGGGACTTTTGAAAATTTTGGCTCTTTAGGAACAGCTAAAGGTAAGGTAACTACAGTAAAGGATGATGAAGATGTAGCAGTAAATGCTCCTCAGACGTCTACTGGTATTCCTTTCAGAACCGGTGTTATGGAAATAAATTCTACAACTGTTTGGAATTTGGACGGCTCCACAATTAAAGAACAAAATGATGAGGCTGGTACTGTAAAGG
>CAVCAX010000177.1:0-370 GCA_963599995.1 Coprobacillus sp. CAG:698
CATGTTTTTTGTTTTTGCATAATATTAATATGTTATTTTAAAGTTAAACATCGCGTTATATTCCGTATGCAAACAAACGAGAAATTTCTTAAAAGGAATTTAAAGATTGTATCAAATACTATCAGAAACATCTCAATCCGCATACCAATACTGATATTCAATAAATTACATTCATAAAATCCTATTTTATCCCGTCAATATACACACATTTGTATTCTATCATTTCACAAATTATGCCCGATACCAGAAAAGATAAACTCTGATTCCAATTCAATTAATAATAACCGTATCCCCCATCTTCCCGAATGCAACAGTAGAGAAACAGATCTTTTTCTTATTAATTACGGCTTTCACTTCCTGTTGCCGGTGA
>CAVCAX010000177.1:380-20261 GCA_963599995.1 Coprobacillus sp. CAG:698
GCATAAGCTACCTTATAATTCTTGCCGGAGGGCATGATCATATAAATTCCCGGTGTAACAGCTTCAAAAGAGAGCCCCGATGCCAATTTTATTTTTATGGGCCGGTAGGCGGCTATATAATAATTGCCCACAGCAAAAACGGCCTGGAGATTTTCATCATTGCGTATTACCTTAACAGAAGAGAGATCGAATGCCGCCGTCTGTTCACGGTTGACAGACGGAAGAAGAATATACTGATAAGCCGCTTTCTGCGGATGTACCCCATGATCAATATGCAAAGATATGACCTCTCCTTCTACCGGTTGCGGACGATACATCTGCATAAAGTCATGCCATTGTCCTGTACGTTTCTCCGAATGGGCCACACTATTGGCAGAAGAATTTCCCCAAAGAATATATCCGGTACATCCATGAAAGAAACGCTGTTCTTTTCCGTCAAACAACCGCGTGCCTTCTATTTTCTCCCACCTGTTTTTTTGCAATACAAGCAAGTCATCCCGTTTCAGACGCTGGTCGACAGAGGTAGTAACGGCAAGTGTTGAATCGGAACAGATACCTGCTCCCAGGCAAAGTACAAAATCATCAGTCATGACCCATGCCTTACGAGCCTTTAAGCCATCCCTGCAAAAATCCATGACGGTCATTCCTTGTCTGCCATCAGACACGCCCCCCACAAAAGCGGCATCATTCACTGCCCGCTTTCCTTTTTTCCATTGCACCGGTGCATCACTTTCATAAGACGTTATACCGGGAATCTTTCTCCAGTCCCAAAAAGGAAATACATTCAGATAATCGTTTGTATCTTCATAGATATAAGTGGCTCCGTCAGCCATATAATACCCCAACAGATTGTCTTCATTCACCAACTCTGAACCAATCACCCGCTCAGAAGACATCTTCACCGAAGCCATCCATGACGGACGGCGGTGAATAGTATAGTCCGACTGCCAGAAATGTTTATGCCCGATAAATGTACTTCCCGATTTACGGGGAGGAAAATTATCTGCGACAAAATCCTTGTTTCCCAATCTCAATGCCACAAGCCCCGCACTCAGTGCTTTATGGATGGGCGCATTGTGAAACAACTGACGGTCCAGAGAATTTATATCCATCTCTCCCCGCCACACAATCCAGCGATAGCCGTCGGAAAGCAACGTGCACAATATCTCCATCTGCTTATCATCAAATGCAAATGAAGTACCGGAGAACAACCCGGCAAAGAAGCTCATTCCCGATAAGAATGCCAGTCCGTAATTGCCAAACTGCTGTTGGGCACCATGCTGGTGAAAACTCCAGTCTTCTTTAATCCCCTCTTTTCCACCGGTCACTATTTCGGAAGCGATGATATCCTTGGCTTCTTTTGCCAAAAGAGAGTCATTTTGCAACAAAGCACGTATCAGCACATTACCAGCCAGCCAAACTTTGTTCTGTCCGGTCATACCAAACTTGGCATGTTCCAATACCTCAATAGCCGATTGCTTTTCTGCCGGAGACAGTTCGTCTTCCAGAAGGATAAAAGCGGCCCCCATCGTTTTGGGGATACCGATCTGGTTGTACCACCAGTTCAAGCAAACAGGCTTTGCGGTAAACCAGTAATCCAATGCGGCATGAATTGCTTTTGACACCGCTGACGAGCCCTTGTATTCCGTCTTGTCCGAACGATAAAGTTTGGCAAGCTCCAATATGCGCTCGGCATGCATCTTGGGTTCCCATCCCGAACGTTTCTTATCATCATAATTAATATCCGGCCAGGTTCCATCCGCTCTTTGAGAAGAGAGATACCTCTGCATTTTCTCTAAATCAAAAGGATAAAGCTGATACAGCTCCATCACTACCTGATCAGACATCTCACTCTCCGGAGTGATCTGTTGCAAATAGCGGATCAAGTTTTCCTGTTCGCCCCCTGAAGGCAGCAGAAGCCGGACATAATTCTGACGGATACGCACAAGTTCGTCTGCATCAGTGGCACGAGCTACCGACAGGACGAGCATACAGAGACTTAAACAAAGTATAATTTTCTTCATGGCGTTCTATTTCAAGGTTTATGTTTTTTATATACAGCCTATTTATAACCAGATAATAGGATTACGTATAGGCAGATTGCGTATCACCTCATCATTGGTCGGGAAGTGTTCCAGTTTGAGCCAGGTATCAAACATGGCCTTATCTTTCAATTGCAGAGAACCAAAAAGCAGGAACGGATGCGCCACAGGCCACTCCTCCCAACACATCACATCCGGTGCCAATGTCCATTTGCTCTTATCCGCCACAAAAGGGTAAAGATAAGAGATGCCCAGCATGATATTCCGGCCGTCTGCCGTTGTATATTGCCAAAGATTATTGTCGTCCGTTGATAAGATCTGGCATATCATGGTCATTGCATCAAGATTGAAAAGTGAGTAAGCGTATGGCTTGGTACGTTTTTGTTCCAACGGAAAACTGCCGTCCTCTGCCATTTGTCCGGGAAGCAATACTTCCTTGTAACGGTCCGAACAGAATTTCATCATCTTCCCGTCTCCGATATATTTGGCAAACATCGCTGCCTGCATTACCCAGCAGGTACCATGATTGTTTTTCGCATTCATCTCATCCACGCCATACGGATGTGTTGCCATCCAATTCAGATAAGATGCAAACCATTCTTTAGTAGCCTTTGCATCTTCCGCAGGAAGTACCCCCGCCTGTTGAAGGCGTAAAAGTGACTGAGCGACCTCGATAAGATGAACCGTATCGATGATCCCGATTCCACGTCCGGTAGCAATTCCCTTTATGGCCTGTGCGTACAGCAAATTCGGGTTCATCCGCGTATCTTTGTTCACAAACCAGGCACGTATATGCTGAAGGGCCGCATCGGCATATTTCTTATCCTGTGTGATGAGATAGGCCGAAGTCAAATTGCCGGTAATCATACTGAAACGAATCATTGCATGGCGATGGGCCACAAAATTGTCCGGATTGCTTTCTCCGTCACGCCGCACATACGGTCCGTCGGGATTCAATGAATCGGGCCACCAATAATCTCCTTCAGAAAAGAAATCATGCAGCCCGCCCATGCTACGTTCTGCAATAAAGGAAGTCACCGTTACCGGTTTCTTTGCCAGGTCCTGTTCTGCACGTTTCAAGACCTCCTGTTTCAAAGCCTTCACTACCGGGTCGGGTCCCGATGCCATACATGAAGACATGAAACAAGTTAAAAGCAAATAATAAAAACATTTCATAAACGACTCAATTGTTATAAGGTGTATAAATAAAGGGGCTTTTTGTACTGCACAAAAATAAAAGTTTAATCTCTTTTCAGCTTTTAGAATTATCCCATAAGCTTAAACTATTATTCCATTCGCCAATGAAATCACCCTTTACCGGGAATACACACCGAATATCCGCAGACGTCACAGATAACGCACAACCCGGCATCCGCTTTTCTGCCGGGAAAATCCAAACAAAATCCAAACTTACAACAGCCTTTATTCCGGCGGGGTCAGGTCCTTGTTCAATGTTCCCTTTCCCCCCTCGCGATGTTTTATCACAAACTCAGAAGGCGAATATCCATACACCAGTTTGAAACTGTTCGAAAAATAAGCATGACTGTTAAAACCGGTAAGTACGGAAATCTCCGACACGGTATAGTCCGACTCCAACAACAGTTTAGCAGCAACTTCCAACCGTTTGTTCCGGATCAATTCGGTTGGAGACAGTTCTGTGATAGCCTTCAGTTTCCGATACAGATTGGCACGGCTTAGCCCGATCTCCTTGCTCAACAAGTCTATATTCAGATTTGGATTGGCAATGTTTTTCTCTATAATCTCAAAGAACTTCTGCGTGAAACGGTCATCAGTAGAAACAATTTCAATGCCCAATGCTTCGGGAGAGAATTTTTTGCCATAGAGTTTCTTTAGTTTCTCGCGTGCCTCAAGCAGGTTATTGATGCGACAGAGCAGAATATCCATGTTGAATGGTTTGACAATATAATCATCGGCGCCTACGGAGAAGCCCTCCTTTATATGCACAACCATCGACTTGGCAGTCATCAGCACAACCGGTATATGCCCGACACGCAGGTCTTTCTTTACCAATGCACAGAGTTCAAGGCCATCCATACGGGGCATCATGATATCACTAAGTATAATGTCCGGATATTTCTCCACACAAAGATTGAAGGCATCTTCCCCGTTGTCTGTTTCGAGCACCTGATAGTAAGGTTCGAGACACTCCTTTACATAGCTGCGCACTTCATTGTTGTCTTCCGCCAGCAGGACGGTCCATTTCTTCCGACCATCCGCAAGAGGGAGTTTTGTCGTAGGCGGAATTACATCTTCCACCACACGCTCCTCTTCCTCCGCAGCAAAACAAGATTCGTCATACACCCCTTTGCTGACCGGAATAATGACTTCGAATACCGTTCCATGAGGTTCGTTAGGAGCCACCTCGATGATGCCATGATGCAGGCTGACAATAGATTGAGTCAGACTAAGGCCGATCCCCGTCCCCACATTATTCTCCTTATTCGTTCCCACCTGATAGAAAGGGGTGAATATGTTCTTTATCTCATCCGCAGGAATTCCTTTACCGGTATCTGTCACCAGCAGGCGTATCATGTTCGTATCGGCAGGAAGTTCTCCCAAATTCTCCTGTTGCCGGGATGGCAGCTCGCCATAAGAGATTGCCTTCAAATCGAGTGAGACTTCTCCTCCGCTATTCGTAAACTTAAAGGCATTGGAGAGTAAATTGAAAACCACCTTTTCAAACAGAGATTTATCGAACCATACGCTTAGGCGTTCTTCATTCCTATCGAACACAAAGTTAATGTTCTTATTTATAGCTATCTGATTGAACGCACAGCAGATCTCCAACACAAAGGCCCGGATATTGCTCTTGGTGAGCCGAAGTTGCATTTTTCCATCCTGATTCTTCCGAAGATCCATAAGCTGATTGACTAATAGCAACAACCGCTGTGCATTACTGAATATCAAGCTGAGCTTGTTCTTCACGCCGGCACTGAAATCCGTCATCTGCATGAGCTCCTGCAAGGGGGCTATAACCAACGTCAACGGAGTCCGCAGCTCGTGAGAAAAATTGGTAAACAGACGTAACTTGGTCTGATGAAATTCTTCAAGCTGCGCCTTCTCTTTCTGCTTGAATACCAGTTCCCGTTCCAGCTTCTGCTTATAGAGTATGTAATACATGATAACGGTACACATAGACAAGAACACAAGGACATAGAACAGATAGGCATACCACGTTTTCCACAAAGGAGGGGTAATGATGATACGGAGTTTCTTTACCTGTTCATTCCATATCCCGTCATTATTGGCACCTTTCACCTCAAAGGTATAGGTTCCGGGGCTCAGATTGGTATAATAGGCTTCTTTACGGTTGCCGATATAATTCCACTCCTTATCATGCCCTTTAAGGAAAATGGCATACTGGTTCTGTTCCGGGAAAATATAGTTGAGCGCACAGTAACTGACGGATATATTATTCTGATTGTATTTCAACCTGATTTCTTCGGTATCGTCAAGCACAGAAGTAAGTATAGAACCCTCTCCCGGCTTCACCTCTTCATTGTTAACCACCAGACCGGTAAGGACAAGTGGCGGAATATAAGAGTTCTGCTGCAGCTCATCAGGAGTAAAGGTAATAAAGCCATTGTTGCCACTAAAGCAAATATCTCCATTGGAGAACATAGTGCCGCTGTGAGGAGTGAACTCCTGAATGGCGACTCCGTTGAAAATATTATAGTTTACACACGTTTTCGTCCGAATATTATAACGTGATATGCCGTTGCTGGTACTGACCCAAAGATTGTGTTTTTTATCCGGAACGATGGCACATACATCATTCTCAGCCAATCCCGACTCCTGCGTAACCGTACTGACGATTCCTTTTTCTTCATCATAAAGAGCAAGCCCTCCTCCAAACATGCCGACCCAGATATTTCCGGAAGCATCACGGACAATACTGGTAACATGATTATTCTGCAAACGCAGATTTTCCGTATCTCCATCCATACTGTAATAGGTCATCTTCCGTGCCCATTCATCGTATTTCACCAGTCCGTCATTGCGGGTCCCGACAAGCAATACCCCCGGTCTCAGCTCCAACATGCAGCGCACACTCCTCACTCTTTGCGGAGTAAGGGTATCATTGGCCAACTTAAAACTGTTCTGCACACTCTTGTCTTTTCCCAATCTGATCAGCCCTACCTCCGGACTGGCAACCCCCAGCCAAAGATCACCATTCGATGCCCTCAAAATAGAATAGACAGACGTTGCTTCCTTAAACTGGTAATATAACGAGTACTTCTTTGTCCGGAGATCAAACTGATAGATACTGCCGCGATTGGTTCCGCACCACAAAATATCGCCTTCCAGCATCACTCCTTTTACAATATTCTGGCTATGCTGCAACTGGACGGAATCTTTGATGGGGAAATACCGGTATTTGCGGGTCGACAGATTATATTCGAGCACTCCCCGCCCTTCTGTAGCCATATACAGACAATCATCTCCGGGCACACCGGCCATCATGCCATAAATGCCGGACATGCCATCATACCCGGCTATAGGGTCATGAAAGACGAAGCGGTTGTTGTACTTGCTGCTATAATTGATACCTCCGGCATAAGTACCTACCCATACGATATTACTTCTGTCTACAAAAATCGAATAAATAGAGAAATGGCTGAGATTTCCCTGTTCCAAAGAGGCGTTGGAGTGCAATAGTTTGGAATTGTTGTGCAGATCAACCGTATAAAGCCCGTTGAACGTGCCTACAAGCAGTGTTCCCTGCAATTCGGCAATACAACGGATGCTATTGTTGGAAAGCGCACTGTTGTCTTTGGTATAAACGGTAATCGTTTCACTGTCTATATTGAGCTTAAACAATCCGTTGTAGGTAGCTCCGCCCCAAATCTGCCCTTTGGAATCCTCAAAAACAGTAGAAATATTATTGCTGGGCAGAATCCCCAATCGATCTTTTCTATTGGCTGTGAAGTGCTTCAACAGCTTCATGTTCATATCACAGACAAAAATTCCTTTGTTCCTCGTACCGATCAGTATTTGCCCTTGGGTAGTTTCATAGATGTCGGTAATAAGTTCTTTCCTGATCTGTCCGTTCAACTGAATCACCTGAAACATATCCATATCATTGATATACAGAAACATTCCTTCATCCGTACCCACCCACAAGCGGTTGCGGGAGTCGACCAGTAAGGACCGGATGGAGCTATTGTAGAGCAATGGATAAGCTTTGGTATTGAAAGACTTTATCTTGTAGGTTTTCAGATCAAGGCGATTGAGCCCCTTACTGGTTCCTACCCATAGATTTCCGGTTCTGTCTTCGGCCAAAGAAGTGATATGATTATCGCTCAGACTAAGCGAATCGGTATTACTATGCTTATATACCACAAAACGGTTACCGTCATAACGGTTCAACCCATTACGGGTAGCGCACCAGATGAATCCTTTGGAATCCTGCATAATTTTCAGAACGGAGATTTGCGAAAGGCCGTCCTTCAGATTCAGGTTAGAGAAGTAGAAATTCTCAGCCTCTTTGGCTGCAAGCGCCGACAGAGTGAAAAGACAAACGAACAACAACAATAATCGCTTCTTCATTAGAGTAGTAATATGTAATTCATAATATCATTTTTAACCGCACGCAAAGATATAATATGCAATTTACGATAACAATAGATAACCATAGAAAAACGGACCGTATCGGGTTTTCACATTATCATGACAAATGTAAGGGATACTCTCCCAAACGGCTTGAACAATTGTATCAATCATTATCAATATTATCCCGAAACATAGCAAGCTGAAATAACGGAAAGATTTAAGAGATATATTTGCACCGTTAATTTATCCCACAGTTAAATGGAATATCATGAAAAAACAATCACTTATCTATCCGCTTACCATAGCGTGTATGTACCTTGTTCCCAATCTCTCCTGCCATTCCGGCGAGGTCCTCGGTAATTCCGTTCCGGAAGAGGATTCCATCGCATACACTTTACAGGGAAGTATGCAGGCCGATGAGAGCCTTGTTGGCAAAGACTACAAAGCCATTCACCAATACATGCGCAAATTGGGCTGGGATTACAGTGAGCATCCCAACTCTTCCCCCAAGGACCATTATACGGGAGTACATGCCGAGGTGGTGTACGACGATATACTGAAACAATATGTTTTCAAATTCACCAACCATGCGGGAGAGTTCCTCGACGGTGACCGCGGTTCACTGAAAGACCGCCAGCGGAATGAAATGAAAAGCCAGACTTCGTCCGCATGGCAAAAACTGAACGGCAACTGGGACGAATGGCAACGGTTGAGATGGAAATTCAAAATACCGGAAGGGTTCCGTCCGTCCACTTCATTCTGCCACATCCATCAGCTTAAAGCGCAGGAAGGCAATAACGGCGCGCCTCTTATCACGATCACACCGCGTTGTGATGCAGACGGCAATAACCGGCGGATGCAGGTGATTCACACAGGCGACACAAAGGCAAGCACCAAAGGAGTGATTATCGACCACATACCTCTCAAAGAATTTGAAAATGAGTGGGTACAGGTAGAGACTGAAATGCACTACACAGACCACGGTTTCTTCCGCATAAAGATTACCCGTCTCAGTGACGGCAAAGTACTGATAGACCGGTCATTTGACGATATAGACCTCTGGCGTAGCGGAGCAGTCAACATCCGCAATAAGTTTGGTATCTACCGCAGCCTGGGAAGTAACATGGAAGGTACTGACGACCGGCCTAAAAACGGCATCAAGGACGAACATCTTTACTTAGGCGATTTTCAGGTATACGAGTGTCCGGCAAATGATATAAACTAAGAGTGTGTCATAATGCCCAAATAGAAAGAGTCACCCCTGCCACGAAATATCTGTAGCAGGGGTGACTTTTTCTAAAAACGGAGTTTTGACACCTCAGTTAAAACAAACATTTATTTGGTCAATATCCGCAAATCCATACCTTTTTGCCTTGCCATAAGTTGGGCCACATACAAAGAGCGAGGGAAAATATTAATTTCATTCTGTCCTTCCCATATACCTTCGGGACGGTCTTTGAAATGCCCGGGTACTTTCTCTCCCTTTGTCCCTATACTATAATTGTTTCCGGAAACCCAGGGGTTTTGCACAGCAGCACGGCGCACCCGGCAGTTCCACAACACCTGTGTGACACCTGCCCAGCCATGTCCGCTTCCCATCTGTCCCCGATCCTGCACATTAATTTCTCCATCGGTGACAATATTATCATAAAGAGTGCCCACCGCCCAACGGTGATGCGGACCTATATCTGCAAATGTCTGGGAAGCAGAGCAATTATAAAACACATTGGGACCGCAAACACGCGCACCGGTCACATAGTCGTGACGCCCTTCGGTACTCTGGCAATTCATAAAAAGATTTTGCTGCCCCCAGTTATTGAAACTATAGCGGAGCCCACCCGTAATAAGTGATTTTGCTTCAAGACAACGGCTGTTGGATACCGTCACATTCTTGGCCATCGACTCACAACTTACCACTGCATACCCCAGATAACGGCCGGTAATATTGCGTGCCCAGCAATTTTCCACTTTATTAAACTCCACTCCGATCCAACCATGCTGATTATCCTCATAGTCTTCAAACTCAGACTCAAGACAGAGGTTGCAGACGCCCACTTCGGTGATACGTCCATCAAATGTATACTTATAAATTTCACCACCGCCATATCGGGCATCTATCTGCATCACAACCGGATTGTCAATATAGATACGATCGCCCTCCACTTTGGTTATCTCACGTTCAAAAGCCAGATTATACTCTTCGGGAGTCCATTGACGGGTACCTTTCCGCTCTACAATCTGATCCATTTTAAGATCATGTATCCACTGTGAGGTACCGGGACGATAGAGCATTATGCGATCTCCCGGACGGAATCCCTTACCCGAAGAGACCCGGAAAGAATGGCTTCCCACGGGAACGAACTTATCTGTAATCTTCACGCGCGTTCCCGGCACCTCTTCCGCCCGTCCCGCACCGGATACTTTAATCAACGAGTACCGTTTCTTTCCGGTAGCCAGAAGACGGGTCTCATTCACATTCTCTCCCTCTCCCTCCAAAACAACACCACCGGCAGTAATGAAAATGCTTTCAGAAATGTTATAGACACCCCGTTTCAACAAGACCGTCCCCCGATGTCCATTCTTATCGGGCTTCATTTGCGAAACCTGATCAATCGCTTTTTGGATAACGTCACGGCTATCTCCATTCTCCACCGGCGAAACGGTTATTGTAGCCGGATAGAAGGGAATGCTCTTATCTCCGTGATGATAACCCACACGGCTGAAATCCGGAATTGTATTTCCTTCCTCATCGGGATAATATACAAGTTCCCCCGCATCGGTTATCTTTACCAGACTGGATTGCCAGGCCGGCGGAAGTTTGGTTTGTGCAAATGCTCCTGTCACAAAGAGAAAAAGAATGCTTCCTCCACAAATTAGATTCTGAAATTTATTCATGATCGTGTTTGATTAGTTGAAAGTCTTATAAAATTAAAAGATATCAGTCAAGAACCGGTAGTCGAGAGTCATTAATTATTGGGAGCTGAGAGTTGCCATGCAGCATATACCGCAGTAACTCCCAACTCCCGACTTTTAATTTTCAACTACAAACGTTGCCGTAGGAATACCTTCGGCTTTCACTGCAACAACCGATTTACCTTTGGGCTGGCGTATACGGATACCTGCACGTCCGTTGCGTGCCTGTACCTTGCGAGAGCCCATAGCGGTACCTTGATTTTGTATTAGCTCACCGTCACCTGCTATTTCAAAATGAATGAACATACGGGAGTCCAGACAGCGGACTCCTTGGGCATCCAACAACTGTGCCGAGATCTCAAACAGACCATCGCCACAAGGTGTCGCAGTCAGTTGTATGGCAGCTTCCACCCCCCACTTCTCCGTCTGATATTCGAAAGAAATCTCGTCTGTAATGCCTTCCTTTCCGACAGATACAGCCTTAACCGTATTCTTTCCGGCGTTCAAAGGGACATTCCAATGCAATCCGGCAGCAGGGAAATCCTGACTGTTGCGTCTCTTTATTCCACAGCTCACTCCATTGACAAAAAGTTCTACTGAAGGACAGTTTGAATACACCAATATCTCCTTCTCCTCGCCCACATTTCCCCAGCGTACCGGCCAACTGTGCCCATAAATATGTATCATGGGTTTCTCCGTCCAGTAAGACTGGAATACATAGTAACTCTCTTTCTTTGTAAAGTCACGTTCCACAACCCCTTTCTGGTTCACATACGGTACCGGATTTTCAGGACGCACCGGCGTAGAGAAATCTTTGAAAGGCCAATAAGCCGCCCCGGTCAGCCAAGGCATGTTCTCCTGCTCTTTCAGGTGCCAATCGATCAGTTTTACGATATACGTTTCGCTCCAATCTCCTTTTTTAAGCACTTGCGCCGAACCATTCAACGCAGCATCCGCATCGTTCTCGCCTGCTTTCCGAATGGCAGCCACCACCTCGGCATGACGTCCGGCATGGCTGTCGCCTCCCCACTCTACGTGCAGAAAATGCTTCACCTTCTCCATCTCGGCAAGAGACATCTCCTGATAATCGGTATAATTGCCCCGATACCAACCCGCCCAGATAGAAGGCGAATACACATCGACAATATCACTGCAGAAGGCACAACGGCGGATAGCTGTCTTACGACTGTCATCCAACTGATGTGAAAGCGTATGAAGCTCACTCATCAACGAACGGATCTCTCCCTGGTTGAATGTTTCAAAATCATTCGGCCAGTCATTCTCGTTTCCGAGTCCCCAAATGATCACGGCCGGATGATTGCGGTGTTGTTCTATCATGTCTGTCAACATGCGTTTGGCTTGTGAACGGTACTTCTCTCCACCTACCCCTCCACGGCACCAGGGAATCTCCTCCCATACCAAGATGCCCAGACTGTCACAGAGGTTAAGGATTATTTCCGACTGCTGATAATGCCCCAGACGGATGAAATTGACCCCCATCTCTTTCATCATCCGCATCTCTTGTCGCATCTGTTCTTCGGTCATGGCAGCAGCTACGCCTGCATGGTCTTCATGCCGGTGTGTACCCCGCAAAAGCAACCGACGCCCATTCAGATGGAACGGACCTTTTTCTATAAATTCAAATGTGCGGAAACCGAAACGTTCGGAAGCGGTAACCTCCTGTTCATTGGCACGCACAGTGACTTCACACGTATAAAGTTGCGGGTTATCCACATCCCATACCTGAGGGCTTTTCAACGGGACATCAGCAAGGCAGAACTCTCCGAGAGGAGTAACTTCCTCCTGCCTGCCGGAAAGTACCACGTTTCCTTGAGGGTCTTTCACCCGCCACTCAACAGTGGCTTTCCGTACATCCGAAGGGTTATAAAAGAAAGAATTAATCTTCAGCGTTCCCTGTTTCGGTTTCCGGTCCAGAACCGGCTCTATCTTCAACGAAGCGATAGAGACCTCCGGAAGATAAACCAGGTTAAGATAGCGGTAAATTCCTCCATAAAGATTAAAATCGGAAAGATCCGAAGGAATCATTTCGGCATCCCGCGTATTATCGCAACGGATACTCAAAGGGACGCGTCCCCCAAAACGCTCCGCCTCCTTACTGGCAAGGAATGCGTTTACAGCATCTGTTATATCTACATTCCAACTATCATAGCCGCCTGTATGACTACCCACCCGGGTAGTATAGACATAAACCTCAGTCTTCTGCCCCGCTCCTTCAAACTCGAGCAGGACACGACCGTTTTTATAGGGATTGTCTATCGTAAGCTGTGTTTTATACCACCCCGGTCCCTGATAGTAATTCACATCCGGATCTACAGCGTCTTCCGCATTAAAGCAATGTGGAAGAGTTACTTTGGTCCAGATGGGTGAATCTTCCGGTTGTCCGGCTTTCACGGGTCTGACAAGTTCCCATACATTACCGACATCCTGCCGGAGGAACTCCCAGTTATCTGTTAAACGCAGTTTTTGTGACTGCATCACAGGAATCTTTGCCATCAGATTCCCGCTCTGCAGCAACAAACAAACTAATAAACCTGCTATTGTATTTTTCATATTATCCCACCGGCTTTTACAATACAGCATTGCCTTCCTTTTCCAATTTCGATTTCCGAAGTAAAGCCTCAAGGAAATAATAGTCCGCATAGACAATCGGAACATCCACCTCCGACTTATGGGGAGCAGAACCCGTACTATGAAGCAAGAGGAAACCGCGATCACTATTCAAGGTTGCACGATAGTTCCGGCTCAAATTGTCAACAATCGTATCGGCCCACTCTTTATACTGTGCCGCATTGTCCTTGTCGTACATAGAGAGTTCGTACAGTGCGCAAGCCATAACGGCTGCAGCCGACACATCTCTCGGTTCGTTTGGAATATTAGGAGCGTTGAAATCCCAATAAGGAATCAGATCTTCCGGAAGAGTTTTACTGGTGAAGATATAGTGGGCGATATGTTTGGCCTGTTCCAGAAATTCCGGAAGCTTCGTTTCACGGTAACACATAGTATAGCCATATAATCCCCACGCCTGACCGCGTGACCATGCCGATTCATGCGCATATCCCTGATGCGTGTTCTTATTCAGCACCTCTCCGCTGATTGTATCGTAGTCAATCACATGATATGAGCTGTAATCATCACGGAAATGATTCTTCATTGTTGTACGTGCATGGCTTACGGCAATATCATAGAATTCTGCCCGGTTGGTCTGTTTGTAAGCCCAAAACAACAGTTCCAGATTCATCATATTATCTATGATAACAGGACATTGCCATTTATCTTTATTATGATCCCATGAGCGGATACATCCCACATTGGGTTTATATCTGGTAATCAGCGTTTCCGCCGATTCGACAAGTATTTTTTTATAATCCGGATTATTCGTCAAACGGTATCCGTTACCAAAACTGCAAAACATTTTAAAGCCCATATCATGCGTACCGCCATTGGTCTTTTCACGTTCGATAGGTGCCGTAAACTCCTCAGCTTTCTGCCGCCAAAACTCATCACCTGTATATTCATACATGTACCACAATTCTCCCGGGAAAAATCCGCTGCACCAGTCTCTCGAAGCAACGAGGCGCAGTGACCCGTCCGGTTCGATATTACGAGGGCTGACCAACATCTTCTCTTTTTGCTTTTCTGTAAATGCAGACTTCGCCCGGTCTATTTCCGAAAAGGCGAAATTCAATTGTTTGGAAGCAAAATCGAAGTCATCTTTTATCACATCCACCGGTTGGGTAGTTCGGCTACATGCACCGCATACTATCATCAATGATAGCAGTCCTGTCTTGATTTTCATAGTTGTCTCATAAATTATTAATTCAATGCAAAAATAGGCTATTAGCCTGATTCCGGCTTATATTATTATCCCATAGGCTTGCACTATTATCCCAATCTTGGGTATGAGACAAAAAAACGCCTCAAATCCCAGGCCCTCCCAAATGTTTCACCACAGAGTAACACAGAGTTCCACAGAGTTTATTTTCTTTGTTAAGACTTATAAATAAAATAATACTCTGTGGAACTCTGTGTTACTCTGTGGTGCACTTAGTCTTCTATGATCACACGGAAACCTACATTATAAACCTTCTGCCAAGGCAGATAAGCTTTCCGGTAATAAGACGTACATGTTTTGGGATGTTCCGTCCATGATCCGCCACGGGCCACCTTTTCGGTGCCGGTGCCGGTCTGGGTTTTCTCATTATACGGATAAGGCAGATAGTCCGAACGGGTCCATTCGGCCACATTTCCTTGCATATCATACAGTCCCCACGGATTGGCCTGATAGCTGCCGCCTTTTACCATCAGCATATTGCCGTCATCCACTCCATTTTCTTTCGGCTGGAATGTGTAATACTTATACCAGCTGTCTGTTGGAGACATCGGTTGCGGATTCACGCCACGTACGGCAGCCTTGTTCAATTGTGCATCGGCCAGATTCTCAAACTTGGCAAAGTCCGTATTCAGGGAGCCATACCAGAAATCACTATCACTTCCTGCGCGGCAAGCCCACTCCCACTGCACTTCGGTAGGCAGAGTCACATTCAGACCGGTCTTCTCACTCAGTTTCTTACAGAAGTCCATGGCTTCCTGCCAGCTAACGCGGATAGCGGGTTGTTCCGGATTATTAGCCGGATATCCCTCGTGTACGTGGTCTTTCCAAAGCTGACCGATGAAACGGCTGTTGTGATCGGGGAAGACGGTACGGAACTGTTCATTGCTTACCTCTATCTCGCCCATCCAGAAAGCTTTCTTTACGACCTGTTTACTTGCAGGAGAATAGTCGGAATGTCCGCTATTAGTACCCATTATGAAGGAGCCGGCCGGAATTCGCACAAAGTTCATCCGGATGCCCGGAGCCAGTTCGATGCTCTTCCGGGTCTCCGTCTCTTTGCTCAACATGGCTTGGGCAGTAGCAGCATCAAAAGGCCAGCCTTTCAGTTTCACCTCTTTGTCTTTATACTCTTTCCGTTCGGGTTTCACTGCTGCAGGCTTTTCCTGTTGGCTCAGATAATCGGCATACGAACGGATTTCGGCCTTCCAGTCTACCCCCGAACCGGCATACTTCTCTGTCAATTCCGTACGACGGCTGATCTGTTCTACCCCTTTAAATTCATTGGCTTTGAATTTGCCGTGATAAGGAGCGTTGAAGTCAATCCAGTTGTACAAGGTCTGCCATTCCTTGTCAGTCAGTTCCACACCGTGGTGTCCTTTCTTCAGCAGTTTTATAAGTTGACTCACAGAAGCATGATATTCATACGGATTCAGCACCTCTATCTCGGCTTCCGGTCCCTGACGGTATACAAACGGGTGAAGATTCAGATAGCTTTTACCAAATCCGGTAAACTCATCGATACGTCCTCCGGTAAAGTCCGCTAACTTGCCATCGCCATTGTGACAGGCTACACAGGCACGGTCAAGTATCGGCTGTATTTCCAATTCGAAAGTAAAGGGACGCTGGCCTCCTTCAGGCTTCGTGATGGCATGCGGAGTAATCTGCGATGCCATCACCCGTTTGGGAATAGGAATCTGATTCTGATCTTCGTGACAGCCGATGCAGGAAACGGTTTCACCCGGCATACCGGTCAGCCAGCTACGCATCCACTGAATAGCACGCCCTTCACTATCCAACGGCTGAAGCGAGATAGGCGTATTGGCAGGTATCTTGAACATGGCAGAGCCATCCTCTTCTACCGGCACCGTACCCAATAAACGCTTGATATCCCAACCGCTCTGTACCCCTTGTGCCCAATGATCGGACGGAGTTTTATTGTAAGCGTACTCATAAGAAAGTACCCGGAATGCCTTTACCGTGCCACGAGGTACCCCTTTCAGACCTTCACCTTCATAAATGTCCTGAATAAACACGGTGGCTTCCTTATCACCCGGCTTGATCTTCTCCGGAATTATAGGGGGAACCGGTGTCTTCTTCACAGGTATCGGACAAATCAATCCTTCACCTTCATATTCGGCTATCAGGGTCAAGTTATCGAATACGTCTATCAGATAAATACCCCATAATGCATTCTCGTTCAACTTGGCTGTTACCAGAAAGTATTTATCGTTCAGCGGATAAGGCTTAATGAACTGGGGCCATACACCGTCTACCAGACGGTCTTTTACAATCGGTTCAATCTTACGGTCTCTGAAAGGAAGTTCCTGCAACATACCTTTCTCCGATTTGCGGCTCTTGGCCGGATCGAAAATCATCAGACGGCCGGAACGGGCTACACCATGATGTCCGGAGATGATACCCACAAACTTAGAGGTATTGCCCGGAAGCGGTTTCGCATCGAAAGTACTGTTCGGGAAGTAAGAGCCGCTGCCATAAAGTGATTTCTGCTCGGTGCCGTCCGGATTCATGTGCATCACAAAACGTGAAAAGTAATGTGTCAGGTCGGTATATTCCCAACGGGTATACATGACACGGCCGTTATTCATCACTGTCGGCGCCCAGTTGGCATCCTGGTCAAAAGTAAGACGGCGCAAAGAGTTGTCTTTCGGATCATACAGACACATGTTGCCGACTTCATCATTTCCATTTACACAAGGCACCCCGTTATATCCTATATTAGAGACAGCAATCATCTTACCGGAAGGCAGATAAGTGGCATCAAAAAATTCAAGGTCCGGTTCCAAGTCGGGAATCATCTTTTTCAACCCCTTCCCGTCTACACCTACCTCAAACACTTGCCAACGCTTGTCGGTATCCACCATAGAGAACAATATACGATCGGCATCCCAATGCAATTTCAGGTCAGGAAGAGACGAACCGTTGGTCGGCTTAAAGATGGTCCTTGTCTTAATATCACCACGGAGATTTGACAACTCGGTAATCTCGGCATCAAAACCTCCACGGGAAGCAGAAGTCTGGTTAGACCAGTTGTTGTTTTGCGTTCCCAGTGCACGAGGTGTAACCTGACGGGCGGTAGTACCGATCTTATAACGACCTACAATCAATTTGTCAATATCCAGTTCCGGATTGGCCAGCAAAATATCCCGTTTCAGTTTCAATGCTTTATGGGCGTTTTCCAATGCCGCGGGCTGATTGCCATAAATGCCATCAAAACCTCTTCCCATAAGCATTTTCAACTCTGCCAGACGGGCCTGGTTAGTTGTCTGGTCAAAGCCTTTATACTGTTTCATATCATTTACAGCTTCCTCAATAGCACGGATATTGACCCATGACAGCGCCTCCTGCAACTGATAAACATTCATTGCATCCCGGGCAAGATTCAGATAACCGGTCACCTGTTCATCCAATGCAGGTTTTTGAGCTATCTGCTGCAACAAAGCATTAAAATGTTTCGGGTCCTTCAAAAGCCCGACAACCGATTCAGCCACATGTTTCTCAATACTTGCATTATATGTAGTCACCAATGCCCTCATGTCTCCCCCGGCAAAAGGCAGGAACATCGCCGCTTCCGCAGGATAGTCATTCACGATTTTATCAGCAGCTTCATTCCCCGTAATGCCTTGTACACGGAAAACTACCGAACCGTTTGAAGAACGGTTCTCCAAGCCTATTTCTGCTTCAAAACGCACATATTTCTTATCCAGCGGAACAATAATCTGTGCATTACCCCCCGTCATGATAGTACGGTCATACGTTTTTCCATGCATCACAACAGCCGCATTCTTAGCATTTACATTGTAACGCAACCCACCGCTGGTACCTTTCTTAAAAGTATCTTTCAAATCATTCAGCCACACGGATGAACCATCGGCTGCCACCAACCGGGCATTTGCCCATACCGGCTGATCATCAGAAGTACCATCCACCGTACTCCACGTATAAAGTACCATTTCATCCAGTCCGCTGATATCAGCAGAGAACGGTTCCGCTGCCGCTTTCGACTTAATCACTTCTGAAGCAACGGGACGAAGCGTCTTTTGCATCTGTGCATCAGCCTGATTCTTTGCCTGGGCAATGCTTTCCGCCCAGGTAGCAGGTTCAGCCACCTTTGTCCTCTTTTTCTGTGCAAAAACAGAGAGGAATAATGTCATACAAACGGACATTATTACTATTTTCTTATTCATACCAGTTGTGTATTAGTTTGAAGATTTACTTTACTACATTTATTTTAAATTTGGGATTCCTCACCAGACAAGCTGCCGAGACTTTACCGATATTCTTTTTATCGTTCAAGCTCCACACTACTTTTCCGTTGGCATCCACTTCAATGAGTTGAGGTTCGTCTACTGTAACATCTTTCGTGTGTCCATGCCAATTGCAAATCAGTAGATTCCCCTTACCGGAATCCAGTATTTGAGCCACAAAAAGCAATGAAGCGCCTTGCACCTCTTCAGACGTTACCCGTCTGAGTTCTTTCCCGGTTTTGCGGTCAATAACCAGAAAGAAGTGCCCGTCGCCACAAGGGAGCAGTATATTCCCGTCTTTCAGTTCGAGTGAAGAAAAGGGCCGGCCACCCACCGGATATTCTGCCACAACCACACCCTTTCTGTTTATTTCCATCACTTTCTGCTTTCCCATGACAGGAAGCAGATAATTCTTGTTGCGCAACTGAAAGACCTGCCGGAACTGACTATGCGGTTTTTCTATCTGCAGGTCGATCTCCACACGATTACATTCCCTTCCGTTCTTGTCCAGTTCGATAAGCCTGGCCGGACTGCCACAGATACCAAGAAGAAATCCACCATTCTTCAAGAGAGTTGCCGATTGAAGTTCCGTTCCCTCCGGGGCTTCATAATCCCATATCACCCGGTGATCCGTCCCTATCAGTTTCGCTCCTTTTTTGTAAGAATAGAGAATATTTCCCTGTCGAGTAACCGCTACAGTGTTACACTCCTCTCCTTTTTCTAATGCGTGTTTCCATTCTACAGTCCCCGACTGCTTGTCTACTATCATTACCTCAGGATTTCCCGAACCGGCAAGAACAAGTTTTTCCTGTGCCGACGACAGCAACGAACAACTGAAAAACAACAGTACTAATAAACATTGACGTATCATCACTATTTCACTTTTAATTCATTTTTTACTCACCCACAAAATTAGCCATTAATAGCTATCAACACTATCACTATAGTCCAATTGACTTATAATAGTGTATCAAATATCACATATTTTCTGATAACAGGCTACAAAAGGAGACTGGCAATCCTATTTTCAAAGGTGCTGAACGCTTAGGGAAACTGGTACAAACATTTCATCAAAATGATAGGGGAAACGATGATAGACTGACACAATTCTTCAATATTATGGTTTTCGAAAACAGAAACCCGAATAAAAAAGCGGCAAATAGAGAAAAAAGTGCATAAATAGATAGATAAAATACACTTTTTTCTGCATATTCTCGGGGAAAAGAGGATATAT
>CAVCAX010000177.1:20271-20571 GCA_963599995.1 Coprobacillus sp. CAG:698
GTCCATCCTGTCTCCGTAGTTTTACGAACTAACCAAAAGATATAATAAACGCAAATAGACTGACATAATTCTTACTTATTGCAAATTCTACTAACAGGCACTTCACTCTAAAAGCGGCAGATAGAGAAAAAAGTGCATAAAAGAATAGATAATATACACTATTTCTGCATATTTTTAATAAAAAAGAGGATAAATATGCAGTTTTACCCGACATTTTAATACAGTTTTTCCGGGAGAAAAGTTCAGTTTCTCGTAGAGGAACGACTCGTTCCTCTACGAGAAACTATAAGAGTCTCTACG
>CAVCAX010000178.1:0-6600 GCA_963599995.1 Coprobacillus sp. CAG:698
ATTTAGTCTATGTTGTGTCAATAGCGATGTTTGGCTGCTCCTAAATGCCTATCAGCCACAAACATTGAAATTTCAAAGCATTTTTAAATGAAAGAGCCGTGTCGGCCGATTGAAATTAAAAAGTCTTTTCTTGTATGAAAACGAATGTTTTTGTACATTTGCACCCTTAAAATAAGGAGGGTACCTCCAATTTTAATTGTAAAACAGTAAAAATCGAGATATAGTCATGAGCAAGAAGTTTGCCGAGTATTCACAGTTCGACCTTTCACAGGTAAACAAGGACGTATTGAAAAAATGGGACGAAAACCAGGTTTTCGCCAAGAGTATGACAGAACGTGAAGGCTGCCCTTCGTTTGTTTTTTACGAAGGTCCTCCATCAGCTAACGGTATGCCGGGCATTCACCACGTGATGGCTCGTTCTATAAAAGATATTTTCTGTCGCTATAAGACAATGAAGGGCTATCAGGTAAAGCGTAAAGCCGGATGGGATACGCACGGTTTGCCGGTAGAACTGGGTGTGGAAAAAGCAATGGGCATCACCAAGGAAGACATCGGAAAGAAGATTTCTGTAGCGGAATACAATGCCGCCTGTCGCAAGGACGTGATGAAATTTACGAAAGAGTGGGAAGACCTTACTCACAAGATGGGATATTGGGTGGATATGAAACATCCCTATATCACATACGACAACCGTTACATCGAAACATTGTGGTGGTTGTTGAAACAGATGTACAAGAAAGGACTCTTATACAAAGGATATACCATCCAGCCTTATTCTCCGGCTGCCGGAACAGGTCTGAGTTCGCACGAATTGAACCAGCCGGGGTGCTACCGCGATGTAAAAGATACGACTGTCGTGGCACAATTCAAGATTAAAAACCCGAAACCGGAAATGGCTGAATGGGGTACTCCATACTTCCTCGCATGGACTACTACTCCGTGGACTTTACCATCAAACACAGCTTTGTGTGTAGGTCCGAAAATCGATTATGTAGCCGTACAGTCTTACAACGCCTACACCGGACAACCCATCACGGCAATATTGGCAAAGGCGCTGCTGAATAACCATTTTAATCCGAAAGCCGCCGATCTGAAACTGGAGGATTACAAACCGGGAGACAAGTTGGTTCCATTTAAAGTAATTGCAGAATACAAAGGTCCCGACCTCGTAGGAATGGAATATGAGCAACTTATCCCATGGGTGAATCCGGGTGAAGGTGCATTCCGTGTCATCTCCGGTGATTATGTAACGACCGAAGACGGTACAGGTATCGTACACATTGCTCCGACATTTGGTGCCGACGATGCCCAAGTAGCCAAAGCTGCCGGAATTCCTCCTTTGCAGTTGGTCAACAAGAAAGGCGAACTCCGCCCGATGGTGGATCTTACCGGTAAATTCTATACTTTAGATGAGCTGGATGAAACATTTGTAAAAGAGCGTGTTAACGTAGATCTGTACAAAGAATATGCAGGACGTTTCGTGAAGAATGCATACGACCCGAATCTGACCGATCAGGACGAGACTCTGGATATAAGCATCTGTATGATGATGAAGGCCAATAATCAGGCATTCAAGATAGAAAAGCATGTGCACAACTATCCGCATTGCTGGCGTACAGACAAACCGGTGCTTTACTATCCGTTGGATAGCTGGTTTATCCGTTCTACCGCCTGCAAAGAGCGTATGATAGAACTGAACAAAACGATCAACTGGAAACCCGAATCAACCGGTAGCGGACGTTTTGGCAAATGGTTGGAGAATCTGAACGACTGGAATTTGAGCCGCTCCCGTTATTGGGGAACTCCACTTCCGATCTGGCGTACAGAAGACAACAGCGATGAAAAATGTATCGAATCTGTTGAAGAATTATATAATGAAGTAGAAAAGTCGGTAGCTGCCGGATTCATGAAATCGAACCCTTATAAAGACAAAGGATTCGTACCCGGACTTTATACGGACGAAAACTACAACAAAATCGACCTGCACCGTCCTTATGTGGACGATATCATCCTCGTATCAAAAGACGGAAAGCCGATGAAACGCGAGACGGACCTTATCGATGTATGGTTTGACTCCGGTGCGATGCCGTATGCGCAAATTCATTATCCGTTTGAAAACAAAGAGTTGCTGGACAGCCATCAGGTATATCCTGCCGACTTCATTGCGGAAGGAGTGGACCAGACACGCGGATGGTTCTTCACCCTGCACGCCATTGCAACAATGGTATTCGACAGTGTGGCTTATAAGGCTGTTATTTCCAACGGTTTGGTATTGGATAAAAACGGTAACAAAATGTCCAAGCGTTTGGGCAATGCCGTCGACCCGTTCTCTACAATCGAGAAATACGGTTCCGACCCATTGCGCTGGTATATGATTACGAACTCTTCTCCATGGGATAACCTGAAGTTCGATATGGACGGAATTGAAGAGGTGCGCCGCAAGTTCTTCGGTACATTGTATAATACTTACTCGTTCTTTGCCTTGTATGCCAATGTAGACGGATTCGAATATAAAGAAGCAGATGTACCGATGGAAGCGCGTCCGGAAATCGACCGCTGGATTTTGTCGGTATTGAATACGCTGATCAAAGAAGTGGATACTTGCTACAACGAATACGAGCCTACCAAAGCCGGACGTTTGATCTCTGACTTTGTAAACGACAACTTGTCTAACTGGTATGTCCGCTTGAACCGCAAACGTTTCTGGGGAGGAGAGTTTACACAAGACAAACTGTCGGCTTATCAGACATTGTATACTTGTCTGGAAACCGTTGCCAAACTGATGGCGCCTATCGCACCGTTCTATGCCGACCGCCTGTATGGTGATCTGACCTCTGCAACCGGACGCGATACTGCTGTTTCCATTCATCTTGCCAAATTCCCCGAATATAAAGAGGAAATGATAGACAAGGAGTTGGAAGCCCGTATGCAAATGGCACAAGACGTTACTTCCATGGTATTGGCACTGCGACGGAAAGTGAATATTAAAGTACGCCAGCCGCTGCAATGTATCATGATTCCGGTGGTAGATGAAGAACAAAAAGCTCATATCGAGGCCGTGAAAGCATTGATTATGAACGAAGTTAACGTAAAAGAAGTTCAGTTCGTAGACGGTGCAGCCGGTGTACTGGTAAAGAAAGTGAAGTGTGATTTCAAAAAGCTCGGCCCGAAATTCGGGAAGCAGATGAAAGCCGTAGCGGCAGCCGTAGCGGCAATGTCACAGGAAGCTATTGCCGAACTGGAAAAGAACGGAAAATACACATTGAATCTGGATGGAGCAGAAGCTGTTATCGAGGCATCGGATGTGGAAATCTTCAGCGAAGACATTCCGGGATGGCTGGTTGCCAATGAAGGAAAACTGACAGTTGCCTTGGAAGTTACCGTAACCGAAGAACTCCGCCGTGAGGGTATTGCCCGCGAACTGGTGAACCGTATACAGAACATCCGTAAATCAAGCGGTTTTGAGATAACTGATAAGATTAGAATAACAATATCTAAAAATCTGCAAACGGATGATGCTGTAAACGAATATAAAGACTATATTTGTAACCAAGTCCTGGGTATATCCCTTGATTTGAGAGACGAAGTGAAAGAGGGTACGGAGTTGAACTTCGATGACTTCTCTTTGTTTGTCAATGTAGTGAAAGAATAACCCTAATACTAATAACTTAAAAAAAACAAGATTATGGCAGAAAAGACTAGATATTCGGATGCGGAATTGGAAGAATTCCGCGCCATTATTATGGAGAAACTGGAATTGGCACAACGTGACTATGATCAGTTGAAAAAGAGTCTTATGGGGCTTGACGGTAATGATACTGACGATACATCGCCCACATATAAGGTGTTGGAGGAAGGCGCCAATACGTTGTCGAAAGAAGAGACGACTCGCTTGGCGCAACGTCAGTTGAAGTTTATCCAGGGTTTGCAGGCGGCACTTGTCCGTATTGAAAACAAGACCTATGGCATCTGCCGTGAAACGGGTAAACTGATTCCTGCAGAACGTCTGCGCGCTGTGCCTCATGCCACATTGAGCATTGAAGCCAAAAACAGTGGAAAGAAATAATCAGCAACGAGTTAGAAGCCGCAAGCTACAAGTCACCGTATATATAAATAAGGTACTTGTAGCTTGCGATTTATAGCTCGTTACTTATATAACTTGTACTCAACTAAAATGAAAAAACTACTTACGAAAGGACGGATAGCCCTGCTTGTCATCTTTTCAGTGCTGATTATAGATCAGATTATCAAAATATGGATTAAAACCCACATGTACTGGCACGAAAGTATTCGTATCACCGATTGGTTTTATATCTATTTCACTGAAAACAACGGCATGGCGTTCGGTATGGAAATCTTCGGGAAATTATTCCTCACCACCTTCCGTATTGTTGCGGTCGCTTTAATCGGCTGGTATCTGTATAAGATAGTAAAAAAGGGATTCAAAACCGGTTACATCGTTTGTGTTTCATTGATTCTGACGGGAGCTTTGGGCAACATTATCGACAGTGTGTTTTATGGAGTGATCTTTAATGAAAGTACCCATTCGCAAATTGCCGCTTTCATGCCCGAAGGGGGAGGATATTCCACTTGGTTTTATGGTAAAGTGGTAGACATGTTCTACTTCCCGATAATCGACACGAACTGGCCCGCTTGGATGCCGTTTGTAGGTGGAGAGCATTTCATCTTCTTCAGTCCTATATTCAATTTTGCCGATGCCGCCATCAGTTGCGGTATCATTGCGCTGCTTCTTTTTTATAGCAAATATCTGAATGAGTCTTACCACTCACACGAAAAAAAAGACGAAGACAGAAAATGAAAAAAGACCTCCGGTTTCAATGGTGTATCCTATATTTGCTGGCAATATTCGTAACTGGTTGTACGGTGAAAAGGCCCAATGAGGTTCTTCCTGAATCAACGATGGAAGACCTGTTGTACGATTATCACATTGCCAAAGCGATGGGAGATAACTTGCCTTATAATGAAAATTATAAGAAGGTACTGTATACGGATGCGGTGTTCAATAAATACGGTACGACGAAAGCTGTATTCGATTCATCGATGGTATGGTATACACGCAACACGGAAGTTTTGGCCAAGGTATATGAGAAAGTAAGCAAAAGACTGAAAGCACAGCAGAATGTAATAAACCATCTGATTGCCATACGTGATAAAAAGCCAATGACATCTGCTCCCGGAGACAGTATCGACGTATGGGCATGGCAACGCATGAAACGGCTGACAGGGATGCCTACAGACGATAAACTGACCTTTGTATTGCCTTCGGACAGTAATTTCAAGGAGCGTGATACATTGGTATGGAAAGTGCGTTATCAATTCCTCGGGAATGTCCCGGATACGGCATTGACTGCTTTGATGGCCATGCAAATCATATTTGAGAACGACAGTATTATCAGTGCTACTCAGAGAGTGGTGAACTCCGGTACACAGAGTATCTGTTTGCAATCGGATACTTTGGGAGCTATCAGGGAGGTGAAAGGATTCATATATTACCCGAGAGAAAAAACTCCTCATACTTTAGTGCTCGATAAAATAACATTGATGCGTTATCACTCTAATGACACCCTGCAGACATTGAATGATTCATTACAAAGCGACAGTGTGCCTAAACCGGATGCCGTCCGGAAGGAAAAGGTTCATGAAGAGAACACCGATGCAGTAAAGACCGACTTGCAGCAATCACAGAGGCTCAGTCCGGAAGAGATGAACCGCCGTCGTAGTAACCGGCAACGGGAAATTAAACCGGAGCTGCAGGAGATAAAGCCGGAACAGCCGGATGTTAAACCGGAGTTACGGGAAATAAAATCCAGAAGTCGGCGGGATGTACAACTGGAACAACCCAATACGGGGAGAAAAAATGTACAGTCGGAACAGTTGGAACTAAAGCAGGATCGGCAGATGAACCAACGCCGCCTGCAGAAACAGGTACAGTAATGAAACGCTTCGCTTCTCATTATTTATATGTGCCGGACACCGGATTTCTGAAGCAACAGGTAATAGAGGTGGAAGAAGGATATGTCATGAACTTCTTCCCGCTTACAGAAGAGATAGAGTCGGTGGAGTGGATGCCCGGCGTTATAGAATTAGTTCCGGAAAAGGATAAACTTCGTGCTTGTCTTCTATATCCATTCGATTTCAAAACGATGCAACCTGTCGCCGGAACTCTGCGCAGACAATTGCTGTAGCGATTGCTACATTTAGCGACTCGGACGTTTCACGCTCTTGCGGATAGTTGGGTATGTACAGTTTTCTGTTAATCAATGTCTCTATCTCCTTGCTGATTCCGTTTCCCTCGTTTCCCATTACGATCAGTCCGTTACGGGATAATGGCTGCTCATATATGTTCTCTCCATCCAGAAAAGTACCATAAACAGGAAGATCGCCAAGCGAACGGATCAGGTCGGGCAGGGGAGTATAGGTTACTTTCACACGGGCTATCCCTCCCATGGTAGCCTGTATAGTTTTAGGATTGTATACATCCACCGTGTTGGGCGAACAGAATATGTTTTCTATCCCAAACCAATCGGCCAGGCGGATGATTGTTCCCAAATTGCCCGGATCCTGAACATCGTCTAAAGC
>CAVCAX010000179.1:0-1338 GCA_963599995.1 Coprobacillus sp. CAG:698
GCTACAAATTATAGTCTGCTGTTTTGCTGTATTTTCTTTTAATTGCTCCAATATTGGCATGCAATCTTCAATGGCCGATATATGATACACCGGACTGTTCTTGAGGTATTTACTTTTTGCAACGAAACAGATATCCTCATCGCATTTCAGGATTAGAGTCTGTTCTATTTTGGCTTCACCTAAACTGCGGACAATGCTTAATGTGTTATTTGTTGAATCGCCGAGAACAATAGCGCTATATAATGATCTTTCCATATTCATTTCAGTTTAAAATATAGTTCTTTCTTCCAGCGATTGGCATTGATAAAAACTTTAGGCAATGTTCCCGACCACGGTTTCCCACAGGGAGCCAAAGGAGATATATACCTGTCAATAGCTTCTTTTTTCCTTAAGTGTTCTTCTTTCGTCATGTTAAGCAGCAGTGCGTTTTTCCAGTCTATCTTCCAGGTGTTGTAATACCAGAACCAGACGCAGTATTCATAGAGCCGGATATCTGTCATCTCTTTGGTTATTCTTTTTATGATATTTCCGGCTTGTATATGGTCATCCCATCCTTCTCCCTTGTGCGGAATGAAAATAGCGTCGGGACGGATGTCTTTTATTAATCGGCTTAGCTTATCCGTTTCGTGATGGCTGTAGTTTATTTTGCCATCGGGGTAATCGAGGAGAAACAGGTTTTCTTCAGGTATCCCCAATTCTCTGTTTATATTTACAGCCAATTCTCTTCTTACGGTGATCAGCTTTTGAGGAGGTATCTCGCAGCATCCGTTATGCGATGCTTCTCCACCGGTAAGAATGACGATGTATACGTCATTTCCTTTTTCAAGAGAGTGCTGTATCAGTCCGGCACAGCCTATCACTTCATCGTCCGGATGCGGGGCGATGATTAGTAAAGACGTTCCCGGCTTGATGTTGTTGGCATTGCTATCGGTGATACTGCCGGCTCTGATATTGGCGATGCAGTGCAGTGTCTTTACTCTGAGTTTCCGTATACTATCTTTTATCATTGGGCATTCAGCAAGTTTTTGTAGATGTTCACTACATATTCGGGTGATAACCGGCTATACAACTGCTGCGTACTGTATTTCTCGTTCAGCGTATTCTCCTGCCAGGCTTTATATAAGGTTAAAATACCTTTTTTGATGTCTTTGTAATCTTCATTGTCGACGGCTATTCCTCCTCCCTGTCGGCCCAACATGGAACTGGCAAAGCCATTGATCGGTGAGATGGCTAATATCGGGCGGTTGAGTTGGGCATAATCTGTAAATTTGCTGGCAAAGAAGATTCCTTTTTTGAGAATCGCCTCCAATAGCACCAATACATCATATTCCTGCATCT
>CAVCAX010000179.1:1348-4118 GCA_963599995.1 Coprobacillus sp. CAG:698
CCTGCATCTTCTGCATGGCTGTCATATAGGGGTAGCTGCCTGCAAAACAAACATACTCTTTCAGATCGTATTTTTCGATCAATTGTTTTGTGTGCTCGTTTATATATCCCATAATGTCCAATTGCATCAATTTATGCCCCTCGTCTATGAGTTCCCTCATGGCTTTGAAAGTCAGTTCCGGGTTTCTCTCGACAGACAGATTACCGGAGTGGCACATATACATCTTGTCTCTTTTTTGAGCCGGACGGACAGCCAAGAATGACTCCGGCAGGCCGATATGCGGGATGATTGCTGTCTGCTTGTCTTTCAGAAAAGAGAAATGCTCTTCGAAGTGTTCCAGTAAGGTTTGAGATGGAAATGTGTTGACATCCGCTTGCTTTAAACACGTCACAGTGTATCTGTGGGCTAATTTATATTCTCTTGGCGACAGACGGTGCGTGTATGGTTCCGGCCAGATGGTCGTTGCCGGATCGTTCCAGTTGGCTATCCATCGGATGCCGGTCTTTTGCTTGATTTTGTATCCGATGATATGAGGAATATCACTTGGAGAACGTGTCATGATTGCATCGTAAGGATGTTTCTTGTGCAGTTCCAGGGCTTTTTGATAGGCTCTGCGGGCCCAGCGTATGCCATTGATGGGAAATCCTCCCATTAACAGGCTCGAATAGCATAAGTCTGCCATTCTGTTTATCTTATTGCCTACCGGATAGCTGATTTCATACGTATGTTTCTTAAGCGGCAGCCAGGGTTCCTGCCATTCCGAACAATAGGTCGGCCCTTCGTCTATCCGGGATATGACATCCACTTCCCAACCTCTTTCCTGCAAGGCGTATACAAGTTTGGCATTACACAGATTCTCAGAGAATGTGTATGGCAAATATCCGGGGGCAATAAATAAGATTCTCATTTTACGATAAGTGGTTTACTGTTCTTTTGATAAGTAGTTTGCTGTTCCTTTGATAAGCGATTTACTGCTTTTCTGATAAGTAGTTTACGATTCTTTCACAAGCCATTCCGTCTCCGTAGGGATTGGTGGCCTTACTCATTTCCTCATAGTAAGCCTTGTTGTCTAACAGGCGGCTCACTTCGCTGATGATTTTATCACGGTCGGTACCCACCAACTTTACCGTACCAGCATCCACGGCTTCCGGCCGTTCGGTGGTGTCGCGCATCACCAACACCGGTTTTCCCAATCCGGGAGCTTCCTCCTGTATTCCGCCGCTATCGGTCAGCACCAGTGTACTTTTCTCCATCAGATAGACGAATGGCAGATATTCCAGTGGCTCGATGAAAAACATGTTTTTCTGTTGCTCCTCTCCGAATACTTCACGGATTGGTTTCCTTACGTTAGGGTTCAGATGCATGGGGTATACAAAGTCCGTTTCCGGGTATTTTTCCGTCAGTGCTTTGATACCGGTGCACATATTGATAAATCCCTCTCCGAAGTTTTCCCGACGGTGACCGGTGATCAGTACCAGACGCCTGGTACCATCGAGACGGGCAACATCGTAGCCGGAGGCCTTCAGAGAGTCATTCAGGGTGGTTTCCAATGTCCGGTCATCCTTGATTTTCCTTACCACTGCATAAAGGGCGTCGATCACCGTATTGCCTGTTACCAGAATCTGTTTCTCCTTGATGCCTTCGTCCAACAGGTTCTGCTTGCTTAGCGGTGTAGGAGAGAAGTGACAGGTGGCTATTCTTCCGGTTATCTGCCGGTTCATTTCTTCCGGCCACGGGCTGTAAATGTTATGTGTCCGTAGTCCTGCTTCCACGTGTCCTACCGGTATCTGCTGATAGAATGCCGCTAAGGCTGCCGTAGTGGAGGTTGTGGTGTCACCGTGCACCAGTACGATGTCCGGTTGCGTCTTTTTCAGCACATCCCGCATGCCTACAAGCACTTTGGCCGTCACGTCATACAGGTCCTGCCCCTGTTTCATGATGTTCAGGTCATAGTCGGGGACGATGTCGAATAGGTGCAGGACCTGATCGAGCATCTCTCTGTGCTGGCCGGTTACGCATACGATTGTTTTGAATACGTCTTTGTGCTTTTGGAACTCTTTTACTAAAGGTGCCATTTTTATGGCTTCCGGACGAGTGCCGAAAACGAGCATGATTGTTTTCATTGCTGTATATATTATGTTTTTACTTTATCCGATTAGGAATTTGCCGATTCTGGTCTTTAAAGTCAGTCTTGTCAATATATAGGATATGAATAGAGAGGTCAGGAAGAAGAGGAAGGGGAATAAATAGATGTTTCCCGCTGCCCACTTTTCTAATGGCAATAACTGTTGGGCTGTTTTTGAAATAAGATAAAGTTGTATCCAATTATGAAAGATATAGATGCCATAGCTGTAATTGCTAAAAGATATGACAGGTTTTATGAATCTGTATCTATTCCAGTCTACGAGTTCGGCTATGTACCACAAGGCTATGATGATGGAAGTTTGAGACAATTCGCTATACCAATGGAGGTCTCCGTATTCTGTAGGCTTTATTAGGGTGATTGAGAAATAGATGACGAACAGGAGATAGATTAATCTGTAGCGGGTGATGGCTTTGATAATCCGATCTTTATAGTGATAAAGTACCCATCCCAAATAAAACCAGCAATACCAGACGGATAGATTGTGCAATCCTAATATCCCCGGTAGGAACTTGCCTGCCAATGCTATGCCGAAGCAAGCGAAAAGAATCACCAATTCCCATTTGCTTGTTGCGAGAAAAGGGAGTTTATGGAGCAGGTAGGTTAATAAGAAGCACCAGAATATCA
>CAVCAX010000180.1:0-3858 GCA_963599995.1 Coprobacillus sp. CAG:698
CCGTACGCTCGGTCGACACTACCGGTGATAATCTGATTCCAAAATCGGATTTCACGGAAATTTCTTCTTTGGGCGAATACACCCAAAAACCGTTTGTATTTAACGAATGGTTGATGCACCATGATGCAAATACCGATAAGGATGACAATGACGTGAAAATTGAACTGGTGAACGATGATACACGTGGGCAGGTGCTTTCTTTCTACGGTCGTCCCAAATCTTATTATACTTCATTTGCTGCTCAGCGTATTGAAGGTAAGTTGAAGAAAGGTATCTACCGGTTGACATTTTGGGCTAAATCTGATGATAAAGCCAAGATTAAGATTTTCTTCAACACAACTGATGCTGCTAATGGAGATCTGGGTCGGTATATAGTAGCCAAAGCAACGCCATCAGATGAAACAGCTAAAGCCTATTATGGCTTTTATGATCAGACCTTGACATCTGAATGGAAGCAGTATTCAACCGAGTTTAATTTTGCACGGGTTGCTAAATCACTTTATAATGTTGCTTGGACAGAGACGGAAGAATCGACAGCCGATGATTTGGTGAATGTGGTATTAAAGCTACAGGGGGGACTTGGCTTGAAAACTTATTTAGTAGACGATCTTTCTTTGGAACTGATCAAAGATCTGTCCGAACCGGAAGAACCGGAACCGGTTGTTGAGAATCTGATTAAGACACCGGGCTTCGCTGATGCGGATTTCTCTCTTTCTCTCGAGGCCGAACCATATATCTTCAATAAATGGGCAACGGGTAAAGATGCAGATAAAGATGCTGCGGTTTCTTTTGCTGTTGTAGACGATACCGAGCGTGGAAAAGTCGCATCATTTACCGGAAAACCGGCTACATGGTATAAAACCTATCTGGCTCAGCGTATAGAGACAAAAGCCAAGAAGGGTATCTATCGTTTGAGCTTCTGGGGAAAATCTGCTGATGGTGGCCAGGTGAAAACTTTCCTCCGCCTGACAGATGATAACGATAAAGTTGTACAAAGATTCTTTGTGAAAGAAACCGGTAAACCGGCTGCTTCGGATGCTAAGTACTATGGTAGCTATTATAACCAGGCTTTGACTACGGAATGGAAACAGTATTCTGTAGATTTCGATTTTACCAAAGTATGTAAAACGATGTATCAGTTTACAATGAACGATACAGAAGACGTTACAGCTACAGATCTGACGAACTTTGTAATCATGTTCCAAGGAGACAAGGCTAATACGACTATTTTGATTGATGGCGTGGAATTGGCGTTAATCGAAGATAAGTCTGATCCGGAACCGGAAGAACCGGAACCAGTTGCTGAGAATCTGATTAAGACTCCGGGTTTCGATGACGCGGATTTCTCTCTTTCTCTTGAAACAGAACCATATATCTTCAATAAATGGGCAACGGGTAAAGATGAAGAAAAAGATGCTGCGGTTTCTTTTGCTGTTGTAGACGATACCGAGCGTGGAAAAGTGGCATCATTTACCGGGAAACCATATACATGGTATAAGACTTACCTGGCTCAGCGTATAGAGACAAAAGCCAAGAAGGGTATCTATCGTTTGAGCTTCTGGGGAAAATCTGCTGATGGTGGCCAGGTGAAAACTTTCCTCCGCCTGACAGATGATAACGATAAAGTTGTACAAAGATTCTTTGTGAAAGAAACCGGTAAACCGGCTGCTTCGGATGCTAAGTACTATGGTAGCTATTATAACCAGGCTTTGACTACGGAATGGAAACAGTATTCTGTAGATTTCGATTTTACCAAAGTATGTAAAACGATGTATCAGTTCACAATGAACGACACAGAAGATGCTACAGATGCTGATCTGAAGAACTTTATAATCATGTTCCAAGGAGATATCGCAGACAAGACCATTCTGATTGATGACGTGGAACTGACGCTGATAAAAGACCTGTCTGATCCGGAAGAACCGGAAAAACCGGAAGCTGAGAATCTCGTGAAGGATCCGGGCTTTGACGCTACTACTACCGAAGATGTGACTCCTACCGATAAGGTTTGGAAGACAGATGCCGGTATATGGTCGGCTTGCCGCGATCAATATGAAAGGAACGATATAACGGTATCGATCAAGGACGACGCTACACAGGGTAAGGTACTTTCTTATGAAGGTAATGCATACTCATGGTATACTACCGTAGTGGCACAGCGCATTGCCGGAACTTTGGACAAAGCCATTTACCGCTTGTCTTTCAAGGCAAAAAGTCCGAATGCCGGTGTTGTAAGAGTATATACCCGTTGTACGGATGAGGAGAACAGTGGATTTAACGGTCATTTCTTTGTAAAAGCCAACGGAGCACCTTCTGATCCGGATAAAGCATGGCGTGGTGTATATGAAAGATTTGCAGTAACAGACACATGGGCTACCTATCAGGTGGATTTTGACCTGACGCAGGTATCCGATACTCAATATGACATGACTTATAACAAGAATGTGTTTGCTGCCACCGAATCCGAACGTACCAACATGGCTATCTGCTTTTACAATGACAAGGCTGAATCTGAAATCTTGGTTGACGATGTACAGTGGGTAAAGGTCAGTGACGTTGAAGACATTCCGGTTATCGTGAAATATGACTTTGAAGAAACATCCGTTCCTTCCACTTGGAAAGCCCAAGGTGGTGCATTAGCCCTTTCCACCGATCATTATACGAGCGGTGTACAATCTTTGGAATGGACAGTCAACGAAAACAATGCTACAGTGGAACTTCCGATCGGAGGTGATGGCATGAAGCTGACTTCACGCAATGCAGCCTTCTTCAATATCTATGCTCCGGCTGTTACAGGTAATACGATTTATGTGGATTTCCTGAACGCCAAAGGTGAAAGCGTGAAGAAAGCTACCCTGCTGCAGAACTTCAAGGGATGGCGTGAGTTCAACCGTCCGTACAACGAGTATGCCAATACCGCTGACGAGACAGCTGTCCGCGTACGCTTTACTTACAGCATCAAGGATGGTAATGCTACCGGTGTAAAAGTCTATCTGGATAATATGAATCTGAATACGACGGTAGATGGTAACAGACAGTATCCGGACATGTTGGCCAAGGATCTGCAATATCTGAGTAAGACTAATGCCGCTCTGTTGAGCAAATATGCTTACGGTGAAGAAGTGGAGGCTACCGAGCCTACAGCTGAAGAACTGGAAGGCCTTGAAAAACTCCGTAATGCGACCAAACGTACGCCTACAGCCAATCTTGTACTGGTTCGCCAGATCCAGAAAGAGATCAATGACCTGGAAATTGTCCGCAATGCTGACGGAACGGTAAGAGGTAAGCAGATTGTGGCTCCTCAAGATGTGAATGCAACTTTCTTGGCTAATTTGTCAAAGAAGGTAGAGGCGTTGGCTGCTGCTTATATCAATGGTAGTCCTACATGGGTGAAGGAAGCCTTCCCGAAATGGATCGACCTGATTATCGACCAAGGCATCTTCTGCCATTATAAAGGATTTACCTGGAGCAGCTATGGAGACGTTCGTGACGTTCCGGCCGGCTTCTTGGATGCGATGAATGCTTATACCGATGAGCAGAAGACAGAAATGTGCAAGGCTATTCTTTGGATACTGGAAGCCAACCAGGCATACGCACCGTATGAAACGGTGGTTCCGGGTCAAAGTTCAGACTATGTATACAACTGTATTAATAATATCATTACTTCTTTTGTACAGATTCCGGATAATGCCGTGGCAGTGAAAGGTGCCAAGGCTACCAAAGCTTTACTTGAAAACTTCTGTTCATATATTCCCGGTGGAGGTGATGTATTGAAACCTGACGGAACAGGGTTCCATCACAAGACACACTATAACGGTTATATGTATGCTTATACCTCTTGGGTAGGTGCTTTGTATA
>CAVCAX010000181.1:0-5498 GCA_963599995.1 Coprobacillus sp. CAG:698
CTCCTATCGAACAGGAGATAAACGGTACTCCGGGGATGCTTTATATGGAGTCCAACAGTTCCAATTCCGGAGGATTCTCGGCAACGGTTACTTTTGACGTGTCTGCCGATGCGGATCTGGCGGCTGTTGAGATTCAAAACCGGGTGAAGCTCGCCGAATCCCGCCTTCCCGCCGAAGTAGTTCAGAATGGCATATCGGTAGAGAAACAGGCACCCAGCCAGTTGATGACACTTTGTCTGACCTCTTCCGATCCGAAGTTCGATGAAATCTATCTGAGTAACTTTGCCACCATCAACGTGCTCGATGTGCTTCGCCGTATTCCCGGTGTGGGACGTGTATCGAATATAGGCAGCCGGTATTATGCCATGCAGATATGGGCACAGCCCGATAAACTGGCAAACTTCGGGCTTACTGTACAAGATTTGCAGAACGCATTGAAAGACCAGAACCGTGAGTCGGCTGCCGGTGTACTCGGTCAGCAGCCGGTAAAGGGACTGGATATCACCATCCCTATTACTACACAAGGGCGTCTTTCCACTGTCGGTCAGTTCGAAGATATCGTAGTGCGTGCCAACTCGAACGGTTCCATCATCCGTCTGAAGGATGTAGCACGCGTATCGCTCGAAGCCTCTTCCTATAACACGGAAAGCGGTATCAACGGAGAAAATGCCGCTGTGCTCGGTATTTATATGTTGCCTGGAGCCAATGCCATCGAAGTGGCCGACAATGTAAAAGAGGCTATGGAAGAGATCAGCAGGAACTTTCCGGAAGGATTGAATTACGAGATACCGTTTGACATGACCACCTATATTTCCGAGTCCATCCATGAGGTATACAAAACATTATTCGAAGCCCTTGTCCTGGTCGTATTGGTTGTATTCCTCTCTTTGCAGAGTTGGCGTGCCACATTGATACCGATTGTGGCAGTACCCATTTCATTGATCGGAACGTTCGGTTTTATGTTGATATTCGGTTTTTCACTGAACATCCTTACTCTGTTAGGTTTGATTCTCGCCATCGGTATTGTGGTGGATGATGCGATTGTGGTGGTAGAGAGTGTGGAGCATATCATGGAAACCGAAGGACTGAGTGCCTATGAAGCCACCAAGAAATCAATGGAGGGGCTGACCGGTGCACTGATAGCCACTTCATTAGTGCTTTGTGCGGTATTTGTTCCCGTCAGTTTCCTAAGTGGAATTACCGGGCAGCTTTACCGTCAGTTCACCATAACAATTGCCGTGTCGGTATTAATCTCTACTGTAGTTGCGCTTACGCTCAGCCCTGTCATGTGTTCCTTGATCCTGAAACCGGATAACGGGAAGAAAAAGAACATCGTGTTCCGTAAGATCAATCATTGGCTGAATGTCGGGAACAACAGATATGTGAGAGTTATTACCCGGGTTATCCGCAATCCGAGACGTGTGTTGAGTGCTTTCGGTATAGTCTTGATCGGCATTCTGTTGTTGCACCGCATCATACCTACCAGTTTCCTTCCGGTAGAAGACCAGGGATATTTCAAGATAGAGCTCGAGTTGCCCGAAGGAGCTACTTTGGAGCGTACACGTCGAGTGACGGAGCGTGCCATCTCTTATCTTGATAAGAATCCGTACATCGCTTATGTGCAGAATGTAACCGGAAGCAGCCCTCGTGTCGGGAGTAATCAGGCACGCAGTGAGTTGACTGTTATTCTGAAGCCATGGGAAGAACGCAAGAAGACCAGCATAAACAAAATCATGTCGAAAGTACAGAAACACTTGCAGAAGTATCCCGAATGTAAAGTCTATCTTTCCACTCCATCGGTTATTCCCGGTTTGGGAAGTTCCGGAGGTTTTGAAATGCAGCTTGAGGCTCGTGGCGAAGCTTCATTCGAGCATCTGGTGCAGGCAGCCGATACGTTGATGCACTATGCCTCCAAGCGTAAAGAACTGACAGGACTTTCTTCTTCCTTGCAGGCGGAAATTCCTCAGTTGTACTTCGATGTGGACCGCGATAAGGTGAAAATGTTAGGCGTGCCATTGGCGGATGTCTTTTCTACGATGAAGGCTTATACCGGTTCTGTTTACGTGAATGACTTTAATATGTTCAACCGTATATATAAGGTATATATCCAGGCAGAAGCTCCCTATCGTGAGCATAAGGACAATATCAATCTGTTTTTTGTGAAAGCTTCCAATGGCGTGATGGTCCCTTTGACCTCTTTGGGGAATGCTTCGTACACCACAGGGCCCGGTAGCATTAAGCGTTTTAACATGTTTACTACGGCCGTCATCCGTGGTGAAGCGGCCCACGGATACAGTTCGGGACAGGCCATGGAGGTTATGGAACAGATAGCCCGTGAGCATCTGCCGGACAATATCGGTCTGGAATGGAGCGGCCTTTCCTATCAGGAGAAACAAGCCGGAGGGCAGACCGGCCTGGTGCTGGCACTGGTTTTTCTTTTTGTCTTTCTCTTCCTGGCGGCACAATACGAGAGCTGGACTTTGCCGGTTGCCGTACTGCTCTCTTTACCGATTGCCGCGTTGGGCGCTTACCTGGGTGTATGGATCTGTGGGTTGGAGAATGACGTTTATTTCCAGATCGGTCTTGTAATGCTGGTAGGCTTGGCGGCAAAGAATGCCATTCTTATTGTTGAATTTGCCAAAGTGCAGGTCGATAACGGAGAAGAGATCGTTACGGCTGCTATCAATGCCGCCCGCCTGCGTTTCCGCCCCATTCTGATGACATCTCTTGCCTTTGTGCTCGGTATGCTTCCGATGGTGTTGGCAAGCGGTCCCGGTTCTGCCAGTCGTCGGGCCATCGGTACGGGGGTATTCTTCGGAATGATATTTGCAATAATCCTGGGCATTATTCTGGTGCCGTTCTTCTTTGTGATGGTATATAAAACGACAGCTAAGATACGCCACAAAAGTGGTGGAGTGAAAAATCCGTTCGCATCCAAACTAAAACGTAAATGATTATGAAACGAAATAACATCTATATAGCTTTAGTCACCCTTCTCATCCTTGTCACCTTTTCCGCCTGCAAGGTGGGGAAGAGCTACACCCGTCCCGAACTTCATTTGCCCGATAGCCTTGCGCAACATCAGGATTCGCTGAGCTTTGGGGATATGGATTGGTGGAGTATTTACACCGATTCCACTCTCCGCGGACTGATCGCAAAGTCTTTGGAATATAATAAAGATATTCTGATTGCCGCTGCCCGTGTGAAAGAGATGGCGGCACAAAAAAGAATCTCGACGGCAGCGTTGTTTCCCGATATAAAAGGGACGGTGACCGGCAAACGCGAATTCGAAAATCATGGTGGAAATGCTTTTAAACGGAGTGATACTTTTGAAGCGCAGGCATTGTTTTCTTGGGAACTTGATTTGTGGGGGAATCTACGCTGGGCGCGTTCGGCAAGTATTGCCGAATATCTGCAATCGGTGGAGGCGCAACGTGCACTTCGCATGACGATTGTGGCCGAAGTAGCCCAAGCCTATTATGAACTTGTCGCTCTCGATACGGAACTGGAGATTGTTCGCCAGACTTTGCAAGCCCGCAAAGAAGGAATGCGTCTGGCACGTATCCGTTTCGAGGGAGGACTGACGTCCGAAACCTCTTACCGGCAGTCTCAGGTGGAGCTTGCCCGTACGGCGACTTTGGTGCCCGACCTGGAACGCAAGATCAGCCTTAAGGAAAATGACATCGCCTTTCTTGCCGGTGAGTATCCTAACAAGATAGCCCGCAGCCGTTTGTTGCAAGAGTTCAACTTTCCGAACGAACTGCCCGTTGGTCTGCCTTCCGATTTACTCGAACGGCGTCCGGATATCCGTCAGGCCGAACAGAAGCTGATTGCTGCAAATGCTAAAGTCGGAGTGGCATACACCAATATGTTTCCCCGTATATCGCTCACCGGCAGGGCAGGAGCCGAAAGTGTGGTTCTTTCCGATCTCCTGAAATCCCCTTATGGCATCATGGAGGGTGCTTTACTGACCCCGATCTTTGGTTGGGGAAAGAATCGCGCTGCATTGAAAGCGAAAAAAGCGGCTTATGAAGCAGAAGTGCACAATTATGAAAAGACAGTTCTTACAGCTTTTAAAGAGACTCAAAATGCAATCGTCAATTTTAACAAGATAAAGGAAGTCTATGATTTGCGGGCCAAGCTGGAACGCTCTTCAAAGAGTTATGTAGACTTGGCACAGCTTCAATACATCAATGGGGTTATCAACTATCTCGATGTGCTCGATGCCCAGCGTGGGTATTTTGATGCCCGGATCGGTTTGAGCAATGCGATTCGTGATGAACTGATTGCCGTTGTACAGTTGTATAAGGCACTGGGTGGCGGCTGGCAGGTAGAAAGCATCGGAATTCCGTAACCGGGCATATCGCCGGGAGTTCTATTCCTCGACAAACGGTTTTAATCCCTTGACAGCTTCTGCCACCGTAATGCGCTTGCCGCCATTGTCCAAGTCGATGAGTATGTAACGGTCGTTACCCATTCCCAACTCCTTCATGTATGACAACTGGCGCAAGCCGTGACGGCTTTCGATGCGTTCCACCAAGTCGTGATGTTCGGCTTCGGTCATGGCATACACCAAGTCCACGCATGCCTGGTCAATAGCCAGAATATCGGTGGAAGAAAGGATTCCGACGTTTGGGGTTACGACAGGGGCGGCATTCACACCTTCGCAATCACACGATACCGACATGTTACGCATCACATTGACGTATGTGACTTGTTTGCCGAAGTAATCGATGACAGCCTTTGTGGATTCGGTCATACGCTCCATAAATTCCTCCTCGCTGATGCTCCATTGGTCTTGTCCCGGTGTGGTGTGAATCCAGGCTTTTCCGATCCGTCCGTCCGCGCAGCCGATACCGATATTCTTGTTGCTTCCGCCGAACCCTCCCTGTGTATGTCCTTTGAAGTGGGTAAGTACCACCAGGGAGTTGTAGTTGGTTGTATGGCTGCCCACTGACATCTCTTTGAACCATTTACCACCGTGTACGGGCAATGTCAGGGTATCTTCCTCATCCAAGATATCTACGGGACAAAATGTCCAGCCGTTTACGTCCAATGTCCGCCGGTGTTGTTCGGTGGTATAACGGTCGCCCTCGTAATAGGTATTGGTCTCGACGATATTGGCGTCGGACAAGTCTTTCCGGAACAGGGCTTTGACCCATTCCCGCGGGATAATGTTGGGACCATGCTGCTCTCCGGTATGCAGTTTCACTCCGGTATGCCCCTTGATGTTCGCACTTACCTGTTCATACGCTTTGATAAGTCCTTCGGCACTGAGGTTGCGTGTGAAATAGACGATAGATTCGTTACTTGTACGTTCTTCATAAGGTACATACTTATTACCGTTTTTCTCGGGAACCGGATCAGACTGCGCTGTGGCAGTTGTTCCCATAACAAACAAACTTGCTGCCATAATGATTGATATACGTTTCATTATCATTATTATTAATTAAAGAGTTCTCAGATTCTCGGTGCAAAGTTACGTGTTTGTCTGGAAA
>CAVCAX010000181.1:5508-16269 GCA_963599995.1 Coprobacillus sp. CAG:698
GGAAATACGTGTAGATGAATTACAGATGTTATAACCCAAATTACATTCTTTTCGGAAGGAATGCCAAGCACAGATAAAGTGAGTGAAATTTCGTTCACAGTGATGTCACATTATTGCCCGGCACGGACAGAATAAACCGGGCAAGGACTTCCGATTACAGTTTCAACCGGAAGATTTCATCGAACTTTTGGGTGATGAATCTGTCACTTTCGTCGTAAAGACGGTAGATATCCTCTGTAGAAGGTGTCTGTGTTGTGCGCCACGTCTCTATTTTCGAATAGAGGGTTCTGAACAGTTCTTGCTCTATTTCTTCGTTTAACTGCATATATCCGTTCCCCTTTTTGTTGAACAGCAGCTCCCAATTAAAATAGGTCTCGGCATTGTTGCCACGTGTGTAACTGTATACCCGGTCACGGAGCTGTGACGTTGCATCGCATAGCGGACTATGATATTTTTCGTCTTGCACGGATACCAGGCGGGGCAATTTTCCGGCTGCTCCCTTTACCCATACCGGAATGGCAGGAGTTACGGGAGGATAGCCGATGACTGTCCACATTGTGGTGAATGAAGCATCTTCACCCGGTTTCACTCCTTGGATAGCTACGGCACAGGATGATTTCTTGCGGGCAATGAAGTCTTGCTCCACGAACCAGCCATTGGTCTGCGGTTTATTAAATAGCCCGCTTTTCAGATCTATTCCCATTAGCGGGTTGGCAAAAGAACGGGACAGATGGCTGAACAACCATTCCGGAGTGATCTCTTTAGTGGCGGAAGCGGTAAAGATTTCCTGTTCGGCCTGTTGATAACGTACATATCCGGAACCTTCGTTCAGCTTGCCGCTCACAGAGAAATTGGTACGGACTATATACCCGTGAGGTGTCACCGACGGGTCATTCACATCGTATTCTGTATAGCGGGTATGATCTACCTCGAAATAAGCCCCGTTGCCTTGGGCATCAATGACACCATAGTTGGTTTCTACCTCTATCGGGCGTGTCAACGTATCCAGATAGTGCTTGAAGTCCTCCACCGTGGCACAGATTTCCAAGGCACGCTTCATCAGGATTCCGTTGTGGCTTCCTGTCTTTTCTCCCTCTTTTTTCTCTATCAGATTGTAGGAGTTGGTGTTCATGATGGAAAATCCTGCTTCATTGGTACCTGTCCAGATGGAACGGGGATTCTTCTCATAACCGGTTACAGCGATGAAGTTATATTTTTCTCCTTTCATATATCGTACACAGTTTGGAAGAGTGCTGGTATCACGGTGCTTCCACAGGATAGGGCGTCCGTCCGGGGTTACCTTCCCTGAAATGATGGCTGAAGTGCAGGCGCAAAGTGTTCCCATGCTTGCTGCCAGCAGCAGAAAACAGAAACTGCTTAAAATAATATATGTCCGTTTCATGATCGTTGTTCTTTTATAAACCAGCCTTTTAAAAAGGCTGTCATCAGTACTGCAAGTCCGGAAACCAGGCAAATGCCTGTAAATAAGAGTCCGTATCCGTTCAGAAAAGCTACCGGAGCGAATGTGATTAATGAAATCTCTATCGGGGCAATGAACAGGTATGCCAGTGCGTAGCTGTCCAGGCAGCGGCTTTGCATCTTGGGGTCTACCACGCGGAGCAAGGCGATGCCCATGGCCATTGTGCCCGTAAACCACCCCCACGTGAAGATAGCTTTCTCAAACCAGCATTCTTTCATTAATTTGCGTGCCATCACAAGTACGTATATCAGAGTTACTACGAGGCCGGATACTAACAAGATGAGCAGAGGTACGATATATTCCACTACCACTGAGATTTTGATGGAAGCAATTCCAAAGGCGACCAACAGGTCTGTGAACGTCCCGCTGATATGTCCTATTGTTTGCGGGCAGATGTAATTGCTGACTTTGGTCTTATCGAAGATTCTTTTTAAAAGAATACCTATGACGAATGCACAACTGAACACCGGTAATTCAAAACCCGGCATGAAGTAGGAGACTATCTTGCTGATGCAATATCCTCCTAAAGCAATTGTGCTGATAATAGTCAGGTTGAAAGTCTGTGAGTCGATGGAGATGGACGAGCAAGTGCTCTTTCCCATGCTTTCACGTTTCTCGTCCGGCAATAGTCCGGTACGGAGTTCTTGAGGCAGGTCGTCATAGTTGGCAAGAAATGAAGTGTATTTTTTCTTTGTTCCCCATTTGATGATAACCAACCCTAAGATAACGGAAGCTACTATACCAAAGGTGGCAGCCGTCATAGCCAACGTGAGTATCTCATCATAACCGAACTGACCGAAAGCCTGTCCGATGGCAGCGGCAGTGCCGTGCCCACCGCAGAAACCGCTTGGCATCGTGATGCCGAATGCCGGATTCAACGGCCATATCTGATTCAGGATAAGTAGTCCGAGCAGTCCGCCGAAAGCCCATTGCAACAGCATTCCTGCCAAAGAGTACGCCCACATGCTTCCAATTGCCGCTCCGTCACCTTTTGCCTTTCGTGAAGTGAGGGGTAGGGCACCGAAGATAAAAGCGATCAGTATTCCGGCATAGACTCCGGTTTGAGTGGAAAGTGGGATTACATCAAAACCGTGGGGACCCAAAGCCAATCCCATGAACCCAGCCAAGAGGCTGGGTGGGATGAATAGTTTTTGAATCAGCTTTATTTTTACTCTCATGAGCTTGCCTATCAATAGCAGCACAGAGATGATGCCTACATCGACAAAAAGTGTCCAGGGGGTGAAATCTGCCATAACGATGTTTTATTTAATGCATTCGCTGAAGAATACGGCATTCATAAATAGTTTGCTTGTGCCGAACCAGTAAGAGCGGAAGTTCACATCGTCTGCAAATACAATGACACAACCTGTTTTATAAGGTTTGGCAAATACACTCGGAGTGTCTTTCAGCAGCTCCAGGTTCTTGGATGAGAGAAAGCCTGACAATAGCGGTTGGGAGGTATAGTGCAATGGGGAAATATACGGATCAGCGTCTTTCCTGAAGATGATATTTCCTTTTTTCATGACGGCTATCTCGTCCTGATCCAGCCCCCATGCCAACGGATGTGTCTTGTCCAGATGGCAGTTCAGGATGGTACCGGGGATTATGTTTCCGGCATCGGCAGTCTTCTTGTCTTCATAAGCGAGATAAGCGGTTGAATCCACTTTGAGGGCAGTACTCTTGGTCTTCATTGTCAGGATACCGGCTTTGTTTACCCAATCATAAGCTTTGCCTGTGGCTATCAAAGTACCCCCATTGCCAATCCATTCTTTCAGGGCGTCAGTGCTCGCTTGGTTGAATGCAGGAACGCCATTGGCCATTACAATGACATTGTAGGGTTGCAGCTTCTTTGCAGTCAGCAGATTATTTTCGATCAGTACAGGACGCATCTGGAACCGTTTGTCCAGTAGATACCAGATCTCTCCGGAGTCGGGGAGACCGATTGTGCGTCCTACCAATATAGCGACTTTGGGTTGTCTGATAGGCATATAGGAGGGACTTGCCAAATCTACATCTTCCATCAATCCGGTAGTGGCGGCATAGATGTCTACACCCGTTTCCTTGGAAAGGTCGAGCAGCATGGCATAAATCTCATCCGAAGAAACCGGCTGGTTCTGTGCCATGACTTGCACGGTTCCGCATCCCATTTCTTTCTTTACATCGCCTGAGTGGAATGTAAATGGTTTGCCGCTGACATTGAGATATAAACCTTTCTTCTGCAATTCATAAATTACCTTGGGAGCATAGAATTCCTTGCTTTCGAAAACGTATCCATAGTCGCTCTTCCCTCCGATAACCTGTCCGGGTTGGAAGATGTTTTCTGTCACTAAATCGCCCGTCAGTCCGGCAACGCTCTTTACCGGAGCATATTTCAGGTTGAAGGCATACGGAACGGTCCACGTGGAGATGTCGTAAAAGGTACTGTCGGTATACTCCAGACTGTTCTCCATCAGTGTTTTTACCATTGTGCTGTATTTTTGTTCTACAGGAATGATGTAGGCATCCTCTTTCTTGAAATCTTTACCGTCGGCAGAGAAATCTTTGGCCAGATGATATACGTCGATCCGGTGGTGTGCCATGTTTTCAAGGAAATGGAAAGCTACTGATTTGGAACCGCGTGTGTCGAATACATACCCTTTGATGCTCTCTTTCTTGGCATCGGCGTTTGTCTTTTCATAATATTCTTTCTGATAAGCCAGCAGACGGTCTTTCATGTTGTATCCTGCTATCAGGGTAGCATAGGATGCCAATGCCTGGTTGCGGATGGTCCATGCGAAAGAGCGGATGCCATTTACGGTCATTCGGAGATGCCCCCGGGATGTGCCTTGTTCATACAGCAGGCAGACTGAACCGTGGATGTCACCGTAAGCAGCTCCTTTTCCATAGTAATAATCATCATATCCTTCTTTCGAGTAATATCCCGTCCCGATTTTATCCAGCTCTTTGGCACAATAAGAAGAGATCTCGGCTGTCAGATCCTGGTTGAGTTGAGGGGTGAACGGGTGTGTACGTTTGGGATGTCCGGGACTGAAATAATAGGGGCGGGCAGAACCCTGTTCGTGCTGATCCACTACAATATTGGGCAACCAGTCGAAATAAGTGTTCAGTCCGTTGATTCCTTCAGGGTGTTGTGCCATCAACCAGTCACGGTTGCAGTCCGCCCAGTAATGGTTGGTACGGCTGGAAGGCCAGGGCTCCAGAAACTCCCGTGAATTCAGATCACTCACATCGGTCAGACTCCGGGAACTGTTCACCCAGGAGGCAAAACGGTTGATACCGTCCGGGTTTGCTCCGGGAGTCATTACGATAACCGTATTGTCCAACAGGTTTTTAATCTCTTCTCCTTCGGCAGCGGTCAGGAAGTAGGCAACGGCCAGAGCGGCATTGACTCCGGAAGGCTCATTTCCGTGGATGCTGTAAATGAGATTCACTACAATCGGCATATCCTTCAATGATAATGAACCGGACTGATTGACATCACTCAGCTTGAAGTGTTCTTCTTTTATCCGGTCTATCTCCTTCTGGTTCTCTTCTGAGGTGAAGATAACTTCCAGAAACGGACGGTGCTGGTAAGTGCGTCCCATCTCCTTTACGCTGACCCGGTTGCTGGCAGCGGCCAGGGTCTCCATATATTTCACCACTTGTCCCCAGTCGGCGTGTTGCTGTCCCAGTTGAAAACCGAGCACGCTTTCGGGAGTCGGGATACTTTTTTCATACGTATAGTTCCCCTCCGGCAGGAAGTAGGATAAATCGTAGGCATATTTCTCGGGCTGCGGTTGTGCAGCGATGCCTGCCGCTAATAGAAGCAGCAGGCATATAAAAGATAATTTTTTCATTATAATGGATTTTGTTTACATTCGGGGTTTACAGCACATTCATCTTTGGGGAATACCCATTGCCACTCCTTGTGGCCGGCCTCTCTGTAACGGTTTTCTTCACCCATTGAATGACCGTCGTACATATTATAATTAGACGCTTCAGGGTCCACGTTGGTTGGCATGGTGGTGTTACTGTTCCATGGAGCATCACTGTATCCTAATTCTGTACGGGTTTTGGGCCCTCTGTCCAACGGCATGTTCAGGCGTTTCAAGTCGAGGAAGCGGAATCCTTCTCCCCACAGTTCGATACGTCTTTGGATCATGATTTCTTCTATCAGTTCCTCACCGGTCTTAGTAGATAGTTGATATTCCGGGTCGCGGTGGTGAGCCAGCGGATAGAGCGCTTCGGCTGCTTCGGCATATTGGCCGGCACGGGCATAGCCTTCGGCCTCAATCAACATCATCTCAGGCAGGCGCATCCAAGGTACATCGCCGCACTTGGCATTCTCATCGGTCAATAAGAACTTGTTTGCCATATAGTTACGGATATAACCGTTGCTGGGAATAATTGGCTTGGGAGTTGTTTGCGGATCCTGTGCGCGAGGAAACCATAACGTTTTGCGGACATCAGTATCTGAAATCTTATTGTATAGCAAGTTATAAATGGCGCGTGGCGTATTTTTGTTATAGCTTACATTCTTGTTTGACATAAAGCTATGGAAGTCCTTTAAGGTACCCGCCTGGTCTTCTTGGCCTTTCTTTCCCCAAAGCCATTCGGTATTGCTCTGGTCGCTCATGCGGTTCTTGATAGTGGTATAGGTATCGTCTTGCAGTTTGGCACCGGACTTCTCAACCACTTGCTGAGCCATTTTAGCGGCTTCCAGCCACTTACCCTGCGTCAGCAGGACGCGTGCCTTTAAACCGCGTGCCACATGTACGTCGATATGGGATTTATTCACCTTCTTAATAGTCGTTACGTGCGACAGCAGTTCGATGGAGTTGTCCAAATCTTCATTGATCTGGGTATATACCTGTTCTACACTGGAACGGGGCAGATTCTCAGTCGAGTTGTCGGTACGCAGGATGACGCCCAATTGCTCATTGCTTTCTCCTGCCTTGTAACGCTCTCCCCAGCATTGCACCAGGTTGAAGTAAGCAAATGCCCGGTAGGCCAAAGCTTGCCCTTTGATGTAATCCCGTTCCTCTTGTGTGCCGGTAGCGTTGTCTATATTCTGGATAATCATATTGGCATTGGATATGAATCTGTAGAACAGCTTATAGTGATATTCCAAGTGGCTGGACGATACATTGCGGTGCAAAGTCCATTTGGCAGCCGATTGGAATTGGGCATTGGAGCGGGTGTACACCAAGTCTTCTCCCATCATGTCCATCCATATCATGAAGGTCTGGAATCCTCCTTGTGCATACGAATTGGAGAGCGAGGGAGTATACATCAATTTATGCAAACCATTGACAGCCATCATTCCTCCGGCTGTGGTTTCAAACATTTGCGACTGGTCTACAGTCTGGGTGGATTTGGTTTCCATGAAGTCGTCCGAACAGGAATGGAACCCTATCATGGATGCAGAGAGTGCTGCGATTATTATTATCTTCTTCATATTAGTCTTTTTCTAAGTGAATAAAAACGTTTAGAATGTCAGATTAAGCCCCATTGTAAATACTCTGGACGGCAGATAAACATCTCCGTTGCTGGCGTAGCCCGAGATATTTTTACGTGGGTATATACCTTGTCTCTTTGTAATCTGGAACACATTCTCGGCAGAGAAGTAGAGTTTCAGTCCCGATAGGCTGAAACGGCTGATCCAGGTCTTTGGGAAGGTATAGCCAAAGTTAATAGAGGACAACTCCAGCATATTGGAAGAAACAAGCCATTGGGTAGACGAGCCGGTCAGGTCATTGGCGTCACCACCATTGGATACTCGGGGTACATTGGTTATATCACCCGGTTTCTGCCAGCGTTTCAATATATCTACGTGCATGGTGGAGTAAGATAACGAACCGCTACCCGGTGACATCAGGGTGGAGTAGGCAGTGTCATACATCTTGCCACCCAGCTGATAGTAGAATGTCAGGTCGAGGTTGAACCCTTTATAGGTCAGATTGGTACTGATACCGCCGCTTACTTTAGGCATGGCATCACCGGAGTAATCTTCCAGCGCCTCATTGATGTTGGTGGTGTAAGTGGTTCCGTTCACATCGACCAATGACTCGGATTCTTTCAAGGCTGTTTCATTCGGCAGATAAAGACTGCTTCCGGTTGCCGGATCAACTCCCCTCCATTGTTTCAGATAAAATTCGTAGCGGGAGTGTCCTTCTTCTACCTTATGCTTGCCGCTGATGAAAGGATCGATGGGCAGATATGTAATCTTGTTTTTGATGTGGGTAGCGTTTACATTCACATCCCACGTGAAATCTTTCCGGTCGAATATGTTGACGTTTATATCTGCTTCTATGCCCCGGTTGTACATACTTCCTGCATTCATGTCCTGAGACTCCATACCCGTGGAGAAAGATAGCGGAACAGAGAATAACAGATTGCTTGACTTGCGGTTGAAGTACTCTATACTACCTCTGACTTTGTTGAGAAAGCCCCATTCCAATGCAACGTCAAAGTTGTGCGATACTTCCCATTGCAGATTCTTATTGCCTAATGAACTTTGGATATATCCGGCTTCCCCTGCATTCTGGGCATTTTCATAGGTCGCTCTCCACGGATAATAACCTCCGATGTCATCGTTTCCTACTTCACCGTAGGAAGCTCTCAGCTTTAATAAATCGATGAACTTGAACCGGCTCATGAATTTTTCCCTGTCGATGCGCCATCCGCCTCCTACCGACCAGAAGTTACCCCAACGGGCATCTTTGTAGAAGCGTGACGATCCGTCGCGGCGGAAAGAACCGGATACGAAGTATTTACTGTCGTAATCGTAATTGAAACGTGAAAGATAACCTTCGGTAGCATACTTGTGCGTATAGGAGTTGGGAGTCGTATTCAAATTGGCATAGTTCCCCAATTCATAGTTGTTATCAAACTTCTGTTCCTTCATGGAAGCAGTCAGATAATTGTATTCATAGTCATAACTTTCATGTCCCAGCAAAATATCAAAATGATGTTTGTCTATTACTTTGGTATATGTCAGCAACTCATTGAAAGTCCATGTCGTGGTGAATGAATTGCTTTTTGTTGCACTTCCTGTGTTTCCTTTTTCCGGATAGACGATAGCTGCAGAGGAAGATAAATAGGAATTGGCTCCCACACCTCCGTTGAAAGTAAACTTGAAATCTTTTAAGAAAGAGACCTCAGCGTATACTTTCGCATTGATGGTGTTCCGCTTGTTACTATCATAATTCTTCTGTAATTCCAATGCGGGATTGTTGCCCGAAATGTAGTCGCGGGCAGGCACTTCTATTCCATTTACAGAATAGCCGGTTCCGAAGTCGTAAATCAGATCGCCGTTGGCATCTCTTAAGTACTCACCGGTCTCCGGATTGTGTACATGGATAGGGTAGATAGGACCTACATAGCGTACAAATCGGAAAGGGTTAAGATTGTTTCCCTGGTTTTCATTCTGATTACCGTCACTATAACTCAAGTTGGCCGACAGGTTGCTTCCTATTTTCAGCCATTTGGTGATTTGTGAATTGACATTGGCACGTGCGGTGTAGCGCTTGAATTGCGAACCGATGATGTAACCCTGCTCATTCGTGTAACCGATAGAAGTGAAATAGTCGCTTTTCTCCGTACCTCCACTGATAGAAATGGAGGCGTCCGTACGGTTACCCAGGCGTTGAATGGCATCTTCCCAATCGGTGTCATCCGCCCACAGAAGCTGTGCATTGGGATTTACGGCTCCCGTACTGCTGACCACTTGGTCACGCGGTACGTTGAACGGGTTGTAAGAGAGGTTGTCAAACAGGTTTGTTGCAGCTTCTGCACCTGCTGCTTCCCAACTTTTTCCATCGCGTACATATTGATTGCGCAGATTCTCCCAGTAGAGCGTCACATAGTCGTTTATCCCGACTCTCTTGTAGTCGTTACTTTGCTTGGCGGTTATACCCTGGTTGAATTTAAGATTGACACTCATTCTCTCTTTATGCCCTTTTTTGGTGGTAATCATAATCACACCGTTGGCGGCGCGCGAACCGTAAAGCGCAGAAGACGCTGCATCTTTCAGCACTGTCAGACTCTCGATGTCGTTAGGGTTGATGCTGCTGATGGAATTATCGTACGGCATACCGTCTAAAACGATTAGCGGGCTATTGCTGGCTCCGAATGACCCTACACCACGGATATAGATAGAGGGTGTCGAACCGGGCTGACCATTTGCGGTTGTCACTTGCACTCCCGGGGTGGCACCTACCAAGGCGTTGGTAATGGCTGTTACCGGTTTTGATTCAAGCTTGTCTGCCTTTATCAGACTGGCGGAGCCGGTGAATGAACTTTTCTTCGAGGTACCGTAAGCCACCACGATGACTTCATCCATCATCTGAGTCTCGCTTTCCAGAACAATTGTCATGTTAGGTTGGATGGGAAGAGTCTGTGACACTAATCCGACAAAAGAAACCTTGATCTTCTTGGCATCTGCAGGAACATTGTTTAGCGTGAATTTTCCATCAATGTCTGTAGTAACTCCGATGTTGGTCCCCTCTACCAATACAGTAGCTCCTACCACCGACATGTTGTCCTCTTTAGAGATAACTGTTCCGCTCACCTTTCGGTTTTGCTGCGTGATTTCTGTCAGGGTGGGGATGGCAATTGACACATTGCAAACTCCTGCTAATAAAAGCATTGTTAAGAAAAGTGGCTTTTTTAGTTCGCAATGACTTCTGAGAAATTGCGTAACTGATTTTAGTCTCGCATGGTCCATATTAATTGAATTAATTACTAATGATGTTTCTCTTTCTGTGTTTGGTGATGAGATGAATAACTAATCTACCTATTAAAACTGCGTGCAAAAGTATAAAATATATTTAGATAAACAAACAAAAATTGATAATATTTGATTTTTAGCTTTCAAAATGCCATTGGAAGCCGATTTTTTATTGCTATCTGATAAAGATAAGGCGGCCTGGAATCCTATTCTCGTACCGGATACCATAAAGACAGAGATGCTTTTTACAAAATGTCAATATGGTATTTTAGTTTCTACAGAATCCCTTTATTAAAGCAAGAGGTAGCGTTGATACTGAAAAACTTCTGCATTCACAAACAGGATATTTCAACAAGATACCAATCTGAGTGATTGAATGTCGTTGAGCTTGCTGTTCCCGTGCTTTATTGGCTATTTGTCTTAGAAAAGAGTATATGCTCTTCTTTCCTCTGTTTGGGAATCGTTTCATTTTTGTTGGCTGTTAGCGTGGAAAGCAGTCCCACCCAAAAGAAAAACACTTTCCCCGTAGAGACTCTTATGGTTTCTCGTAGAGGAACGAGTCGTTCCTCTA
>CAVCAX010000182.1:0-3459 GCA_963599995.1 Coprobacillus sp. CAG:698
CGGCTGGCCGTCTTCCAAGACAAGAATTTCATCACAGGCCTCTACCAACTGCATTAATTGTTTTTTTGGCAGCGGATATTGTCCTATTTTCAACACCGGATATTCACAGCCCTCCGGATAGTTTTCCATCAGATAGTTGTATCCGATGCCACAGGCTATGATGCCTGTCTTTTTGTTCGGGCCGTCGGTATACTTGTTATAGGGAGATTCTTCGGATGCTTTGATGAATTCGTCCTGACGTGACAATAATGCTTTATAGCGTTTGCGTGCATTGCCCGGCAAAAGAATGAATTGGCGCGGATCTTCTCCGAAAGATATCTCATTCTGCGGCTTCGGAGCTTTTCGTTCTACTCCGGAACGGGAGTGTGCCAAGCGGGTAACCATACGCATCAATAACGGTTCGCCTATCTTTTCAGAAAATTCGAATCCGCTGTAAACCATGTCGTAAGCCTCTTGCTGATTGCTCGGTTCATACATCGGAATCAATGAAAAGTCACCGTAAAAACGACTGTCCTGTTCGTTTTGGGAGGAGTGCATACTGGGATCATCGGCAGCAACGACGATAAGTCCGCCTTTTACACCGGTGATTGCTGAATTGATAAAACAGTCGGCTGCTACATTCATGCCGACGTGTTTCATGCAGACCAGTGCCCGTTTGCCTACGAATGACATTCCCAAGGCAGCCTCCATAGCCGTCTTTTCGTTGGTGGACCAACGACTGTGTATGTTCCGTTCTTTTGTGATGGGAGATGATTGGATATATTCCGTTATCTCAGTTGAAGGGGTGCCCGGATAGGCATAAACGCCTGAAAGTCCGGCATCCAGTGCGGATTGTGCAATGGCTTCATCGCCAAGTAAGAGTTGCTTGCTCATATATCTTTTTTAATTGGTGTTAGTCACAGTTCTATTGTTTATTTGGACAAATTTAGATGAAAATCACGAGATTTCCACACCGGAGGATATAAAAAGTTTCTTTATAGAGGAAAGAGGTATTTTTAAGATCATTTTATTACTGAATTACTTAAAAATCTTTCTTTCGTTCAATGCTTTCCAATATTTTCTGGCATTGGCTATATGGTCGGCATAATTGGACGCGAAATTGTGAGTGCCCGAAAAATCTTCTTTCGCGCACATATAAATATAATTGTGTTTTGTGTAATTGAGCACGCTGTCTATACCTTTGACGGAAGGTATGCGGATCGGCCCCGGGGGAAGTCCGGTATTTATATAAGTATTGTATGGCGATTCTACCTGCAGGTTCTCATTGGTGATTCTTCTTAATCCGAAGTTTTGCAATGCAAATTTGATGGTGGGATCTGCCTGAAGCGGCATACCTCTTTGCAGCCGGTTGATGTATAACCCTGCCACCATAGGCTTTTCCCCGTTATTGTTGGTCTCTTCTTCTACGATGGATGCCAGGGTGCACACTTCTTCCGGGGTCATTCCGATGGCTTGCGCTTTGGCAAGACGTTCGTTATTCCAGAATTTTTGATGTTCCTTCTGCATGCGTTCGAAGAAGCTGTCTGCGCTCATATCCCAGTACACCTGGTACGTTTCGGGAATAAACATGCATGCCATCGTCTCTTTGTCGTATCCCATTTTTTGCTGAAAGGTGGAATCGAATAGCAGGGTTGCAATTTCGGTGGAGTCTATCATCAATTGTTTGGCTACATTATGTGCCAGTCTGTCGAGCGTTCTCACGCTGCCGATTGTCAAGTTGACCGGCTCTTGATAACCGCGGGATATCCGGCTGTAGACATGGTATACATTTTCTCCGGGACGAATGGCGTAGCGGCCGGTGTGGATGGTTTTCTCTAATTTGCGATATTTCGCCATCCAACGGAATCCGGTAAGGTTGCCGGGATGTCCTTTCGTTTTAACCTTGTTGTAGATGGAGTCTGCCGTATCGTCACGGTCCACGTACACATAAACAGTCTTGGCAGGATGAAATTGCGGATACAGGAGGTAATAATAGAAGATACCGATTCCTGCTATGCAGAGTATAAAGCAGACAGCCGTTAGGGCGATAAGGATTTTTTTCTTTTTCTTGTCCATAGAAAGGTGTTCATATTATAAAAACTCATCAAATTTAGATATAAATCTCGATTTATATGCCGGTGTGATAAAAAATATCAAGTGCACTCTTCTTTATGGGGTAGTCTTGACGCTTCTTAGAGGGGGTGAGATCAGAATTCGGTTCGAACTATAGTCCCCACTGGTCACTATTTACCTGTGATTCTATTCTATTTTCCAATTCATCGGGCAACGGGGAGAAGAAATCCATTCCCGTCAGTGTTTCAATGCTATCCACCGAGACTGCGTAAGTTGCGAGTGGGGATACGGAACGTTCGTTTTTGAATAGAAATCCAATGGCTTTGGGTGATGCGGTGAAAGGTGATAAAATGACCTTGAAGAATTTTTGCGGAACTGTTACCTTGTTTTTTCCTATTTTCTGTGGTGCCTTTTCTATAATAGGTCCGCAGATTATAATAATGGCGCTGTCGGCAATGGCCCAATCCCGCACTTTTTCTTCCAGGTCTTTCCATTTGCGCCTGTTCAGCTCCGGATGTTGCGGGCACATGTTGCTAAAGTAAAATGATTCTTTCATTGCCGTGCCGTTCCATTTCATATCGGCTGCTGGAGCCATGTGTCCTTTGTCATATCCCGAACGTGCATAATCGCTGTTGGTGGCAATGACACCTTTTACTGAAGGATCGCTAATGAAGCGGTTTGTTCTTTGGGCATTGCCTTGTGTCTCCTGGCGCGTCAGTTCATACGCAACCCAGTTGGGCAGGCGGAGGTTCTCATTATAGGAAACGGTATATCCGATATGGTGAATGATTTGTTCTTTTCTGGGAACAATCATCTGTGGCATTGCAAGTTCTTCGGCTGTCGGCATCGTCTGGCGGACAGGTGTAGCAGGAATTGCGACTTCCTTGGCCGGAGGAGGGGGGAGTGTCTCGGGTTGTTGAAGATAAAGGTATAAACCATAAAGAACAGGTATTAAAACTATAATAGTAATAATGCATCCTATGTGATAATGCTTTTTGTTGCTCTTTTTCTTTTGATTCTTTTTCCGGCTCATGGCATGGCTAAAATTGATTGCAATACTTCTTTTTTGCTATTCGTTCATTCTAATTTTGCACAAATGTACTTTTTACTGCACTTTATACTATTACAATGATATTAAATAAGGTTAATGTGGTATTCTCTTGTTTCGCTTCAGACAGTCATAGGAAAGAAAGAGGGTTTAAGGAAAAAGATGAGAATATTTGCTTGGAAGTTGCTCAATTGATAAACTTTATGTATTCTTGTACATGAAAAGAAAGATAATAGCATACGAGAACTACTATAAAGACTTTTTCGACACCTTAAATAAAGGTGCGTAAGAAAAGGTGTTATATGGTTTACTTATGTTAAAGACCGTAGATAGACTATCCAGTAAATATATGAAGTCTA
>CAVCAX010000183.1:0-4087 GCA_963599995.1 Coprobacillus sp. CAG:698
AAATAAAAGGAATAGACCTACCGTACCGGCTTTCAAAAATATTTTCTTCAAGAAACGACACAAAAGGACATAAAAAGACGAGGTAAAATTTGGCACGTGGATTTTTAAGCTTAACTTTACACCTTAATTTTCAATGCATTTTTCATTAATACATAATCAATAATTAAAATAGAATGGAATTTAAAAACCTGGCAATAGGTGTATGCATTTGTTTAAGTTTTTACTCATGCATTCAGGATGAAGCCGCGAATACAGAAGCCGATATCGAATCTTGTACAGTCTCCGATCCTTCAGTATTAAAGATGCCTCCGATCATTAACAACAATACAGTTATTATCATGGCACAATCCACCATCGACATTACCCGATTCGCACCCCAGTTCGAACTAACAGACGGCGCCACTATCGAACCGGCAAGTAAGACAGTAAGAGACTTCTCAACCCCGCAAACATACGTTGTGACATCAGAGGACAGACAATGGAAGAAAGTATATACTGTTTATGTGGATATTTCCGACATTAAATTAAACTTCAGTTTCGAACATTGGGAAACGACAGAGCCGGTTGGCACAATCGGCAAAAAATGGCATGAATTCTACGAAATTTCAGAGCAAGGGCAAAAACAGTTAATCTGGGCAACAGCCAACAACGGCTATTCCTTAACAGGATACGTTACCCCCGAAAAAGAGAGGCTCAGTAATCCCCTTATATACCCGACGGTATCCTATGAAATAGGCTACAAAGGAAAAGGAGTGAAATTAGAGACCAAGGATACCGGCTTTTGGGGCGCCAGCCTTGGCATGCCGTTAGCAGCCGGAAATTTATTCATAGGTTCTTTCGATGCGAAATCAGCCGGTAACGGTCGCGAAGAGGCATTAAAATCAACCCGTTTCGGACTACCCATAGCTTACAGTCCCAACAAAAAGCCCAAAGCATTGAGTGCATGGTATAAATATACGCCCGGAGAAGTCTTTAAAGACGAAGACCGGAACCCAGTCATCGGGAAACAAGATATTTTTGATCTATACGCCATCCTTTATGAGCCCATAGACGGTAGAATATTAGACGGCTCCATCCGATTTGACGATCCCTGCATTATAGCCATTGCACGTATTGACAATGCCCAACCCGCCTCGGAGTACACATACGTATCCATCCCTTTTGAATATCGCCAGACAGTCGATCCGTCCAAACTGATAACCGGAAAATACTATACAACAGTCGTATTCTCTTCCAGTGCCGAAGGAGGCTATTTCAGAGGAGCCATCGGAAGTACCCTCATTATAGATGAGGCTAAAATCGAATTAGAGGATATAGAAAATGCAGAAAAACATCTTAATTGACACCCCAATGAAAAAGAGACTAACCCTCATAATTATGTGTTGCTTCCTTGTATCCAACGTGATCGAAGCCCAGGAAGAGCGTAACAAAAACATCTTAAAATCACTGACGATAGGACTGGAGTACCGGTTAAAAGCCGGATTCAATATAGGAGGTACTTCCCCGCTCCCCCTTCCTGCAGAAATCAGAAAGATAAACAGTTTCAATCCCACCACCGCTTTTTCCATAGAAGGCGATGTAGTGAAAACATTCAATACCCGATGGGGAATCAGTGCGGGAATCCGATTGGAGAGCAAAGGAATGAAGACCGATGCTACCGTAAAGAACTATCACATGAGAATGATCGCCAATGATGGCGGTGAAATGGAAGGACAATGGACCGGAGGCGTAACAACTACCATCAAACAATCGCTGTTGACAATTCCTGTCTTAGCAATATACAAGGTCAGCAGACGATGGGAACTTGAATTAGGACCCTGGTTCTCTTACGTCACATCAGGAGAGTTTTTCGGAGATGCTTATGACGGTTATTTAAGAGACGGAGACCCCACCGGAGAAAAAGTAAAAGTAAAAGCCGCCACCTACAATTTCGGTGATGATTTAAGGCGCTTTCAGTGCGGCATGCAATTAGGAGCACAATGGAGAGCTTTCTCGCATCTGAATGTAGCCGCCAACCTTACCTGGGGAGTAGTCCCTATTTTCAAAAAAGATTTTGAAACCATAACCTTTAACATGTATCCCATTTATGCGAACATTGGCTTCGGTTATGTGTTCTAAATACTCCAATAAACAATTAAAAAAAACATTTATGAAGAAAAAATTACTTTCAACAATTGTCGCATTTATAGCTATTGCGATGTCTTTACCTGCTCATGCACAGACAAGCCAAGAAGCAGCAGGAATCTATAAGGGGCTGTTAACAATCACGGTTGATGCAACAACCATGTCACCGGTTCAGGAAAATGTATATCTGACAGCATCCGATGATACCCATGCCACATTGGAAATCAGAAACTTCTCTTTTAGCGGTATATCCTTGGGAAATATTACGGTTCCGGAAGTCGAACTGCAAAAAGAGGGAAGCACAATCAATCTTTTGCCCAAAACGGTTGACTTGAACCTGGATATAGTAGGTAATGTGAAGGTTTCCCTGGAACAATCAACCATCAAGGACAAGGTATTGGCATTGTCTCTCAATGTAATTCCCGATGATGCAGATATGGATATTCATGTCGGTTTTGAAGGGACCAATATCTCTACCGGCATCACCGATACTCCGGCAGGAAACAAGTATCCTGTTTATTATGATGCTACCACAGATGCCCTTATCATAAAAGGAGCAGAAAGCCAGAGATATGAGATATTCAATCTCACCAGTGTACAAACGATGTCGGGAATCATCATGACGGACAATATCAATGTATCTCATTTGTCCAGAGGCATCTATCTGATTAAGATCGGGAATAGAGCCGTGAAGTTCATTAAAAAATAAGTCATTATGCAAGAAGAGGTGTGATCCATTTCACTGAACCACACCTCTCCTACTTCAACAATTTAATATATCAGAACACGCCTTACTTTGTCAATACACGTGTCACATCCGAGCCTATCCTTACAAGATAAACAGTATTCGAAAACAAATTATCCACCATCACCGTGCTGCCATCGGCTGTATACTGTCCCACCTTTACTCCTTGTACCGAATATATTTCAATGCAATCTCCCAGCTGTGTACCTTCAATGGCGACTCCTCTGTTTATACTCTTCAGACGCACGATGCTTGCAGCATTCTGCTCAAATCCTACATCCCATTTGAATACGAGAGTATACGTATGGAAATTGGCTGCATTGTCTTCAATATCATTACCTTTCACCGTAATCACCATCACGCCGGCATTAAGTTGCACATCGACGGTAGCGCCCTTACCGTCAGCAACAGCCATAACATCGTCTATTGCAGGTGCATAGCTATCAAATTCATAAGCATACGTATCTTTGTCAAAGCCTTCCAAAGAGATGCCGTCAATAGTGATCGATTCGAGCCTGGAGTTATAGATAAATCTCACATCATCGATCTGAAGCACATCACCTGCAGAGCCACCCGGTGTCGGATTGGTAGTAAAAGAGCCAAGCATATACATTTTCTCGGATTGTGCCTCCGTGTACGTCAGGGGGATACTGAAATAAGTCCATTCCACGCAAGGAGTGATTTCAAGTGTGCCATCGGCTATACGATATTCACTTACATTGGCTTCTGATTCATGAGGGTCTTTATAATCTATATCGCCATGAAGAATAAAATTTCCTTGTGCAGAATACTCCTTATCTTCGCCACGCGAGAATTTGGCCCAACAAGACACGCTATCGGGCAAACCGACAAACGGACAATTGTTAGTATCGGCATTTCTATCCGTAAAATTATAATTGGAGGTATGGGTAGGAGTTGTAGACCCCATGTTGATACGCCCACTGGTCAAATTTCCATTCGCTTTTTTCCCTATAATGCTTTCACTCCGAAGTTGTATACCGGCTCCCGTCCGTCCGTCTATCTTGGTAGTATACCCTTTTGCCAGATTTTTCCCCACAGCTAACAATCCCCCCGATGCACTTGCCGAGACAAACGAATACCACCCGTCTCCCGGCTCATTCACATCATTCCAAACCTCAAAATCCGAATTCGGAATCTGATAGTTCTGCGCAAAGGCAGATCCACCCAACCACCATACACAAATACATGCCGTAATTG
>CAVCAX010000183.1:4097-9576 GCA_963599995.1 Coprobacillus sp. CAG:698
CCGTAATTGCTCTTTTCATACTTTTGTTTTTTTAATTAATTAATGGCTGCCTTTCCCCAAAAAGAAAGAGAGAAAACACGCCCAAACTCCCTTGCTAACAAAGCCACCAGTTCTATCGGTATCCGTGACAAGAGAGGGGATAAAACCCGGTTGCAAAATACGGCGTTTTCAAATATCCTCACAAGGTCTATTCTTGCAAATTCATGTCCTTTTACTTAATTCTTTCGTCTAATTTTCTATATATTACATAAATAAACGAAATATATTGTTACTTTTTTGTCCTATAACTTAAATATCCGATCCCATTCATAATTTATATGTATCTTTGAGCAATGCGCATTAAACATTCAAACATTTAAGCATTTATGGAAAAGATATTACCCAAAATCGACATAACCGAAGACTTTGTAATCGGAAGCAACACCGATATAGACCAAAGCATATTGGGGCTCTATACACAGTATCCCTGCCGGCTTAAAGCAGAAATCTTCGTATTATGTATGAAGGGAAGCCTGAATGCCAACATCAATTTATCCAACTATACGATCAAAGAGAACGACTTCATAACACTTTCTCCCGGAAGCATCATACAGATAAACGAGATAGAAGGGGATTTAAAGCTCTACTTCATGGTGTTTTCTTCTAAATTCATCGACAGCATAAGCAAGACGAATTCAATTATCGACCTGATCTATATTACCAAAAACCATCCCGTGCTTTCCCTACCCGAAGAATTTGCCGGCATCTACGAAGAGTTCTTCACACTCATGATGAAAGTGTATTACAAGAATCATTCGCCATACAATCCGGAAATCCTGAAATACATACTCCTCTCCATCCTTTACCGCTTGAGCGATATGTATCACGAGCGTCCCATACGGACCGAAACGGTGCTGAACAGGAGTGAAGAGATCTGCAAGACATTCAGCCATCTGGTTATCCAACACTATACAGAGGAAAGAAACATCCTGTATTATGCACAACAGATGAGCATAACGCCCACCCACCTGAGCAACACGGTAAAGCATGTTACAGGCAAAACGGTGATGGATATTATTTCGGAAGTTGTCATCGTAGATGCCAAAGCGCAATTGAAATCGACCAACATGCCGATATACGAAATAGCAGAATCCCTGAATTTCCCGAACGTGTCTTTCTTCGGAAAATATTTCAAGCGCCTCACCGGCATGAGCCCCCAACAATACCGGAACAACGATAAATAATGGCGCCGGTAGTGCTTTGATGTCGGATAAATGGTTATATTTGCAATATACAATTTCTTAAACCATACAACATCATGTTTAATTCATTTGGAAATATATTCAGGCTGACCAGCTTTGGAGAGTCACATGGGAAAGGTATCGGTGGAGTCATAGACGGTTTTCCGGCAGGTATCAGCATCGACGAAGAGTTCGTACAGAAGGAGCTCGACCGCCGCCGCCCCGGACAATCGGCCATCACTACCTCACGTAAAGAAGCGGACAAAGTGGAATTCCTGTCGGGTATCTTTGAAGGAAAATCCACCGGATGCCCTATCGGCTTTATCGTATGGAACGAAAACCAGCACTCCAACGATTACAACAATCTGGAAAACGTATACCGCCCGTCGCATGCAGACTATACTTATAAGGTGAAGTATGGCATCCGGGATCACCGCGGCGGCGGACGTTCATCGGCACGCGAGACGATTTCACGCGTTGTAGCCGGGGCATTGGCCAAATTGGCATTGAACCAGTTAGGTATTCACATCACGGCTTATACGTCGCAAGTAGGCCCCATCAAACTGGAAGGGAACTATACGGACTACGATCTGGACCTGATAGAGACCAATCCGGTACGCTGTCCGGATCCGGAGAAAGCCCAAGAGATGCAGGATCTTATCTGCCGGATAAAAGGAGAAGGCGATACCATCGGCGGAGTGCTGACGTGCGTCATCAAGGGATGCCCCATCGGACTGGGACAACCGGTGTTCGGCAAGCTGCATGCGGCATTGGGGAATGCCATGCTGAGCATCAATGCAGCCAAGGCATTTGAATATGGAGACGGCTTCAAGGGCCTGAAGCAAAAAGGCTCGGAACAGAATGATGTATTCTACAACCATAACGGACGCATCGAGACGCGTACCAATCACTCGGGAGGTATTCAAGGCGGCATCAGTAACGGACAGGATATTTTCTTCCGCGTCGCATTCAAACCGGTAGCCACTGTGCTTATGGAACAGGAAACCGTAAACATCGACGGCGTCGACACCACTCTGAAAGCACGCGGACGTCATGATCCCTGTGTCTTGCCACGTGCCGTACCTATCGTGGAGGCAATGGCTGCCATGACCATACTCGATTATTACTTATTGGACAAAATGACACAACTGTGAAATTAGTGGCCAGTCACCAGTCAGTAATTAATCACCTATCACTAATCCATTAATCACTACCCATTCCCATGACTTATATCAAAGATTATATCGCAGCAAACGAACCGAAGATGATGGATGATTTGTTCAGCCTCATCCGTATCCCAAGTATCAGTGCACTACCGGAGCACCACGATGACATGCTGGCATGTGCACAGCGCTGGACACAATTATTACTGGAGGCGGGAGCTGACGAAGCTATCGTAATGCCCTCGAAAGGAAACCCGATTGTGTTCGGACAGAAGATTGTAGACCCGAATGCCAAAACAGTGCTCGTGTATGCCCACTATGATGTGATGCCGGCCGAGCCGCTGGAATTGTGGAAGAGCAAGCCGTTCGAACCGGAGATACGTGACGGACATATCTGGGCGCGTGGCGCGGATGATGACAAGGGACAGGCATTCATTCAGGTGAAGGCTTTCGAATATCTGGTCAGGAACGACTTATTAAGGAACAATGTGAAATTCATTTTCGAAGGAGAAGAAGAGATCGGCTCGCCCAGCCTCGAAGCCTTCTGCGAAGAGCACAAGGAACTGCTGAAAGCGGATATCATATTGGTATCGGATACCAGTATGCTGGGTGCCGACCTGCCCTCATTAACCACCGGTTTGCGGGGGTTGGCTTACTGGGAGATAGAGGTGACCGGACCCAACCGCGATCTTCATTCCGGACATTTCGGTGGTGCGGTGGCCAATCCTGTCAATGTGCTTTGCAGCATGATAAGCAAAGTGACAGATGCCGACGGGCGCATCACTGTGCCGGGTTTCTACGATGATGTGGAGGAAGTCCCTCAAGCGGAACGCGAGATGATAGCACACATCCCGTTCAATGAGGAGAAGTATAAAGCCGCCATCGGAGTGAAAGAACTGTTCGGCGAAAAAGGATACAGCACCCTCGAGCGCAACAGTTGCCGCCCGTCATTCGATGTCTGCGGTATATGGGGAGGATATACGGGTGAGGGTTCCAAGACGGTTCTCCCTTCGAAAGCATTTGCCAAAGTATCCTGCCGGTTGGTTCCCCACCAGGATCATCACAAAATATCAGAACTGTTTGCCGATTACATCCGCTCCATCGCTCCGGAAACGGTGCAGGTCAAAGTGACCCCGATGCATGGCGGACAGGGATATGTATGTCCTATTTCCCTCCCGGCTTATCAGGCAGCCGAAAAAGGATTCGAAATTGCATTCGGCCAAAAACCGTTGGCAGTACGTCGCGGAGGAAGCATCCCTATCATCTCTACCTTTGAACAGGTGCTGGGCATCAAAACCGTATTGATGGGATTCGGACTGGAATCTGATGCCATCCATTCTCCCAATGAGAATTTCTCACTGGATATCTTCCGGAAAGGAATCGAAGCGGTGGTGGAATTCCATAAGGAGTATGGGAAAAAGGAATGAAAAAAGGGTGTATCAAAATGCACAAGACTTAGAACCACCCCTGCTACGAGTATTTGTGGCAGGGGTGAATCTTTCTATTTGGGCATTATGACACACCCTCGTGATTTTTCCGAAAAGGACGTTTTGAAACACCTTCCTCTTAGTTCTTTGTTCTTTCTCTTTTACCCCCTCATTCACGGTAATCTGAACAGGAAGTCAAACCCTTTGCTTTCTTTAAAGTCCTTGTTTGCTTCACCGGCATAAATTTCTCCATGGGTCAGGGTCAGTTTCCTCACGCCGGCTTTCGGACTAAAGTCTACTTTTTTCAGATCCACCCAGAAAAGATTAGGAGTCAATGTCGATTCAAAGTAATAGACTCGGTCCTTTTGATTAGCCACAGAACGCCAGCGGGTAGACGAAATATGTGGTTTGTCCGGAGTAGAGATGCCGAATGGCACAGACACGTTCCGCATGATGCTCAGTACACTGGGGACTGCTATTTTCGGATCACCGGTCTGCGGTATGGCCTGTACATAAAACGAAGCCCGCACAAAACGGTCACTCGAACGGTTGGTGCCCGGCAACATCTGCAAGCCGCCCACTTCTTTCCAATAATCATTCACAGCCAGCTGGAGGTCATAGCGCGGTGAATTGGTCAGCACTTGATATTGCCTGCCTTCATAAATCATCAGATTCCCGTCGATATACTCTAAGACAGCCGTATTGCCCGTTTCATCGGTTATTGCCATGTGCAGCGTGGAAGCCGCCCCATTGGGCAGATGAGGCGCATCGATGCGGAACGTTTCTTTCTTCAGCTCTTCCACCGCCTCACTCACTGTAGCAAAATTATCAAGCACATATTGTGTCCAGATTCCGATTCCCATCACCGGACGCGTATCGTTCGGACGCGTATAGACAGACTCCGGCAAAAAGAGCATGCTTGCCACGAGTCCCTTCTCATTCATCCCGTCACAAATACCGATATCATAGGCGGAAGCGACGATGCTCCCGTATTTGGAGGTCCAGTTCACCACCTCGCCTTTATCATAACTCACCCGTTTTACGCCACGCGGGAACAAATAAAGATTGGACATGATGTCTTCTTTCCAATCCATTGTACGCCCGGTTATCACCATATTATCCAGACCGAGATACACCGCACGTGTACATGCCTCGGAGTTCTGTGCAGACATTAAGAATGCAGCAGCAAGCGCCATCAAGGCCGCTGTTCTTTTTTTTGATTTTTTCATTGCTCTCCTTATTAAAAGTTACCGTTAACCTGCATCCGACATCGCTTTCATCCCGCATGATTCCTCCTCTTTCCGGAGAAAGAAGAGGTGTCCAGAGATTATTCTTATATCAAATGAACGTTATCTTCAACAAGAACAAATGAAATGAAGAACAAGTTTTTGAAAAGATAGTTTTATTTTGATTTTCACCGGTTTGACAGAACCAAACGCCCTATTTCACTGAAACTATTTTGATTTAAGATACACAGATATGTTTTTTATCTTTTCATCGTATAAAATAGCGGAGATTTCCATATTTCCGGGTTTCAATTTAAGAATCCTATTTACACCGCTTTCTGTGGATATAATCTCGTCATTATACATATACGACACTTTCACCCCATCCAAACACAAATCCAACTCTTTGGCCTTATCCATAATTTTATTATTCACTAATAAAT